>CAZDDH010000053.1:0-42009 GCA_964504165.1 uncultured Rickettsiales bacterium | reverse complement strand
CATCTCGTCGAGGTAGTCGGCGATCATCTCGTGGCGGTCGATGGTCTTGCCCATGCTCTCCCGCTCAGCCGCATAGTCCACGGCGAGCCGGTACGCGGCCTCGCAGATGCCCAGCGCCTCGAACCCCACGCCCACGCGCGCATTGTTCATCAGGTACAGCATCAGCTTGAAGCCGTCGCCGCGCCCCCCCACCAGGTGGGCCGGGGTCTGGTCGAAGTTGATGGCCACGGTGGCCGAGCCGTGGTGGCCCAGCTTGTCCTCCAGGGAGTCGAAGGTGGCCAGATGGGTACGCCCGTCCGGGCCGTCCTCGAAGGTGGGCACCAGGAACATGGACAGGCCCTTGAGGCCGGCGAAGGCGTCCTCGGCGTCCGTCTCCTCGGTGCGGGCGATGACGAAGTGGTACTTACCGTGGCCGGACGTGATGAAGATCTTCTGGCCGGTGACGGTCCAGTTGCCGTCCTCGTCCACCTCACCCTTGGTCCGCATGGCAGCCATGTCGCTGCCGGCGCCGGGCTCGGTGATGTCCATGCTGCCCCAGGCGTCGCCGGTGAGGATCTCGGCGATCTCGTCGGCGAAGCGGGTCTTGGTGATGACGTTGTTCTCGGCGTCGAACTCGGTGGTGCCCTCGATGATCGAGAACAGCAGCATGGCCATGGCGATGCCGCCGTGGAAGTCGTTGTGGGCCGCGATGGACACGTCGGCGCGGGCGATGAGCTCGGTGGACAGCATCAGCACGGTGAGCGGGCAGTTCATCCCGCCCAGCTCCCGGGGGATGCACATGCCGTGCAACTCCAGCGCCTTGATCTGGTCGAAGATGTTCTGCAGCACCGGCGGGAACTCCACGATGCCGTCCTTGAGCGTCGGGTGCTCCCGGTCGATCTGGGCGGTGTGGGGGTCGATCTCGTCGGCGACGAAGTTGCCGATCATGTCCAGCACGGAGCGGTAGAACTCCAGCGCCTCCTCGGTGTTCTTGAAGCCGTCCTCGGCTTTCCAGTTGTACTCGGTGAGCTTGACCAGCGGTTCCCAGTCGAGGTGCTTGTCGACGTAGAACTTCAGATCTTCGTTGTCGTCGTAGAAGTTGGCCATGGGGATGTCTCCGGTGCGGGGATCATTCGGTCTCGACGAACAGGGCGTCGCGGGCGATGCGCACCATCTCGTCGATCATAGGTTTGAGGGGATCGGGGCCGTCGTCCTGGGATTCGCTGAAGGCGGAGCTGACGCCACTCATGGCGACGGTGCCCACCACCATCAGGATCACGTGGATCACATAGGACTCGGGATCCACCTCCTTCTTGACGACGCCGGTGGACTGGCCCATGCGGATGTAGTCGGTGACGATGGGCAACCAGGGGCTGATGTGCTCGGCGATGCGGTCCCGAGCTTCCACCGGCCGGTCCATCAGCTCGCGCACGGCCAGCTTGGCGCGGTTGGGGTCCTCCTGGAGGAATTCTACTAGGGCCATGATGGCTGCCGAATAGCGGTCGTGGCCGCTGCGGGAGGCCGCCAGCAGGCTGGGGATGACGTCCTTCCAGTGGGCCAGCAGCTGGTCGATGACCGCCGCGTGGAGCTCCAGCTTGGATGTAAAATGATAGAGCAAAGAAGGTTTCCTGACGCCTACGGCGTCCGCGACCTGCTGGATTGAGGTACCCTCGTAGCCCTGTTCGCCGAAAAGGCGCGTCGCCTCCACGAGGATGCGGGCTCGGACGTCTACGGGGCGCCCTGAATCGTCGTAAGCCATCGGTTGAACCTCTCTCTTGAACTACCTAATGTTAGCTGGTAGCCTACCGCTTGGTAGGCAAGCCGTCAAGCTTGCATTGGCACGTTTTTCAGGAGGTTGTCTTCATGCTCGCCCTACACTCCGATTACCAGCGTTCGATCCAGGTCCCAGCGCCGCCGGAAGAGGTCTTCGCGGTGCTGTCCGACGTACCGCGTTCGGTATCCCATTTCCCCGACCTGGAGCAGTTCGAACCCCATAACGGCGGCTACCGCTGGGTGCTCAAGAAGGCGGGCGTGGGCAAGCTATCACTCCAGATGAGGTACGCCTGCAGCTACCGCGCCGACGCCGACAAGGGCACCGTGCACTGGGATCCCATCGACAAGGTGGGCAACGCACGGGTCGAGGGCAGCTGGACGATCCGCCCCCACAACGGCGGCTCCGAGGTGACGCTACACAACGACCTGACCCTGTTCGTCAAAGCCCCCAAGCTCATCCGTCGGGCCGCCGAACCGGTGGTGGAGAAGGAGAACGGGCGGATCCTGGAGGGCTACCTCAACAACCTGGGTAAGACCTTCAGTGGGGGGGATGGACGGGTGAATAGCTGGGCTTGATCCGGATGCCCTTCGCGCGCGCTGGACGCGCGACTTTGCGGCCTTCAGCCGTCCCGGACGGAGGGCCCATCTCCCTCCTCCCACGACTCAACCCCGCTCATTCAGCTCCTTCGTCGGGTCGACCTTCCAGGCCAGTTCCGCCCGCCGCCAGCCTGAACTTCTCCAGCTGCACCTCGTAGAACGACCGCCCCCGCTCCACTCGCGACAACGCGTCCTCTTCCAGTGTCACTGCCCGGGCATAGTCGCCATTTTGATAGGCAGCCTCGGCCAGCGTGTCGGTGATGTGGGGAGACGCCTCGATGGCATAGGCCCGCTCGGCCAGCTCCAGCCCTTGGATCGGATCGCGCACGAAGTGGTCATCGGCGGTGAGCATCAGCCACGCCAGGTTGTTGAGCGCCTCGGCGTTGTTGGGTTCGAGACTGACGACGTGTCGATAGGCGACGATGGCATCGGAGGTGCGGCCGTGACGCAGGGCGAACAGCGCGTACTGGGTCCACAGAACCGCATTTTGCGGGTCGGCCGCAGCCTGGTCCCGGGCAGCGGTGAGCTGCTGGCGCACGTTGTTGTCCCAGGACGCCGATACCGCCTCCTCACCGCGGTAGGTGGCCAGGATGTTGCCGATGGGGTCGGCCCACCGGTACCCCGCTATCAGCACCAGCGGCGTCCACAGCAAGAACGCCGCCGTGACGATCCAGGGATTCGTCCAGCGGGGATTCTTACGCGGGGTGTCGCTGGACTCCTCGTCGCCGGTCTCCGGAGGGTCCAGCAGCGCCTCGTCCGGGTAGTCGGCCCGCGGATTCCGCGCCTGGACCGGTGTCGGGATCGTCGCGTCCGGCACCGGTGGCCTCGCCATGCGCTCGATGATCTCATCGAGTTCGCCGGCCTCCAGCTGCGACAGGGCATCGATCTCGCCGGTGAGTGCCTCCAGCACGGCGCCGCTGTGCCCGGCCGAAGCCCCGCCACCGAACCGCGTGCGCTGGTAACACTCCAGGTAGGCCTCGACGGTCTCACCATCGAGGAGCTGTTCCGCCGCGAGGAACCTGAGGTGCTGCCGCACGGTCCAGTCGGTGGGCCGCTCCAACCCCATCGCCGACAGTGAATCGAGGGGAATCTGGAGCCGTTGGAGGGTCTCGTCGCTCATGTTGAAGCGGGTCCTTTGTTCGGGGTCGCAACCCTCAGGATAGCCCGGATCTGCTGGTAATTCTTGTGTCATACTGTTGTTTCGCTTCGACTCGGAATTCAGGCTCAGGGGTGGGAGAAGGCGCGGTAGATGGCACTGTTCCAGCGCAAGCGTGCGCTTCAACGAGTCCTGGACGGAGACTGGCGCGACGACGGCGAGAAAAAGGCCCTTCTGGACGAGCTGGCGGCGGCCAACCTCTCCTCCGCAGATGCCATCCCGCTGATCACGGCCCGCGACGCCGCGGCCCGCAAGATCGGCGTCGACACGTTCGTCCAGAATCCGACGGTCCGGAACGTGCGGGATCTGCTCCAGCATCTGGTGAAGCAACCGACGGCGGTGTGGCCCCATGGCGTGCGGGTGACCAACGGCTGCCCACCGGCGGCGGTTGGGCCGGCCGTGGACGGCCTGCTGGACGACCATTCGGCCCAGCTCAAGCGCCTGGCCTGGGACGTGGCCCTGTCCCAGCCCGGTGAGCTGGGGCAAGGCTACGTACAACGCGCCCTGGACGAGGCTCCCACGCCGGTGCGCATCGTGGCGATCCAGCGGCTGTGCCAGGGGCGCGAGCCGATCCAGGTACTCGACATCCTGCTCCAGGCCGCCCGCGACAAGGACGGCCAGGTGGTAGCGACCGCCCTGGAGCGCCTGCAGGAGATCCCTGATGGGCGGGTCATCGAGCTGATGATCGACCTGTTCGCCCACGGGGACGCGACGGCCCGGGCGCGGGCCACCGACTATCTGCGCTCGGCCGCCCGCCGCGAGCCCCAGATCCTGCGCCGCCGGATGCGCCGGCTGATGGCCGAGGGGGAGGACTCCACCCGCCGGCTGGCCGTGGAGATCATGCTGGAGACCGGCTCCCCCGCCGTGGTGCTGCTGGACATCATCGAGTTCGCCAAGGACCTGGTAGGCTGGCTGCGGACCCGCATCCTCGAGACCCTGCAGACCTTCGGTGACCAGATCCTGGCGCCGGCCCTGGAACTGCTCGAGCACCCGGACGACGCCATCCGCAGCTCGGCGCTGGTGCTGGCCGAACGGATGGACGACCCCCGTATCGTCGGCCCGGTGTGCCAGCTGCTGGCCGAGAAGGACTGGTGGCTGCGCATCAGCGCCTGCGACACCCTGGGACGCCTGGGGGACGCCCGGGCCGTGCCGCACCTGGTCCAGGCGCTGGGCGATATGGAGTGCCGCTGGGCGGCCATCGACGCCTTGGCCCAGATCGGCGCCCCCGAGTCCTTCGAGCACCTGGTCCGCCTGCTCTCCGAGCCCCGCACCGAGGTGCGCATCGAGGTGGTCCGCGCCCTGGGCCGCTTCTCGGACCAGCGCGGCATCCAGCTGCTGGAACAGGTGCGGCACCGGGATCCGGCCTCCGCCGTGCGCGCCCAGGCGACGGAGGTCATGCGGGATCTGTCCGAGCGCCTGGAGGTCCAGGTGACCGGCATGGAGACGGAGAGCATCTCCGTCAAGGCCGCCGATCTGGAGCACCCGATGGACCGCCTGCTGGCCCAGGCGAGGGAGCTGGGGGCCAGCGATCTGCACTTCACGGTGGGCGAACCGCCGCTGGTGCGCATCAACGGCAAGTTGCAGCGCCTCGAGGGCTGGGACCCGGCCGGCCCGCAGGACACCCAGCAGGTCATCGTGACGGTCCTGGACGAACGGCACGAGAAGATGCTCCGGGAGAAGGGGGAGACCGATTTCTGCCACTACGTGCCCGAGGTGGGCCGCTACCGGGGCAACGCCTATGTGCAGCGCAAGGGGGTCTGCGCGGCGTTCCGGGTCATCCCCAACATGCCGCCGACCTTCGCCGACATCCGGCTCCCCGGGCACCTCACCGAGCTGCTGGACTACCACCAGGGGCTGATCGTGGTCTCCGGGTCCGCCGGCAGCGGCAAGAGCACCACCCTCACCGCCCTGCTCAACCTGATCAACGAGAACAAGGCGGTGCACATCATCACCCTCGAGGATCCGGTGGAGTTCGTGCACCCGGTGAAGCAATCCCTGGTCAACCAGCGGGAGGTGGGGACCCACACCGAGTCCTTCGGCAAGGCGGTGCGCGCCGCCCTGCGCGAGGATCCGGACGTGATCATGGTGGGCGAGATGCGGGACGCCGAGACGATCCGCATGGCACTGATGGCCGCCGAGACCGGCCACCTGGTCATCGCCACCTTGCACACCACCAGCGCCATGCAGACCGTGGACCGCCTGGTCAAGGCCTTCCCCCCCGACGAGCAGCCCCAGGTACGCATGACGCTGTCGGAGACGCTCAAGTATGTGGTCTGCCAGTCCCTGCTGCCCCGCAGGGACGAGGGGCGTGTGGCCCTGTTCGAGATCCTCAAGAACACCTTCAGCGTGTCGTCCCTGATCCGGGACGACAAGACCTACCAGATCCCCAACCTGATGCAGCTGGGCCAACGCTACGGGATGCGCACGGTGGACCAGGCCCTGCTGGAGCTGGTGGAGAACAACCTCATCACCCCGGAGCAGGCCTGGCAACGGGCCGAGAGCCCGGCGGAGTTCGAGGCGCTGTGTGATCCCAGCTTCCAGCAAGCCACACGCTCCCTGGACGTGGACGAGGAGGTGTAGCGGTGAGCCAGCAACAGTCACACCCCAGCGGCCAGCAAGACGCCGTGACCTCGCGGTCCGGCCATCCCATCGACCGCTTCCTCAAGATGATGAACGACCGGGGCGCCTCCGATCTCCACATGTCCGTGGGGCGGCCACCGATCCTGCGCATGCACGGGCGCATCGAACCGATCCGCTACCGGATCCTGGAGGCTTCGGACTTCGAGCGCCTGGTCCAGCCCATCGCGACCGCCGGGCAATGGAGCCGCTTCGTGGAAGAGGGGGACTGCGATTTTGCCTACGAGGTCCCTGGGATCGCCCGCTTCCGCGTCAACCTTTTCCAGCAGATCCGGGGCATGGGCGCGGTGTTCCGGGTCATCCCCACCCGCATCATGACCATCGATCAGCTGGGCCTGCCCGCCGCCGTGCACAAGCTGACCGACCTGACCGGCGGGCTGGTGCTGGTCACCGGGCCCACCGGTTCGGGCAAGAGCACGTCCCTGGCGGCGGTGATCCACTCGATGAACGAGTCCCGGGCCATGCACTTCGTCACCATCGAGGACCCCATAGAGTTTGTTCACGACAACCGCCAGTCCCTCATCAGCCAGCGGGAGATCGGCCACCACTCCCACTCGTTCCAGGCGGCCCTGCGCGCAGCCGTGCGGGAGGACCCGGACTGCATCCTCATCGGCGAGATGCGGGATCTGGAGACCATCGAGATGGCCCTCAACGCCGCCGAGACCGGCCTGCTGGTGTTCGGCACGCTGCACACCAACTCGGCGGGCAAGACCGTGGACCGGATCATCAACGTCTTCCCCACCGAACGTCAGGACGGCATCCGCAACGTGCTCGCCGGCGTACTCAAGGGGGTGCTCTCCCAGCAGCTGCTGCCGCGGATCCAGGGGGGGCGGGTCGCCGCCACCGAGCTGATGTTCGGGGCGCCGGCGCTGGGGTCCCTCATCCGCGAGGGCAAGACCAACCACATCTCCGATTTCATCCGCCAGGGGCGCCAGTCCGGCATGGTGACCATGGACGACAGCCTGCGCCGCCTGGTGGAGGAGGGCATCGCCGAGCCGGTCGCCGTGCTGGAGAAGGCCCTCAACAAGGAGGAGATGCGCAACTGGCTGGGGGCCCGCGGCGTGGATATCCCCGACGAGGAGATGGCGGACGAAGGTTAAAATCCACTTCCCCGATTGACTAGCGACCGTTTGTCGCTAGTGTTCGTCCCATGCCGAACTCCATCGAAGACAAATACCGCTCCCTGCTGGATAACCTGCGGGCCATCGAGGGCGTCGCGGTGGCCTTCTCCGGCGGTGTGGACAGCACCTTCTTGCTGGCCGCCGCCCACGAGGCGCTCCCCGGCCACACGATGGCCGTCATCGCTCGCTCCCCCAGCTTCCCCCGCCTCGAAGAAGCCCAGGCGGTGGCCTTTGCCGAGAAGCTCGGCGTGCCCCACCGGGTCATCGAGACCCAGGAGATGGACAACCCCGACTACCGCGCCAACCCGCCCGACCGGTGCTACCACTGCAAATCCACCCTGTTCACGGATCTCAAGGCCATCGCCGGTGAGGCTGGCATGGAGGTGGTGATCGAGGGCAGCAACGTGGACGACCGGGGCGACCACCGCCCCGGGCGACGGGCCATCCGCGAGCTGGGCATCCGCTCCCCCCTGGCCGAGGCGGAATTGACCAAGGACGAGATCCGCCAGCTCTCCAAGAAGATGGACCTGCCCACGTGGAACAAACCGTCGATGGCCTGCCTGGCTTCCCGGGTCCCTTACGGCCAGGAGATCAGCGTCGAGAAGCTGGCCCGTATCGAGGTCGCCGAGGCCGCCATCCGCGAGCTGGGCATCGAACAAGTTCGGGTGCGGGATCACGGCGACGTGGCCCGCGTCGAGGTGGCACCCGGGGAGATCGACGCGCTGATGATCCGGCGTCAGGCCATCTCCTCGGCCCTCAAGGAAGCGGGCTATCTGTTCGTGGCGGTGGATCTGGATGGGTACCGTACCGGCGCCATGAACGAGGGGTTGGCGGCCGAAGAACTCGACCACGAAAGGCCTTCGCAGAAATGATCGACAGCCCCGGCCGCACCGTCGCCGCCCTCAGCGGAGGGGTCGATTCCTCCGTCGCTGCGGCGCTGCTGGTGGAGCAGGGCCACGAGGTCATCGGCGCCACCCTCAAGCTGTGGTCCTGTGAGGATCCGGACGAGCGGGGCGCGTGCTGCAACGCCGATGCGGTGACCCAGGCCCGGGCGGTGGCCGATCTGCTGGACATCCCCCACTACGTCATCGAGTGTGAAGTTCCTTTCTCCGAGGCCGTGCTGGAGCCGGCCTGGGAAGACTACCGAGCCGGCCGCACCCCCAACCCCTGCGTGCTGTGCAATACTCGCATCAAGTTCGGGCAGCTGCTGGACGGCGCCCGGGGGCTAGGCGCCACCCGGGTGGCCACCGGGCACTACGCCCGGGTGGGCGACGGACCGGACGGGCCCACGCTGCTGAGGGGTGTGGACCGCCACAAGGACCAGTCCTACTTCCTTTGCGGGCTGACCCCGGATCAGCTGGCGGCAGCCTGCTTCCCCCTGGGCGGCATGGACAAAACCGCCGTCCGCGACATCGCCCGCCGCCACGCCTTCCCCAACGCCGACCGCTCCGAGAGCCAGGACGCCTGCCTGGCCACCGAGGAGGGCAGCTTCGCCGACGCCCTGGGCAAACGCTTCGGCCACCTCCCCTCTCCCGGTGAGATCGTCGACCCGCAGGGCACCGTGCTGGGCCACCACGACGGCGTGCACCGGTTCACCATCGGACAGCGCCGCGGCCTGGGCATCTCCATCGGCCGCCCGGCCTATGTCACCCGCATCGACGCCGCCAGCGGTCGGGTCACGGTGAGCACGGACTCCACGGACCTGCTGTGCAGCCGAATGACCGTCCGCAACATGAACTGGCTCGCCTCCCCTCCCCTCACCCCCACGCAATCGATGGCGCAGATCCGCTACCTCTCCACACCGGCGGCGGCCACGGTGCTCGCAATCGAGGGCAACGGAATGGACGTGACCTTCGACGAGCCGGTGCGGGCCATCACCCCCGGTCAGGCGGCAGTAGCCTACGTGGGGGATCAGGTGCTCGGCGGTGGTTGGATCGACTGAGAGGTTGTTCCCTTTGAATGGACTACGCGCCGCCCCTCATACATGAGATGGGACCACTTCCCATATCTATGCGACTGAATACCAGAGCTATCATCGTTAATTGCAGGGGTGGTTTACGCCGTTGCCAGCCACCGAGGCCGAGCCTCCCACGGTGAGCCCCGCCACGAATGTTTCAGCCTCGACCTGGCTCAAACATCCGTTTGATTCGATGGTGATGCACGTGCCCACGGAGGTAAGACCAGACAAGCCGGCTAGGTCCGTCAAGGCATCGTTGCCGAAGACCTCCAGGCTGCCATTGACAGTGGCCAGACTAGGCATGAGAAAGCCAGTCAAAGAGGGATTAGCGCGGATTTTCAGGTACTCGTCCGCAGACAGGAGGGCTGGCATGTTCATGCTCGTCAGACCGGCGTTGGCTTCGATATCCAGGGTGCCCGTCACAGACGAGAGAGCGGGCAGATCCAGGCTCGAAAGGGAGATATTGCAAGATACATACAAGCCGCCACCGATGGACGAGAGGATGGGCATCTCGAGGTTGGACAAGGCGGTGTTGTCGCCGAAATGCAGGAGGCCGCCCACCGACGTGAGGGCTGGCAGTTCGAGGCTCGACAAGTCGGTGTTATCGTTGAAATTCACGTTACCACCCACGGACGCGAGGGCTGGCAACTCGAAGCTCGACGAGGCGGTGTTGTCGGTAAAACTCAGGTAGCCACCGATGGAGGCCAGGGCCGGCACATCAATGCTCACCAGAGCGTTGTTTTCATGGACTCTCAGGTCTTCGGCCACGGTCGTGAGAGCGGGCAGATCGACGCTCGTCAGAACGTCATTGTAGTCGAAATTCAGGTCGCCTACGGTCACGAGAGCAGGAAATTCGAGGTTCACCAGGGCAGCGTTACCTCCGACATTCATTCCACCATTTACGGACGTGAGAGCGGGTGCATCGACATTCGACAGGTCAACGAAGTTGTACATGTCCCAATCACCGCCCACGGACGTGAGACAAGGCAATTCGATGCTTGTAAAAGAAAACTGGCCACCCCAAACAAGATCGCCCGAGATGCTCGAACACAGGGCGATGGTCTCGAGGTCTTGCTCGCTTTCGATGAAATAGTCTCCCTCGCAAGGTTGGGCGGCGTCGCAGCCTCCCGCGTTGTCGTCGTCATCTCCCGCATCGTCATCGTCTCCCACATCATCGTCATCCCACGCGTCGTCGCCCTCTCCGGCATCGTCATCCGCGAAGTCGTCGTCCATCGCTGCGTTGTCGTCATCATCCCCTTCCTGACACCCAGCCAGGATGGACAACGCGCAGAATATTGCGAACAGGTCACCACGTTTGATCATTGGAACGGCTCCCTCCTGTCGTTGGCCGGCAACGTACCGCACTAGACCTGGCATCTTCCAGTGGTCGAGAGCCAGCCCGAGTCATGGGGAGCCATCGCGATCCCGTGTGATTGGAGGGAATCCTTGGGCTGCGATGCGCTATGCGACAGCTGCGTTCACGGGCATGTCCAAGAGGGAGAAATGGGGCGAATACCAATCCGAACCGAATGACCTTGGGATCACCCGGCTCGATCCAGCATCGGGCCAGTTCGGATCGATAGCTCTAACGCAATAGCCGCCCTTCCAGTCCCACACCCATTCCCAATCGTGTTGGACCAACAAACGGGACGCTCACAGGAGTCAGAGTGACTGCATGTATACATGCAATCCATGGCGTCAGACGCGGCCGAGAACTCGCTTTCTCATGGCTCCTCGGTGTCGTCGCCGCCCGCCATGTCGTCATCCGCCTGGCTGCCTGCGTCTATCGGGGGGATCAGGTGCCGGCTGGGGCTGGATCGACTGACGTAGAACGACTCTCACAGCGCCTGCTCATACAACCGATAGCGTCGGTAGACCTCCATCCCCGCCCCCGCGATGACCCGCCGCATCTTCTCGTTGCGGGCGTCCACCAGCGAGGCCTCGATGCGCTCGTAGCCCGCGTCCCGCGATCCCTTCACCGCCCGGTCGATCATCAGCGCGTGCAGGCGGCTGGCACGGTACTTGGGCAGCACCCCGATGAGCTTGAAGCTGGCGGTGCGGATGCGGCGTTTGGAGGCCAGGATCTTCAGCCAGCCCGCCGGCAGTAGCTTGCCGCCGGCCCGGACGATGGCCTCGTTGATGTCGGGGAAGCACAGGGCAAAGCCAGCGGCCTCGCCATCGACGGTGGCCATCTGCAGCATGTGGCGGTTGGAGAACGCCAGCATGGCCCGGCCGATGTTGAGGAACTGCTTGCGGGGCATGGGGGTGTTGTCCGGCACGTCGCGGAACGCCTCGACGAAAACCGTGTGGGCCAGGGTCAGGTCCCGGTCGATACGGTGCCACTTGAGTGGGCGCACCTGCAGGCCGGGTAGGTCCACCGCCGCCACCTTGCTGGCCAGGTACTCGGGGAGTTCCCGGGGCTTGCCCTGGTCGTCGTACAGCGCTGTGGCGTAGGCCAGCACGTCGTGGTGCCGGAGGTCGCCGAGATTCTCGAGGCGAGACAACGTTCTGAGATGATCTAGACGGCGCCCCCTGCTCTCCCCGTTTGCGCCCTTCCCGCGCCGGACGCGCGACGTTGCGACCTCAAGCCGTCCATGACGGACGGCCCGTCAATCGGCCCCAGCCGCCTCCACGAACGGCAAGATGTCTTCTGGCTGCATGATGTCCCCGGTCCGCGCCAGCAGGATCCCCGTCTGCATGTCGATGACCGCGTTGGCCGGCAGCACGTTCATCGAGATAGGTGGGACCTGGCCGCTCCAGTAGGTGCCGCTGAAGGATTCACCGATGTGTTCGGCGGCCTCCTCGATGGGGACCTCCCAGCCGTAGGAGGTGTAGATGACCAGCAGCACGCCGCCTGCGGCGCGGATATCGTCCTCGAGTTCCCCCACCGAGCTGAACCAGCTCGGGCAGCTGCTTCACGTGGAGTCGCCGGCGATGATCACCAGCGACTGGACCCCCGTGCAATGGATGTCCTCGAAGGTGAAGCCCACCTCGACAGGCTCCACCTGGCCGTCCAGATCCGAATCGATGTAGCCCCCCATGGACCAGTTGCCCACCACCTCGCCCACGGTGAAATCCGAGGCGAAGCCCCACCCGATGGTGCCCTCGCAGGGCTCCTCGGTGTCGTCGTCACCCGCCGTGTCGTCGTCGCCCGCCGTGTCGTCGTCGCCCGCCGTATCGTCGTCCGGCGGATCCGCAGGGCCGTCACAGCCTCCGGCCAGGAGCATGGCCAGCGCCGCCACGAGCGCGGCAACGCCGCTGGAACCCGCTGCCCTCATGGCATCGCCCTCCTCACTCCACATGGATCGTCAGGCCCTGTTCCGCGTAGGGCAGATCGAACTCCACATGATGGGTGGCGCTGTTGCCGGTGGGCACGGCGGCGTTGACCACCCCCCCCTCCTCTCCCGGCTCGGGGCACTCGCCGATCAGGCACCACATGTCGTCCCACATCATCACGCTGACCCCGTAGTGGCCCGCCAGGGGATCGTGCGGCCAGTAGCAGACCCCGTCCGCGCAGTACTCAGGGTCGCCCAGCCAGCGTTTCCCGTCCCACGGGATGTCCAGGCTGCGGCCCGGGGGCAGCAGGTAGACCGCCTCGCCGCCGTCCACCTCGTGGTGGCAATAGCCATCCTCCACCTCCGGCGTGCACTCCACCGAGGTGTAGGGCACCACGAACGTACAGGCCTCCCAGCTGCTGTCCTCCAGCTGCAACGCACAGCTGAGGCTCACCGGGGAGTGTTCGCTCAACATCTCCAGCCACTGGAAGTAGCGATCCCCATCCGAATCGTTGATGACGGTGAACACGATGGGAGACTGGGGAACTCCGGCGGTGGTGTCGTCGTCATCCCCGCTGTCGTCGTCGTCATCCCCGCTGTCGTCGTCGCCCAGGGAGTCGTCGTCATCCGCCGGGGGGTCGCCCGGTCCCTCGTCTGAACTGCAGGCGCAGATCATCAACAGGAGCAGCGACAGGGAGACCCGTGGGGCGATGGCCTTCTTCATAAGGGATCATTATGGCCCGAACAGGGCGCGGTTAGATGAACATGTTGAAGTAGCTGTCATCCGCGTCGTGGAGGTAGGACATGATCCCGCCCTCTTCCACACCGTCGATCAGATCGTCGGTGGTGAGCCCCAGCAGCTCCAGCGCCATGACACAAACGACGAACTTGGCTTCCATGTCCTGCAAGACGGATATGTAGTCGTTCATGGCCAGCAGGGTGCACGTGCCATCAGAGCAGGGGTTGCTGTCCCCCCAGCGCTTCAGATAGCCCCATTTGCCGAACTTCTGCAGCATCTCACTCTCTCCATCGAGGCTATTGGCCTCCTTCCGGAGGATCTTGATGCCGTCGAAGATGAAAAACAGCGTGACCTCGTCACCGGCCGAAGCCGCGACACAGGCCAGCATCAAAGCCGCCGTCACCTTCTTGTAGTCGTCCGTGGTGATGAAGAAGACCTTCTTCTCCTCGGCGCGGTTCGACTCGGGCTCCGCCGGCGACGGCGGAGCCGCGCGGTCGTCGCCGTCTGGGGTATCCCATTCATCAAAGCTGTCCATGACGGCCTCCTTCTCCGTTGCACCCTCGCCGGGATTCTTCTGGACCACGACGGAGTAGGCGCCCTCTGACTCGTAGCTGGTGGACACCACGGTATTCCCCGTGCGCTCGCTCCATTTGGGGAGATCCCGGATGAAGGCGGTATCGTTGGCCTTGACGGTGGCGAACTCCCCCGGGGACATGGCGTCGATGTGTTTTTGCAGCTTGACGATGGGCCCCGGACAGGACAGGCCGATCGCGTCGATGATCTCCCCCTGTTCCGACGGCGACGGGGACTCCTGCGACCGCTGGGGTACCAAGACCGCCTCAGGTTCGTCCTGAGGGAAGAACAGTTCCCAGGCGCGCAAGCCGCCACTGAGGTTGTGCGCATCGAAGCCCCTCTGCGTGAGGATCCGGCAGGCGTTGTACCCCCGGATTCCCTGGGCGCAATAGACGACGATGGGTTTGTCCTTGGGTAGCTCGTCGAGCCGTTCCCTCAGGACCTGGAGCGGGATATGGTCGCTGCCTTCGATCTTGTCGATCCCTCTCTCCGTATCCGTCCTGACGTCGAGGAGCAGCGTCCCGCCCTGATCATCGACCTCGTCGGGGGCCACGATCTTGCACAGGCCATCCAGCACGTTCTCCGCGACGTAGCCCAGGTGGTTGACCGGGTCCTTGGCGCTGCTGAACGGCGGGGCGTAGGCGAGCTCCAGGACCGAGAGGTCCCGGACCGACATCCCGGCCTGGATCGCCGATGAGATCACGTCGATCCTCTTGTCCACGCCGTCGAAGCCGACGATCTGGGCACCCAGGATCTTCTCGGTTTCGGGGGAGTAGGCCATCTTGATATCGAGGCGCGACGCCCCCGGGTAGCACCCAGCATGGGTGTTCGGCGAGGTGTAGACCCGGACGTGGTCGATGCCGGCCTTTTTCAGGAACTTCTCGCTGTGGCCCACCGTCGCCACGGCCAGGTCGAAGACCTTGCAGATGTTGGCCGCGACCGTACCCTTGAAGGCCTTCTCCATCCCGAAGATGTTGTCCGCAGCAATCCTGCCCTGCCGGTTTGCGGCACCGGCCAGGGGGACGACGGCCGCTCCACCGCTGATGAGGCTGGTGCTCTCGACGACATCGCCGACGGCGTAGATATGGGCATCGGAGGTCCGCATGCCCGGATCGACGACGATGCCGCCGGAGTCGCCGATCGTCAGCCCGGCGTCACGGGCCAGTTCGCTCTCCGGTCGGACACCGACGGCGCTGATGACGATGTCGACATCGAGGCTGACCCCAGATCTGAGCTGGACCTCGATGGCGTCTTCCCCCTGCGTGAACTGCGCCACCGTGTCATCGAGGTGAAGCTCGACGCCGTTGAGCTGCAGGTGCTGGTGGAGCGGCGTGGCCATCTCCTTGTCTACTGGTGCGAAGACCTGGTCCGCGAGCTCGACCAGGTGCACGGCCTTCCCCGCATGGACGAGGTTCTCGGCCATCTCGAGGCCGATGGGGCCGCCACCGATGACCAGGGCCGTCTGTATGCCGTCGAGTTCGTCCTTGAGGGTGTCCGTATCTTCGAGGGATTTGATGACGTGAATCTTCACATTCTCGGAGCCGGGCATGGGGGGTACGAAGGCAGCTGCCCCCGTGGAGAGAATGAGCTTGTCGTAGTGCAGTTCAGAGGTTCCGCCGCCCACCAGATCGCGGATCGAAACGGTTTGCGCGTCGGGCTGGATACCGGTCGCCTCGGTCAGAATGCGGACATCGACATTAAATTCACTCTTCATTCCTTCGGGGGTTTGCACCAGCAGCATGTCGCGGTCCGGAGTCGTGCCGCCGAGGTAGTAGGGAAGGCCACAATTGGCGAAGGAGATGTGGCCGCCCCTCTCGATCAGGATGATCTCGGCATCCTCCGAGAGCCGTCGCGCCCGGGCAGCGGCTGACGCTCCACCAGCCACGCCACCGATGATGACAATACGCGTTCCCATGCTTGCTCTCCCGTCCTTGGTTTCTGGCATGCCTTCATGGACCAACCGGGCGTCCATGGGTCCGACGGTGATTCATGCGCCATCGGTTCCGTGAATGCCCCCCCGTGACAACGTTGCTTATCGGTCTGTCGGGGCTAACCTTGAGCGACTCTCTTGGAATCCTGATCCTACCGAGCCGGAGTCAGCCGCGTTTGGGCGCCTCGGCAGTCAACCGCCTCAACAGCTCGCGGTGCTGCCCGCGGGTCAAGGGTGGCAGCTTCCACGCGGCCAGGGCCACCAGGCCCAGGATCGCCAGGCGCGCGGACTCGGGCTGGGCTGCAGCACCTTCCACATACCCCGCCAACCCCAGCACCTGCCCAAGCAGGAACAGGGCCACGGCGGTGGCCGATTTTTCCAAGAAGGTCATCACCCCGTAAAAGGCACCCGCCCGGTCGTGCCCCGTCTCCACCTTGTCCGCCTCGATGACGTCCGGGAGCATGGACCACGGCAGCACATGAGCCGCGGCCACACCGACCCCGGCCAGGGCGGCGAACTGGATGGCGGCGAAGACCGCGTCCAGCAGCCCCTTGTGGTGCATGTGGTGCTCCACATAAAAGGGCACCATCGCCGACACCGCCGCGATGATGGACCAGGCGGCCAGGAACAGGCCCGCCACGCGCCGGAACGAGCGGTTCTTCAGCACCGAGAAGGTGGACGTCAGGAATCCCCCCTCCCCCGCGCCCCCACTCACGACCCGGTCCTTTCCCCGTGTGACCCACAACATCACCACCAGGCCCAGGCTGCCCCACCGTCTACGGCCCTGGTTGGCGACGGCGGAACCCTCACCTGGACGGTGACCCGCACCGCCGAGGGTGTCACCATCGAGGGCAAATCGCCCCGATGGACCGTCACCCACCGCGCCAACGCCGACCTGACGCCGCTGCACACGGACCACACCGACGCCGATGGCCGCACGGTCACCATCGAGTACGGCAGCTCCGGAGCGGTCGTCACGCTGCCGGACAAGACCCTCACCCATGACGAAGCCGGGCTGTGGGACGCCGACACGCTGGACATCCGCCTCGGGCAGCAGGTGGCCCTGGGCAAGCCCGAGGCTAGCTTCCACGCCATCGACACCGGCTCCGGCAAGGTCTACTCTTTTGCCACCGAGGTGGTGGGGACCGAAAGCGTGGGCAGCACCGAGTGCACGCACGTCAAGCTCCAACTCACCGGGCTTCTCAAGATGGTGGGGCCCAAATGGCACTACTGGTTTGCCAACGATGGCCAGTTGATGCGCTTCGAGGGCCCGGCCGGCACCTTCTCGACGGAGGAAAACTGATGTCCCCCGCATGGACGTTCATCCTGGTCACATCGCTCCTGATGGTCACACCATCCGCCGGCGCCAGCGAGCCCCAAGGCGACGCGGAACCGGCGGCGAAGCAGGCCACCGAGGTCGAGAGGCCGGGTCCCTGGATCTTCTTCCGCGAGCAGGTCGCCGTCGCCGGCTGGCCCAGCGGCCTGATCACCGATACCCGCGTCCAGCTGAGGGGCGCCCTGCACCGCGACAACTCCATCGTCTTCCAGGACACCTACGCCGGCGTGGGAGCCAGACTGGCCGTCACGCCAGCCTTCGTCGAGGTGGGCCCACGCCTCTCCTTCGCTCCCATCGACATCTTCGACGTGGACGTACAGGCCTCCTTCATCGGCTACTGGCCCTCCAGTTCCGGCCTGCTGCCCTACGAAAACATCGAAGAGAGCACCCGCGACCTGGACCGCAAGGCCCGGTACCAGGATCCGGACACCACCGCCGAGCCGGGGTACGCCTTCAGGGTCGAGGCAGCTCCGACGCTCAAGCTCAAGATCGGGCCGATCATCGGGCTGTCTTCCTGGTCCTTCGCCTACTACTGGTTCCATCAGACGGACGGCAACGATTCCCCACTGGTCTACGAGCCGTTCAACGACCGGCTGATGGAGCGCCACGACATGGTCATCACGCATCAGGCGGCCCTGATCAGCGAGTTCCTCGACGGCCAGAACAAGCCGCTGTTGTGGGTCGGCGCCACCTACATCGACCGCATCACCTTGCGCTCCAAGGATCGCTCCATTCGTGTCGGCGGATTGGCTGTCTTCCAGCCAAGCTACAAGCGGGGCTGGCCCAGGTTCGTCGTGCAGGTGACGCCCTACGTCAAGGACCCGGATAGGGTCGGCGGTGTGCCGGCTCTTGCCCTCGCCATCGTCTGGACCCGGGACATGCCGCTCAAGCAGCTCGCGGGAATGTGATTTCTCCACTCGTTCCCGTCGCCGAGCACCACTACTTGAGGCATAATTGAACCTAGGTAGTGGGGGAACGGGAACAGCTGAACATGAATCGAACGGATCTGGCACGCCTCGTCATTCCAATGCTGGAAAGCGGGGACCAGGGCCTGGCCGACGTGGCCGTCCTCATCGACAAGACCGATACCTACACCTACGGGCACGCCGAGCGGACGGCCCAGTACGCGCTGGCATTCGGCCGCAAGATGCGATTGGACGGCATGCAGCTGGATCGGCTGCGCATGGCGTCCCTGCTGCACGACCTGGGCATGCTGGCCGTGCCGGCGGAGATCCGGCGCAAACCGATGGGCCTAACCCCCGAAGAGTTCGACGTGATCACCCAGCACTCCGAGATGGCATCCCAGATCATCGCCCAGGTTCCCCGCCTGTATCCCGTCTCCCAGATCATCCGCCACCACCACGAGTGGCACGACGGGACCGGCTACCCGGACGGGCTCGAAGGGGAGGCCATCCCGCTGGCAGCCCGCATCCTCTCGCTGGTGGACGCCTACGACGCCATGGTCAGCAATCGGCCCTTCCGCCGCGCCCGCACCATCGAGGAGGCCCTCCAGGAGATCGGGAGCTGTACCGGTACCCAGTTCAATCCGGCCCTCGCCCGCAGCTTCACAGCCTTCATCGAGGAGCGCTGGCGGCAGCGGGCCGGCCAGTTCGGCGCCGCCACGTTCTTCGTCGAGCTCTCCATCCGGGCCTACGAGCGGGCGGTCAAGCAGGCCATGTCGGGCGCGTCCAACCCCAATCCGCAGACCCTGGCCGACCTCCTCCAGATGGAGTACCCGGAGGTCGGTCCCGAGCAGAGCCGCAAAATCGTCGTCAACCTGCTCTAC
Organism: uncultured Rickettsiales bacterium; assembly: GCA_964504165.1. GTDB lineage: Bacteria > Myxococcota_A > UBA796 > UBA9615 > CAYRNR01 > CAZDDH01. The sequence continues at coordinate 23,150 of CAZDDH010000053.1, read as the reverse complement.
GAGGGCAAGCTGCCGGACGACCTCTACAGCGATGACGTGGAGTGGCTCAAGGACAACGAGGTGCGGGTCCGCCACCCGGCGCGCATCGACGCAGATGTGGGCTGTGTCCTGCGATTCTCAGGCAAGCTCTATGCGGTGATGAACGTGGACCACCTGGACAGCGGCCCCTTCGAGTACACGCTCAAGAGGTGAGCGGCGGGCGGCTCCCACCCGGGTCGGCTACTGGGTCTCTTCCTTGACCGTGATGGCGATCTTGTACAGCAGCGTCAGGATCAGGCCGCCAAAGGCGTACAGCCCGATGAGCATCCCGATCTCGACGAGGGTCGGGACGTAGGACACGTAGTGCCCGGTGGGGCTGGGGGTGAACCCGCCGACCATCATGCCGATGCCCTTGTCGATCCAGATCGAGATGAAGACCAGGATGCAGGCGCCGATGAGGGTGTTCTTGGCGTTGCGAGTCTTGGGGTTGATCAGCAAGACCAACGAGATGACGGCCATGATGGCGGACAGCCACATGAATGGCATCCAGTGGTTGGAGGCACCCTCCACACCCAGGTACAGGTACTTGAAGCTCTCCTGGTGGTGGTCCATGCCGCTGTAGAAGACCACGAAGACCTCCAGCAGCAGGAAGAACACGTTGAGGATCATCGCGTAGGTGACGATCTGGGAGAGCTTCCCGATGGCCGTGTCGCCCACATCGAACTTGCTGATCTTGCGGACGATCATCGCCAGCAGGATGAGCAGGGCCGGGCCGGCGGCGAAGGCCGTGGCCAGGAAGCGGGGCGCCATGATGGCGGTGAACCAGAAGGAACGGCCGGGAAGACCGCAGTACAAGAACGCCGTCACCGTGTGGATGGAGACCGCCCATGGGATGCTGAGATAGATGAACGGCTTGATCCACTTGGGCGGTGCCGCTCCGTTACGCTCGCAGTCCAGCGTCTTCCAGCCGATGAGGACGTTCAGCAGCAGGTACCCCGACAACGACACCGTGTCCCAGAACATGGGGGACATGGGGCTGGGGTAGAGGAACAGGTTGACGCCACGGAAGGGCTGGCCCATGTCCACGGCGATGAACAGCACGCACAGGACGACCGCCGGGATGGCGATGAACTCACCCAGGATGGTCATCTTGCCGAACGCCTTGTAGTTGTGCAGGTAGTACGGGGCCACCACCATCACGGCGGACGCGGCAACGCCGACCATGAAGGTGAACTGGGCGATGTAGAACCCCCAGCTGTTGTCACGACCCATCCCGGTGATACCGAGACCGTAGACCATCTGCAGGATGAACAGGATCAGCACCAGGCTGGACAGCGCTCCCAGGAACGCCAACCAGGCCCAGTACTTGGGACTACCTTGTAGTGCTTTTTCAATCATCGATCTCTCCTCACACCAGGTAGTAGACTTGAGGGTTGGTGCCCAGGCTCGGCTTGCGGCGAATGGCGTAGTCGTCGTGGAGGATCTTCCGGACCGGCGATTCGGGGTCGTCCAGATCGCCGAACGTCATCGCGCCACCGGGGCAACCCTCGACGCATGCGGGTAACTGGCCCTTGGCCAAGCGCTCCGCGCAGAAGTTGCACTTCTCGACCACACCCCGCGTCCGCGTCGGGAAGTCCGGGTTGATGGTCTCGAGGCAGGGTTTGCCGTCCTCGTCGTTGCCGCGGGGATCCAGCCAGTTGAAGCTACGAGAGCCGTAGGGGCAAGCGGTGATGCAGTACCGGCAGCCGATGCAGCGGTGCATGTCCATCATCACCACGCCGTCATCCCGCTTCCAGGTGGTCTGGGTCGGGCAGACCCGCACACAGGGCGGGTCGTCGCAATGGTTGCACAGCACCGGGAAGGTCGAATGGTGCAGCTCCTCGGAAAGGAACTCGTGATTCTGCTCGGGGAAGGCGCCGTGGAAGTTCTCGCGCCAGATCCACTTGAGCTCGTTCTTGGGCTTGTTGAACTGAGCGACGTTGTGGATCTTGTGGCAGATATCGGCACAAGCAGTACAGTCGTGCTGCTCGAGGCACTTGTGCACGTCGATGATCATGGCCCAGCGCTTGCCCGCCAGGGCGCCCGTGGTGGCCTTGTAGGTGCCGGCGCCGTCCAGGGCGGCGGCCTCGATGATGCGGCCGCCACCGATGCCGACGGCAGAGGCCAGTCCGGCCATCTTCAGGAATGCTCTACGATCGACAGGCATCAGTGCACCTCCTTCGCGGGGGCAGGTGCCGGGGCAGGCTCAGCCGCGACCGGCGCCTCTTCCTTGGGTTCAACTGCGTGACCCTCGACGGCCTCGTCAGCAGCAGGCTCGGCGCCGTGGTCGGCCTTGGCGATGGGCTTGTGAGGCTTGGCCGGCGCCTTGGTCGCCTTCATCGGCGCGACCTCGAACATGTCGGCGGACCCCATGCGCGGGTCTTCCATCTTGTTGTGGCACTCCCAGCACAGAGGCTTGACGCCGGCGAAGTCGTGGCACTCACCGCAGAATTTCTCCTGGGACTCGTGACAGTCCAGGCAGGTGAGCGTGAGGCTCATGTTGTATTCGGTGCCGTCGGTGGAGACGTACGTGCGCATGCCGTCACGGACGACGACGTTGCGCCAGTCGTTGAGCAGGTCCATGTGCTTGGCGCGCATGAACTCGCCGGACTCGACGCACTTGCCTTCCGGTACGGCGACCTCGGGCAGCTCGCTGCTGCCCATGATGTTCTGCCACCACAACGGGAAGGTGACGAACACCACGAAGATGACCAATCCGATGATGACCTTGGGTGAATCAAACATCGTCTCCACCTCCCAGTCGCTCCTCGACCGCCTCGGCGATGTTCTCGCCGCGCATGTCGACCTCCATGTCCTTGCCTTCCATCACCAGGGCGTTGCCCACCAGCTCGGTGATGCCGCAGATCTCGACGTCCGGGGCCCAGAACTCGGCCAGCGGCGGTAGGGTCGCCTTGTCGATGGCGCAGACGCACGACATCATGTTGACGCCGTACTTGTCGCGGACGTGCTTGAGGGCGTTGCCCCGCGGCAGCCCACCGCGCATGCGCATCTCCATGTTCTCGTCGTTGCCCAGGCCGGCGCCGCCCGCGCAGCAGAAGGTCTGCTCGCGGATGGTGTTCTCCGGCATCTCGTGGAAGTTGTTCACCACGTTGTTGATCACGTAACGCGGCTCATCGAGCAGCCCCATCCCGCGGGCGGGGTTGCACGAGTCGTGGTAGGTGACGTTCCAGTGGTCGTTGCGGCTCTTGTCCAGCTTGAGGGCGTTGTTCTTGATGAGGTCCGCGGTGAACTCCATGATGTGGACCATCTTGGTGGCTGCCGCGTTCTCGAACACCGTGCCGGTGATGGGGCTCTTGGGGACCTCCATGCCGGCAGGCGACGGCCCGTTGACCGTATTCATGTACTGGTTGATGACGCGCCACATGTGGCCGCACTCACCGCCCAGGATCCACTTGGCTCCCAGCCGTTCCGCCTCGTGGTAGAACTTGTAGTTCAGCCGCTTGAGGGTCTCGTGGGAGGTGAAGGAACCGAAGTTCCCGCCTTCCGAGGCATAGGTGCTGAAGGTGTAGTCCAGCCCGATGTGCTCGAACAACAGCATGTAGCCCATCAGCACGTAGATCGCCGGGTCGGCGAACACGTCAGCGGATGGGGTGATGAACAGGATCTCGGCGCCCTTGCGGTTGAAGGAGATGTCCGGCTTGATGCCGACCGTGTCCTCCAGCTCCTCGACCATGAACTCCACGTTGTCCTTGAACGTGTGGGGCTGCAGGCCCAGGTGGTTGCCCGTGCGCTGGCAGTTGGCCACCGGCTCGATGATCCAGTTGATCGTCAGGCCGCACAGCAGCATCAGCTCGCGGGCGAAGACCGTGATCTCTGCGGTATCGATGCCGTAGGGGCAGAAGACCGAGCAGCGCCGGCACTGGGTGCACTGGAAGAAGTAGTAGTACCACTCCTTGAGCACATCCACCGTCAGCTTGCGGGAACCGCCCAGCTCGCCCAGCAGCTTGCCGAACATGGTGAAGTCGTTGCGGTAAATGGAGCGCAGCAGCTCCGCCCGCAGCACCGGCATATTCTTGGGGTCGCCGGAGCCGATGAAGAAGTGGCACTTGTCGGCGCAGGCGCCGCAACGTACGCAGGTCTCCATGAACAGCTTGAAGCTGCGGTACTTCATCAACCGTTCGCGCATCCCCTCGAGGACCCGCTTCTGCCAGTCGGTGGGCAGGTTCCAGTCGGCGTCCGCCGGGGACCACTCGCCGTTGGACTGGTACCCCAGGTAATCGAGGTTCTTGGCGGCACCGGGGAAGCACCAGCTGCCCCGCTTGGCCTCGAAGTCGATCTTGGGGTCCGTCCAGCTCTCGGCTGGGGGGTTGTAATCGAACTTGAGTAGCTCTTCAGGTTTCAGATCGCCTGTGTGTGACATGCTCAGCCCTCCTCCCCTTCATCGGCATATTCCTTGTCCAGTGGGAGGCCGCACTTCGCCATCTTGTCGTGGAAATGCTCCTCGTAGTCCGCGTACTTGTGCGGATGGGTCTCGAGGGCCCAGGGAAGCGGATGATGGATGGCGCGGTTGCTGTTGGCCATGTTCCGGGTGGGGCTGAAGAAGACCCCGCCAGCGTGCATCAGCTTGCTGAACGGGAAGTACGTGATCAGCGCGCACACCAGGAACAGGTGGATCCAGAAGTAGGGGCCGATAGGCGCCTCGGGGATGCTCGGTGAGAAGGTCACCAGGCCGATGGCCAGCAGCTTGACCGCCTCGACGTCCACGCGGGCGTGCGGCATGTAGCGCATGCACACGCCGGTGAGGGCGATGCTGATCAGCAGGAACAGCGGGAAGTAGTCGCCCGGCAAGGAGATGTACCGCAGCTGGGACGAGTACAGGCGCCGCACGAACAGGAAGGTCAGCCCCGCGAGGATCAGCCCGTCCGTGATGTAGAAGGCCGGCACGCCGATCTGCAGGATGCCGTCCAGGTACTCCGTCCACTGGATGAAGAAGGGCACCGGAGCGGTGAAGAACCGGGAGTGCCGGATCAGGATGATCAGGAAGCTCCAGTGGAACGCCAGGGCGAACCCCCACAGCCACAGGTTGGAGTTGTAGACAACCTTCTCGCCGTCTTCGCCGTTGCGGATCTCGGTGGACGTATTGCGCACCAGAGACCGGAAGACCAGCACCTCTAGGGCCATTCGACCGAGCACGCCCAGGGTGTTGTGCGGATTATCCAGGTAACTCGATTTGATCCAGGGCAGCGTCTTTTGCTGCCCGGCCGTCGTGGGGATGCGGAACGGCGCGGGGACCTTGGCCCACTGGACTACCCGGAGGATGATACCCACCACGAAGGTGGCCACCGCCAGGTACGGGATCAGGATCCCGAAGACCATGTGTAGGCCGTCCACTTTCGCACCTGCATACGCGACGACGATCAAAATGATCAGCGCGATCAGGGCAACCAAAGCTCTCATCTGTTCACACCTCGCTTTCCGGTTTGCCTTCTTCGGATTCTTCGGATTCTTCTCCCCAACCAACCTCGGGCATCTGCCCGCCGCACATCCGGTTCATCCGCTCGACGAGCACTCGCGTGCGCCGTTCGAAAGCACCGGCTTGCATCTTGTACAGCTGGTCGTGGGCTTTTACGTACATCTGGAAGCAAATCAGGGCCATCCCGTCGATGGCCGACTCGAACTCCAGCAACCCGGCGTTGATCTCCGGGTCGTGGGAACGCTTACCAAGTTCCGCGCGGACGATCCCTTTGAGCAGGAAGATGAAGCCCAGCGCCTGCATCGGCGTGAACTCCTGGACCGAGCGGATCTTGATGAACTGATCGATGGTCTCCTCGAACTCGTCGCGGTCGCCGCCGTCGATGAGGTAGTCGAGGATGGCCGGGAGCGCCGTATGGGTCGCAGCACCCACCGGATTGGCGAAGGGGTCCTTCTCCTTGAGAAGGAACTTCACCGTCTCGGGGGGATAGGACTGGATGACCACGTCCGTCCATCGCTTGAGGACGGCGTCGCGGTGCTGCCTGAGCAGTTCGTTCAACATCGGTCACCCAATCAAAATGCGAATCTCTTCCCTAATTCGCGCGCGTAGTGTCCGCCCCGCCTGCGCCCATGTCAAGGAGTGCGGAACCGGCGCCGGGCTCGCCAGAAAACAGGCTGCGCAACATTAATTAGTGGCGGCGAATTCCAGTGAAATCAAACACCTATCCGGGGGCGTTGCGAGGGTCTGTCCCCGGTGTACCTGTGGGTGCACCGCTGCGTTTCGCCACAACAATCAGGGAAATCAAAGCGCCCGTCCGCTAAACTCCAACGCCGATGACAAAACGAACCCAGTTCACGGGCATCATCCTGGCCGGCGGCCGCAGCCGACGCATGGGCCGCGACAAGGCCATGCTGGAGCTCGGGGGCGAACGCCTGGTGGACCGCGCCGTTCGTATCGCCAGCCAGGTTTTCCCGCAGGTCGTGGTGGTACGGGGCGCTCCCGGGCTGGAACCGATCCCCGGCCTGGCGGTACCCCAGATCCCCGACCTGAGGCCGGACAACGGCGCCCTCGGTGGGCTACACGCCGGGCTGCACGCGGCCCCAACGCCGGCGGTGGTGGCCCTCCCGTGCGACCTGCCGCTGATGGATCCGGAGTTCCTGACCGTGCTGGCGGACCAGCTGGGCGATGCCGACGCACTGGTGCCACGGGACGCACGGGGCTGGCAACCGGTGGTGGCGGCCTATCACCGCCGCTGCCTGCCCGCCATCGAGGCCTGCCTGGATGTCCAGGAGCGCCGCGTGTTCGCGTTCTACCCCCGCTGTGACGTACGCCCATTGGAGCTGGAGGACCAGGCGTTGGCCATCGAACAGCCCGAGATCTTCCTCAACGTCAACCGCCCGCAGGACCTGCGTCGGGTGCAGTCGCGACTGGGGCTGGCCGGTTGAAGGCGATCCTGCTGGCGACGGTTCTGGCCCTGGCCTGCGTGCAGCATGCCGGGGCTGCTCAGCCGGTGATATGCCTGCACGGATTCAACGGCGATACCACCACCTTCGACCCGGTCCGGCCCCTGCTCGAGGCCGCCGGCCTGGATCCCATCGCCCTGACCTACGAGCCGGCCCATCCGGACGACGGCATCGCCCAGACCGCCACGGCGGTGGTGGAGCCGATGATCCAGGAGGCCCTCGCCCTCAGGGGTTATCCACCGGATCAGCCGGTCGCGTTCCTCACCCACTCCACGGGGAGCCTGGTGGCGCGGGTGCTCGTGGAACGCGGCGGCTGGGAGGCCCGGCTGACGCGCATGGTGATGCTGTCCACGCCCTCCAACGGGGCCCGTACCGGGCTCGGCCGGCACGCCTGCGCCTTGCCCAGGGGGGTCGTCTGGCGCACCTACGGCTGCGACACGCGGGTGGACTCGCCCTTCTTGCAGTCCCTGGACCCCCCGCCTGCGGACCTGACGGAGCGCTACCTGAGCCTCTCGACGGAATGGCGCGCCAGCCTCGCTCCGGGCCGGGGGGATCTGGACGGAGATGGCCGTTCTCACGGTAACGACGGCGTGGTGGCGTCCGAGTCGGGCTACCTGGAGAACGTCCCGATGCGCATCTGGGAGGGGAGCGGGCCCACCTATCACACGCGCATCTGCTGCAACGAAGAGGTGATGAAGTGGGCCGTGGCCTTCCTCACCGACGGCACGATCCCCGAGCAGCCGATCTATCCGCGGCGCGCCCGCGCGGCCAACCTGTGCCGCGGCGGCCGGGAGCCGGACGATGCCCGGGAGGCCGTCCAGACGAGCGTGGCCCGCGCCACCAGCGCCGAGGCCGGCCTGCTGAGGATCCAGGCCGACGCCACCGGCGCCACCGACGCCCTCGTGCAGTTCAAGATCCGCTCGGCGAGGCTGCTGATCATGTTGGACGACGAGATGCTCGTCGATGAGACCAAGCGCACGGCACCCCGGGGCGATCTGCTCCACGCCAGCATGCTCGATCCAGGGGAACACACCCTCTCCGTACGCTGGGAGGTGGTCTTCCGCTCCGCCCGGGATCGCCACCACCCCATGGGTTCCGGCCCGGATGAGCTGGGTTTCGAGGTCCCGGCGGATGGATTCGCCCGCTGCTCGTTCCAGCTGTCGCCCGAGGCCACTCAGGACGTGATGCTTCGATTCTTCCGCAAGCCCGGACCGGGCGTGACAGGAGACACCTGGGTCGAGTTCACCGGCTGTTCAGCGGAATGAGATCAGCCGTTGGTGACCTGTAGGGTGAATTCTCGGCAGTCCGCGCCCGCCGCCGTGCTGTAGACCTTGACGTAGAACTCGGTGCTGTCGTCCACGCACTCGTTGTAGCCCTCGCCGCAGGGATCCTGGTCCATGGCGATGGTGTAGGTGTCGTAGGGACCGAGTTCCGGGCATTGCATGGATTCGCAATCCCCGCGATGGACGACGATCTTGAACGCGTCGTCCTCGTTGTAGGCGAACAGGATGTTCACGCCCCACTGGTCCCCACCGTCATTGACGTCCTGGCTGAGCATGTCGCCGGCGAGGAAGTGGTACCAGATCCACTCGCCTTCGCCCAGGCAATCGTCAACGGACGCGAATGAGCCGTCATCCGGAACCAGGCCCAGATCCAAGGCGGTGTCGCACGAGTTGTTGCCGGGGCTGTTGTCGTCGTCGTCGTCGTCGTCCCCGCCACCGTTGTCGTCATCGTCGCCGCCGCCGTGGTCATCGTCGTCGGGGGGCGGGCCGACGCCCGTACCCTCGTCCCATCCGATGACGCAGCCGTGTGCCAACCAGACGACGGCCATCAGCAGCGCCAGACCAGCGCCCCTGTACCTGGGCAACAAATTGGACATCCTGCCCACTAGAATACAGCATGGTCCGCAACTGCACGGCATCCGAGCGACGGCCGAGCAGAATTACCGGGAGCGCGAGATGCAGGTCGGTCGCTATCAGGTCCGGGCTCTGGTCGATGCCTTCTTCGGGCTCGACGGGGGCGCCATGTTCGGCATCATCCCGCGACCCTTGTGGGAACGGGAGCAACCTCCCGACGACCGCAACCGGATCCGGTTGGCCTGCCGTTGCCTGCTCCTCAGCGATGGCCAGCGCACCATCCTCGTGGACACCGGGATCGGGGACAAGTGGTCCGCCCGGGAGCGGGATATCTACGCCATCGAGCGTGACGAGGGGCTTCCGGGCCTGCTGGCATCGATGGGGATCGGCACGGACCAGATCACCGATGTCATCCAGACCCACCTGCACTTCGACCACGCGGGCGGCCTCACCCGTCACGACGATTCCGCTCAGGGCCAACCCGTGCCGACCTACGGGGCCGCCACGCTCCACGTCCAGCGCCGCAACTGGGAATGGGCCCACGCTCCCAGCCCCCGGGACGCGGGCAGCTACCTGCCCCGCGACTGGGCCGCCTACGAGGCGCTGCCAATGCAGCTGCACCTGGTGGACGGCGCCCAGGAGATCGTCGCCGGAGTGGAGGCGATCCCCACCGACGGCCACACGCCGGGGCAGCAGGCGATCCGCATCCGCGGCGGGGAGAATCAGCCGGATCTGATCTATTGTGGCGATCTGTTCCCGACCCACAGCCACCTGAAGATTCCCTGGAACATGGGCTACGACCTGGAGCCGCTGGTGATCCTGAAGGAAAAGCAGGCTCTGCTGGAGGAGGCGGACCGGGAAGGATGCTGGCTGGCCTTCGAGCACGACCCCGTCGTCGAGATGGCCCGCGTGCGCTTCGATGGGCGGCGCACCGAGGTCGTGGAACGGGCGGGCCTGGACGAAGCGGGAGGGCTGGCCGGGTGAGCGAAGCGGACCGGACAGAGGCACCGGGGCCCCTGGTGCGTACCCGCGTATGGGTCCCGCTGGCGCTGCTGCTGGTGGCGTCCCTGGCTGCTTTTTTGCTCCTGGGGCGCGACTCCGGCGATGCGTTTGGCCCCCTCAAACCGGCACCACCCCCCGACTGGTCACCGAGCTACGCGGACGAGAATACCGCCACGGCCTGGGCGGAGGGGATCGCCCGCTATCGGTCCGATGAGTTCGACCACGCCGCAGTCTGGCTCGGCCGGGCGGCAGCGGGCATGCCGGATGAGCCCGTACCGCTGTTCTACGCCGGGGTCTGCCACCTGCTGCTCGAGCACCCGGACGCGGCGACCGGATTGCTGGAGCGGGCGGTGAGCAACGGCCAGGACGACGCCATGACGCGCTACTATCTGGCCTGGTCACTCCATATGCAGGGCGATGACGACGAAGCGGTCGACCAGCTGAAGCGAGCGTCGGATGGCGAAGGCCCCTGGGCCGCCCGGGCGGTTCGCACCGCCGCAAAAATCGACTAAAAAACCAAAAAACCAATCTCTCCATGATCCCGTTCCTACGCCTGTTATAAACTAGCGCTGGGCAGGTAGACCCAAACGTCTCGTACCGCGATACAGCTTCAGGAGTAGAGCATTGCCAAGGGCGCCCAGGTTCAGCTTCCCGATGCCTCCCGAGGATACGCTCAAGCAGATCCCCAAAGACTTGGCCCTCCGCCACCGTGTCTTGCCGATCCGCATCGCCGGTTCGACCATGACCGTCGTCACCCCGACCCCCGGGGACGTTGCGATGATCCGCGAGCTCGAGGGGCACACCAAGATGCGCATCGACGCGCGCCAGGTCTCGCACGACGAGATGCTCGAGGCCCTCGAATTTGCCTTCAGCCACGCCGAGGTGAACGAAGCGCTGAAGAACCCGAGCAGCACACCTCCGCCCCAGCCCCAGGTGGCCGCCAAGCCGCGGCCCCGGGAAGGGGCATCGGGGGTCCGCAGGGTCGAGAACTCCTCGGGGGCCGTGCGCATCAGTCAGTCGGGGGCCTATGCGGTCCCCGAGAACAACGGCAACACGTTCCAGCGGACGACCGGTAGCTACACGGCGCCCACCGCGCCGACGGCCAGCGGGCGCAATTCGTACGACGGGACGACCGCCCCCAGTCCGGCGCCCAAGCCCTCGGGAGCCTATTCGGTGCCCTCGTACAGCTCCGGCTCCCACGCCGCGGCCCAGCCGCCAGCCGAGATCTCCGGCAATCACCCAGCCCAGTCCTTCTCCGACAGTCGCAGCACGTCGATGAGCGGCGAATTCTCGGCCAACGCGGCCAGCGGCCTCGCATCGGGCCCTGCACCGCTACCCTCGGTCTCGTCCGACCCGGATCCGTCCAGCATCTCCAACGGTGGGATGGCCATCGAACGGGCCCAGGCCGGGGACGAGATGGGACGTTTTGACCAGGTGGAGGACATCCGGGCCCTGCGCGAGGAGAGCGCCGAGTCCGGGGCCGTCAAGCTGGTGGACGACCTGCTGTACGACGCGGTGCGGATGGGATCCTCGGAGATCTTTGTCGATCCCTTCGCCGATCGGTACCTCTTCCGCGCCCGCATCGGTACGCAGCTGGCCACCATCCACGAGATGGACCGCGGCCAAGGAGCGGCCGTGCAGCGTCGCATCCGGGAGCTGGCCGGCGTGACGGTCGTGAGCGAGGACGGCTTCGATACGGGCCGTATCGTGCTCAAGGCGTCCGGCGGGCAGCGGGTCGATCTCTACCTACGGACCTTCCCGGGCTACGACGTCGAATGCCACGTGATGGAGGTGGTCCGTTACCCCAGCGCCAAGATCAAGCCCGTGCCGCCCCGCGGCCTGGGTAGCGGCTCCCCGGACAATCTGAAGGGACTACTGGAAGCGCGTCTGGGGCAGGCCGAGCTCGCATCCACCGTCGCCAAGCAGCTGCTGGGCCCGCCCACGATGATCGCCATCTCCGCGGCCAAGCACCGGCAGCGGGAGTCGATGATGGCGCTGCTGGCCGGTGTCATCGCCGGCCCCTCTTACGGTCAGCGCTGCATCTACGTGGGGGAACGCCCCCGCTACTACCTGGAGGATCAGGGCGTGTTGCTGGTCCAGTCCAGGTTCCAGGATCGCATCGCGGACTACACCCAGGCCTCCCGCATGAGCGCCGACTATCTGTTCCTCGAGGAGTGCCCGGACCACGAAGACATCTCCCTGGCGATGCAGGCGTCCACGTCCCAGCACGTCATCTTCGGATTCTCCGCCCCCGACCCCGTCGATCTGCTGGTTCACTTCACCGAATCCCCCGACAACCGGCGCCTGGCCGGGCGGCTGGGAGCGGTGCTGTTCCTGGATACCCAGTCCATGAAGCTGTGTGAGATGACGGCGCCGCTCAAGGAGGCGGTGGGCTCGATGGAAGACTCGAACGCCATCCAGGACATGTTCGAAGCGGAGATGGATCAGTCGAGCCCGCTGGTGGCGCAGTCGATGGAATTCAGTGCACGGGACGTGTTCAAGAACGGAAAATGAGCAGGAACTGGGCGCTCAAACGCTCTAGCGCTCCAACTTCACCGCGTCCGCTTCCCCCTCGAACTTGATGTCGTGGACCCGCAGGCGGAGCTTGCCATCCCAGTAGCTCGGCTTGACGGAGCGGCCGAATTCGTACTCGAAGTGGCGGGTCTCCGCAGGCTTCATCGGGACCTGCATCTCCTCCGAGGTGGGGTACATGTCCAGGGGCGGCGTGGCCACGTACCACAGGCGCTTGAGCAGGACGACGTCCGCCTCGCTGAGCCACTCCATGCGGATCTGCAGCGTGGTGAGGGTCTTGTCACCGTTGTTGGTGACGTCGGCGTAGAAGCCGTGGCCGTCCAGCGGCATGTCCGGCTTGCCCTGGAGGTTGACCTCCTTGACCTCGACGTTGGCGATCTCGATGTTATCCGCGTACTCGTACACCTTGACGTAGTGCGTGGCCAGCATCGCCGAGTCGGCCTCGGGATAGATGGAGAGGTAGCTGTTCATCTTCTCGGCGCTGCACTCCAGCTTGGCTTCTTCGAAGAGGAGCCGGGAGTGGTTGAGCCGGGCGTCGTCTGCGTTGCCGCCATCCGGGTGCTTCTCGAGATAGGCGCCGAAGCCGGAGGCCGTGCCCAGGTCGACGGCCTTGGTGTACTCCTGCATCTCGATGCGTTTGATGGCTTCGGCGGCGTGCTCGCTGTCCGGGTATTCCTCGAGGAATTCACGGTAGGTGTCCGCGCTGTCACTGAGTTCAGCCTTGCGCCAGGCCTCGGCGTCGGTGCAACCCGTCACCACGACGCCCGTCCACAGCAATGCCACGCAGGCCATCGTCGTCAAGATGGTCCGTTTCATGAAGATCCCTCCGTTTGGGAGTTGGTTTGAGCGGTTACTCGAGCCAGTCCTTGAAATCCACGCCGAGCATGATGCCGCCGTCGGCGATGATCGTCTGGCCGTGGATCCACTGGGCGTCCGGGGAGCACAGGAAGCTGACGATGCCCGCCAGATCCGAGGGCTTGCCGATGCGCTTCATCGGGGACTTGCGTTCGGCGAAGTTGTAGACGGCCTGCGGGTACTTGAACCACTGGATGGCGCGGGTCTCGACCGGGCCGGCGCTGACGCAGTTCACCTGGATCTTGTCCCGCACGAACTCGAAGGCCATGTACTTGATCAACGACTCCAGGGCGGCCTTGGAGGTCCCGATCGCGGAATACTCCGAGAAACAGGTCCGGGCGCCTTCGCTGGAAATGCCGATGATCTGGCCGCCGTTGCGCGACAGGAACGGGTGGGCCCCCTGGGCCAGCAGCAACATCGCCGTCACGTTGGTCTCGAAGGTGGCGTTCCAGCTGAACCGGCCCAGCCGTAAGATCGGCCCCATGGCGCCGAAGGCGGCGTTGTGGACCATGATGTCGATCTGGTCCCACGACTCGCCGATGCTCTTGAACATGGCGCGGATATCGTTGGGATTCCGCATGTCCGCAGGCAGCAGTAGCGCCCGGCGGCCCATATCCTCGATCGCCTTGGCGGTCTCCTGAGCGTTGGTGACATCGGATTTGTAGTTGAGGATCAGATCGGCGCCGTCGCGAGCAAACCGCAACGCGATGGCCTTCCCGATACCTCGGGTGCCACCCGTCACGAGCGCAACCTTGCCCAACAAATGCTGTTCAGTCTCTGACACGGCTAACTTCCTAGGAAAGAAGCGGATTATAGAGATCCGGCGATCTCCCTGTCAACGCGGCCTGGCCCACGTTGAGGGGGTTTTAACCCTCATCGCCCGTTTGTGCAAAATCCCGGTAAAGATAGAAGGTCATCGAGCGGTCCGTTGCGTAGTCCAGGACATGTTCCAGTAACTCATAGGAGGTCTCCAGCCCCTCCTTGGGTTCCTCCAGCGGCTGATGGCCGTACATGGCCAAGACCTCGTTGTTCTCCAGCGCTCGTTCCATGGCCCCCTTCAGCCGCTGTTCGGTGATGCCATACCGCTTGTCGATGGCGAAGCTGCACGAGAACGGACGGCGGGGCAGCTCCTGGGCCGGGATGAAGACCTTGTCCTGGCTCTTGACGGAGGGTAGCGGCCCGATGAAGTGGCTCCCACGGATGTGCTGGAAGTACTCCAATGCGGCCTCCCCCGTCGCATCCGTGTATTCGCCGTGGGGGAACGAGAAGGTCAGCGGGCGGAAGCCTTCGGCCTCCATGGCGTCGATGGCGGGCAGGATGTCGTCGTCGAGCCACGCCTGGACGCCATGCTTGCGGTCGTACCTGCCCGACGGCTCATGACGGAAACTGTGGCAGCCGATCTCGTGCCCCCGTGCCTCCATGTCCCGCAGCTTGTCCAGCTCATCGGCCCCCAGCTTGTCGAACCGCACGACAAAAAATGTGGCCACCGCGCCGTACCCGTCCAGCAACAACGAGACGTCGTACCATTCGTCGATGAAGGCGTCGTCGAAGGACAGGGCGATGCCCGGCCCGTTGGAAGGATTCAGCGGCGCGTCGTCGAGTTCGAAATCATGGGCGGCACAGCAGCGGTCCGCCTCGCGGCAACCCACGCAAATGGCCATTGCCATGCCGATGAGTGCGGCGATGGCCGCTTGACCACCTCTGGCGCGAATCCGTACCATGTTCTTAGCCATAGGCTAACTGCTCGTACATTCAAACAATTTCCTGCAGGGGGCACCATGCAGCGGAATCGGTTCGCCTTTCGCTTGGCCCTGCCGGGGCTCGCAGCCTTGCTGGCAACAGCCCTTGTTCTACCCGCCGGTGCAGCACCGCGGGACGAGGCCAAACGGCACTTCAAGGGCGGCATGCAGCTGGTCGCTGACGGAGATCTGGACGGCGGCATCGCCGAACTCGAGATCGCCTACGACATCCTCCCCCACCCCAACGTGCTATTCAACATCGGGCGGGCCCTGGCCGACGCGGAGCGGTTCGAGGACTCGCTGGTCTACTTCCGCCGCTACGTGGACAGTGGCCCGCCGGACGCGGCCGACGTCCAGGCCCTGATCGACGTCATCACCACGCAGCTGGCCGAGGACGAGCGCCTCGCTGGCAAGGAAACGATCGCCATCGACGGCGAGGTGTCGGCCGAGCAGATGAAGATGCTCATGGAGCTGGCCGATCGGCTGCAAACCACCGCGGACCGCATCGAGTCCAGGCCGCGCACCAGCGGCGCTCCGCTCGATTGGTCGGGCGGCGATCTGAGCACCGAAGAACTGCTGGCCTCCAAATCCATCGAGGGGATCTATGAGGAGACCGTCGTCTCCGCGGCACGCAAGGCCACCTCGCCACTGGATGCCCCCGTCTCCACGACCATCATCACCGCCGAGGACATCCGCCTGTCCGGCATGACCACCATCCCCGATTTACTGCGCAACGTGGTGGGTATGGATGTCATGGCGATGGGAGCCGGCAATGCCAATATCGGCATCCGCGGCTTCAACCAGCGCATGGCCAACAAGGTCCTGGTCCTGGTGGACGGCCGCTCGGTTTGCATGGATTTCGTGGGCGCCACGTTCTTCCAGCTGCTGGACGTCAACCTGGCCGATATCGAACGCATCGAGATCATCCGCGGCCCAGGCTCCACCATGTACGGCGCCAACGCCTTCAGCGGCGTGGTGAACATTATCACCAAGCAAATCGGGGCCCGCTCGGCCGAGGTCAACATCATCGGGGGCATGGGGGAGACCGTGCAGGGCAACGTCCGCTTCTCGGACCGCATCCGCACGGTGGGCTACGGCCTCTCGGTGGGCTACGCGCAGACGGACCGCTTCGAGCTGGAGTACGACCCGGAGCGCGGGGACATGCAGCCCGTCGTCGACGACCCGACCCTCGCGGTGCGCGCGCTGCGGGTCAACGGCGGCATCAACTGGCTGCCCCGGCGGGACACCAGCTTTGCCCTCTCCGGCGGCGTGGCCAGCGCCTTCGATGATTTCTACGCCATCGGCCAGCTGCGCAACCTGTACGGCCAGGGGACGATGCCTTGGGCCCGCTTCGACGCCCGCTACAAGGGCCTCTCCAGCCGCGCCTACTACAACTATTACAGCGTGGACGTCGGCCCGGCATGGATGGCCACCGGCTCCCTGGACAGCCTCAACACCCACCTGCTGTCCAGCACCCTCGACGCCGAGGTGTCCTACGGCAGCGACGTCATGCTCGGCGTGCCCAACCACATCAGCGTGGGCGTGGGCTTCCGCCTGAAAACCGTCGACTGGGCCTACCTGGACGACAAACACGTGGAGCGCCACCTCAACGGATTCATCGAGGACCGCATCACCTTCTTCCAGGACGGCGAGAAGTTCGACAGCCTGGCGGCGGTCCTGGGGTTCCGCTTCGACCAGCACCCGCTCGTGGGATTCACCCCTTCACCGCGCATCGCCATCATCGCCAAGCCCACCGCGGGCACGGCCATCCGCGCGTCCGCCGGCACTGCCTTCCGCATCCCCACCTTCATGGAGTCCTACCTGGAGGTGATGGTCCCCAGCCCGTACTCGGGTGTGGGCTACGTGGTCTATGGCGACAAGGAGCTGAACCCGGAGCGCATCCAGTCCGCCGAGGTGGGCTTCCGCTACGAGGGGTCGGACTACTTCATGTTCGACGTGGCCGCGTACTACGAGCGGGTGAACGATTTCATCCGCTTCGGGCCGATCTACCCCTCCTTCGACGCGGGTACGCACGATGTGTACAACGACCAGTTCGTCGGCGGCTGGGCCGAGTTCGAGAACGTGGACCAGCCCTTTGCCGGCTTCGGCGTCGAGCCCGGCATCCACCTGTTCCCCGTCGATGGCCTGGACATCTCGGTCAACTACGCCTTCAACTACGTCATCGATCTGGACAAGTTCAAGGCGGGCGACGACGACGCCAGGGACCCCACCACCCCGCTCCACAAGATCAACGCCGGCATACAATACCGCTCCCCGATCCACGTGGATTTCGGCCTCAACCTCCACGTGGTCAGCGCTTACGCAGTCCCCGACTGGACGTACGAGGACGTGGGCGGCCTGGTCCCGGCCAACGTGCTGACCAACCTGGAAGTGGACCCTTACATGATGCTCAACGCCCGGATCGTCGTCCGCCTGCTGGACGATCGCCTGGACCTGGGCGTTACAGGGTTCAATCTCAATGCCTTCGGTGATAAAGAAGGTGGCCACAAGGAGCATGAGTTCGGCACTCACATCGGGCCACGTGTCTACGGGTCACTCGCCTATCGATTCTAGGGGTTGAACCCTCTGAGCTGTCGCGCTCGCGGTAAAACATGGCTAACTCGGATCTTCACGATTTTCGCGGCCGTCCGCGCGTAGTCGTCACCGGCATCGGCGCGGTCTCCGCGCTGGGCATCGGGGCCGACGCCCTGTGGGCGGGCCTCAAGGAAGGGCGATCCGGCGTCAGCCGCATCTTCCTGTTCGATCCCTCGGATTTCACCTGCCAGATCGCCGCCCAGGTCCCCAAGCTCCCGGACGTACCGGAACAGGTGGGGCCCTACCAGGTTTACGGGCGTCCCTACCTGTTCGCGGTGGCGGCGGCTCAGGAGGCGCTGGCCATGGCCGGGGTCGCCGATTCGGGCATCCCCAGCGAACGCCGGGCCGTGTACTACAGCGGGGGGTCGGCGGACCTGCTGCTCGAGGTCATCGGCCAGGTGGCCTACGACAAGATCGGCCCGGAGGGCGACCCCTCCGAGCTGACTCCTGACGACCTGCTGCCCCAGTACGCCAACGCGCCCCAGCTGCGCCACATGGACCACACCTCGGGCGCCCTGCTGCCCCCCCTGCTGGGCGTGCTGGCCGAGGCCGGCACGGTGCTGTGCCTGTCCACCGCCTGCGCCGGCGGCTCCCACGCCATCGGCAACGCCGTGCGGCTGATCCGCGACGGCGAGGCAGATCTGGCGCTGGCGGGTGGTGGCGACTGCCTGGTGACCCGCCAGATCGTGTCGGGTTTCAGCCGGCTCAGCGCCCTGGCCACCAGCTACAACGACGATCCCGCTGCCGCCAGCAGGCCGTTCGACGCCGAGCGGGAGGGCTTCGTGCTGGGTGAAGGGGTCGGTACGCTCGTGCTGGAATCGCTGCAATCCGCCCGCGAGCGGGGTGCGACGATCCTCGCCGAGATGGGGGGCGTCGGGCTCTCCGGCGATGCCTTCCGGCTGACGGATCCCGAGCCGGAGGGGACGGGCGCCGAGATGTCGATGAGGCGGGCCATCGAGGACGCTGGCCTGCGGCCCGAAGACGTGGATTACGTCAACGCGCACGGCACCTCCACGGCGATGAACGATGCGGCGGAGACCAAGGCGCTCAAGCTGGTGCTCGGCGACCACGCCTACAAGATCCCGATCTCCTCCACCAAATCCATGGCGGGCCACCCCATCCACGGTGCCGGTGCGCTGGAGTCGGTCGCGTGCATCCAGAGCATCCGCGAACAGATCGTGCACCCGACCCTCAATTGGGCAAATCGCGACCCGGACTGTGACCTGGATTATGTACCGGACCAGGCCCGCGAAACCCCCGTCACGGCGGTGTTGAACAACGCTTTTGGCTTCGGTGGCCAGAACACCACCTTGCTCTTCAAGCGGTTCGCGTAGGCGCGTAAAAAGATACCCACTTGCTTTTTGCTCTCCTTTTGTGCAATTTCCGTGCGGCGCAAAGACCCATGAGGAAAGGGTCCGTACGACGCACAACTACAAACACGCGTTTAGGAGTTGGATATGCCCAGCCGTGAAGAGATCCTCGAGACCCTCCGGACCATCATCGTCGAGACCCGCGGGGTCGATGAGAGCGAAGTTGTTCCCGAGGCGAACCTGTTCAACGATCTGGGACTCGAGTCCATCGACTTCCTGGAGATCTCCTTCCGCATGGAAGAGAGCTTCGGCTTCCCGTTCCCCACGGACCAGCTCGGCGAATTGCTGGGCGGTGTTTCGGAGAGCAGCACCCGCGAGCAGATCGAAGAGGTGCTCGACAAGCTCAAGGCCGAGTTCCACATCCCCGTCGTCAAGGACGAGATCACCGGCCTGGATCCGCTGAACCCCGACAAGATCCGCGAAGAGGTCCTCGCGCTGTTCACCGTCGCAGCCCTCGCAGATTTCATCGAGGCCAACGGCTGATCGGCTCCTCTCTCTAGTTCCAACGAGAGGTTTCCATGACCCGTCGGGTGGTCATCACCGCGGTCGGCATCGCCAGCCCCATCGGCATCGGTGCCGAGGTGGTATGGAACGCTCTGCTGGCCGGTGAGAGCGGTCTGGAGACCTTCGAAGACGGTCCCCTCTCACGCATCCCCCCTGCTGCCGGTGGGCGTACGCCCGTGCCGATGAAAATCGGGCGGGACTACTACGACCCCAAGGTGCTGCGCAACGCCACGATGAACAACGCCACGATACTGGGCGTGGTGGCGACGGGGGACTGCCTGGACCGCGCCGGGCTCGTCGGGGACAAGCACCGGCGCATCGGCTGCTACATCGGCACCGAGATGCCCTATCCGGAGCACGCCAAGCAGGCGCGCGGTGCCCTCACCTTGATGGAGCGGGACGAATCGGCGGAAGCGGGGTGGTCGTTCAACGACGAACGCCTCGGCGCCTCGATGCGATTCCAGTCCGCCTTCGAGTTCCTGCGCAGCCTGCCCAACATGTCCGCCAGCCACGTATCGATCCGCGGCGGGTTCCAGGGTCCAGTGGCCACCTTCCTGGGCTCGGGTGCTTCGGGCATTCAGGCGATCCTCGAGGCCACCCGGGAGATCCGGGCGGGGCACGCGGAGGGCATGATGGCCGGCGGTGCCTGGTCCCCCTACGCGCCGCTCTACCAGGGGTTCCTGGCTCGTACGGGTCGCATCGGATACGTATCCGGCGACGTGACGGCCGCCATGCGGCCCTTCGACCGCTCCCACATCGGCGCCATCCCCGGCGAAGCGGGCTGTGTGTTCCTCCTCGAGGAGCTGGGCTCGGCCCGTGAACGGGGCGCGACCATCCTCGCCGAGGTCACGGGCGGCGCCACCCAGTTTGCCGCACCGGGCCATGGGGATCAGGAAGCCGCCTGCCAGACGGCGCTGAGATTGGGCATCCCCCAGGACCACCCGCTGGACGTCATCGCCGCCACCGGCTCGGGGCATCCGGAGCTGGATCGGCTCGAGGGCCAGGCCTGGGCCCGATTCCTCGGGGCCGAACGGGCGGGACAGCTGCCCTGGTTGTTCCCGACCGCGTCCACCGGCTACACGGGCTCGGCGGCGGCTCCCCTGGCTGCCGCGGCGGCCATCTTCGCCATGCGTGACGGCAAGCTCCCGCCCACCGTCAATCTGCACGAACCGGATCCGCAGGGCGCTGCCATCGTGCCGCGGGAAGCGGTCGAAACGGCCACGATCCGCGGCGCCGGTGTCTCGGCTTTCAGTTTTGAGGGAATTCACGCTACGCTTTCGCTCCAGAGCTGGAGCGAAGCTTCCGAGTGACGGAACCTGTCCCGAACGTCGTCATCACGGATATGGGCCTGGTCACGGCCGCGGGTACCGGCGTGGATGCGTCGTGGCGCCAGGTGGCCGCGGGCCGCACCTGCATCGGGCCGGTGAAGACCTTCGACGCCAGCGTCTTCCCCACCGCCATCGGCGCCGAACTGATCCAACAGCCCCCCGCCCGCCAGCCCGATGACGAGCGATCGGTGCGCATGCTGCTCGCCGCGGGTGACGAGGTGGCCGCCGGCCTCATCCCCTGGCTGGACGAACACCCCGAGGAGCGAGACCAGCTGGGGGTGGTGCTGGGGACCTCCCAGGGAGCCATCCTGGGTGTGGGCGACGTACACCGCCGGCTGCGGCGGGGGGGCGGCCAGCTGAAAGAATCGGACCTCCACGCGTTCCACACCTACCGGCCGGGCTACGGCACGGAGCGGTTGGCACAGACGCTGGGCGCACGGGGCCCCCGCAGCACGGTCGGGATGGTCTGCGTGAGCAGCGCGATGGCGTTGATCCAGGCGGTCGAGCTGATCCGCAACGGCGTCGTCGACCGGGTCGTCGCGGGTGGCTTCGAGGGGTTCAGCCCCTTCATCTTCACAGGTTTCTTCTGCATCGGCGCGATGACCAAGACCGTCTGCCGGCCCTTCGACCAGCGCCGCGACGGAACCGCTCTGGGCGAAGGGGCGGCCCTGCTGCTGCTGGAATCGGAGGAGGCCGCGGCCCGGCGGGGTGCCGAACCCATCGCCGTGTTCGAGGGGGGCGGGTTCGCCGCGGACGCCGTGCACATGACCGCCCCGGACCGCGAGGGCCACGGCCTGGAACGGGCCATCCGCCAGGCGTTCGGCGAGGCCCGCAGGAGCCCGGACCAGGTGCAGTACATCAACGCTCACGGCACCGGCACCCCGTACAACGACTCCATGGAGTGCCAGGCGTTCTCGCGGGTCTTCGCCGAGGCGGAGACCATGCCGCCGCTGAGCTCCCTCAAATCCATCTTCGGCCACACCCTGGGCGCCGCCGGCTGCCTGGACGCCGTGCTGTGCATGAGGGCGTTCCAGGAGCAGGCCCTGCCCCCCACCGTCAACAGCGGCGAGGCGCCGGAGGTCGAGTACTGGGATTTCGTGCCGGGCAAGGCGCGCAAGACGGCAGGGCTGGATCGCATCCTCAGCACCAACGCGGCCTTCGGCGGCAACAACACGGCGTTGATCTTCCGCCGCTGGGGGGCGTGATGCCCATCGACGTGGTCGTATCCGGAGTGGGGCTGATGTCCTGGGCCGGGGAGGGCCCGGAAGGGCTCGCCACCTTGCTCGGCGGCCCCGAACCGCCGCCGGACGAGGAGGTCGAAGAGGGGGTCTCGGTCCCGGTGGGACGCATCGGGCGGATCCGCAATCACCCGTTCAGCATGCGCTACGACCGCTTCGGCCAGATCGATACCTTCAGCCGCTACGGATTCATCGCCACAGGGCATGCCCTGGACAGCGCCGGCATCACGGCACCACACGAGAGCCTGGTCACCGGTGGCGTGATCTTCGGCACCGGCTACGGGTGCCAGGAGGCGAACCAGCAGTTCGACCAGTTCAGCCTGGATCCGGCTGTGGGCCTGCGCGGTGCCAGCCCGATGATGTTCAAGGGCACGGTGGACAACGCGCCGGCCGGCTGGGTGGCGGTGGCCTACAAGTTCAAGGGCCCCAACGCCACCTTCGTCAGCGGTCCCGGCGCGGGCAACGAGGCGGTGATGGCCGGCGCAGCAGCCATCCGTGCCGGCCGGGCACCGTTTGTCGTCACCGGTGGGCTTGAGCGGCTGATCCCGCTGCAGATCGCCGCGTGCTACCGCGAAGACCCCGCCCCGGCGCCATTCATGGCAGAAGGCGCTGCCACACTGGTACTGGAGTCCGCAGCGGCGGCCAAGGGCCGGGGGCACGCCCCCCTCGCGCGCCTCGTGGCCAGCACGCGGATACCCGCATGGCGCGGGGTGACGGGGTTGGTGGATTTCCTGGAGCGGGCCGGTTGCCCCCCGGGGGGCATCGCCCAAGTGGGCCAGAGCGCACCCACGCCGGACGCTGCTGAGCATTGCTCCCAGTTGCTGGCGGGGGTCGGGCTGGCCCACGAGCCGCAGGATCTGGCCGCGCGAGCGGGGCAGATGGTTGCCGCCGGGGGTCCGCTGGCCCTCATCGGGCTGACGAGTCGCCTCGCGGCCGGGGAACGGGGCCTCGTGCTGGGGGCGGGCGAGGCCGACGAGACCTTCGTATTCTTGCTCGAGAAGTAAGCTCTACGGCTGTGCCGGAGCCGAGTCGTCGTCGTCGCCCTGACAGTCGTCATCGTCCCCGGCGTCGTCATCGTCGCCCTGAATGTCGTCGTCGTCGTCGTCGCCCTGACAGTCATCATCGTCTTGCGAGTCGTCGTCATCGATGACGTCGTCGTCATCCGCCGAGTCGTCGTCATCCGCCGAGTCGTCGTCGTCATCGGCGGCGTCGTCGT
>CAZDDH010000052.1:0-43142 GCA_964504165.1 uncultured Rickettsiales bacterium | reverse complement strand
AACAACCCCAAGCAGTAAAACTCCTACACCACCTAGTTGGTCATGGGCGTCTTCGCGGTTATGTAGAACTGCTCGGTGGACCGACGGGCGGTCACGGTGGTCTTCACGGCCGTGGGCCACGACGCCTTCTGCACCGGCGGCAACACCAAGGAGTACTCGGAGTACTACGGCCGCCGCAACGACGAGTACGGCCAGTACATGGAGCTGTTCAACCACATGGTGGACAGCATCCTGTGCTGCAAGAAGCCCGTCATCTGCCGCATCAACGGCATGCGGGTCGCCGGTGGCCAGGAGATCGGCATGGCCTGCGACATCTCCGTGTCGTCCGACCTGGCCGTCCTGGGCCAGGCCGGCCCCAAGCACGGTAGCGCCCCCGACGGCGGCTCCACCGATTTCCTGCCCTGGTACCTGGGCATCGAGGACGCCATGTGGAACTGCATCTCCTGCGAGATGTGGTCCGCCTACAAGATGAAGCGCCTGTCCCTGATCTCCAAGGTGGCACCGGTCATCAAGCACCCGGAAAAGGGCTGGCTGCGTAACCCGCAGGTCATCACCGACGATTGGATCGTCGACGGCGAGATCGCTTACGGCGAGTTCAAGAGTGGCCCGGACGCCAAGGCCGCCTACAAGCAGGTCAAGGAAGCCAAGATGGAAGGCTGGATCGACTTCGAGATGCTGGACGCCGAAGTGGACAAGATCGTGTGGCGTTTTGCCAACCTGTTCCCCGGCTGCCTGATCAAGTCGATGGACTCCATCCGCGCCAAGAAGAAGTTCTTCTGGGACTACTCCAAGGCCTACAACCGCCACTGGCTGGCCGCCAACATGGGTGGCGAGGCGTTCCTGGGCTTCGGCGCCTTCAACACGCGCAAGCAGACCGGCGAAGACGTCATCGACTTCATCAAGTTCCGCCAGCACATCGCCAAAGCCGACTCCTGGGACATGGAGATGTTCGCCGACGTGATGGGTAAGCCCAAGGAGTAACTGGGCGGATTTCTTCGAGAAAAGAAGAAGACCATCTAAGGAAAGCAGGAAGTCTGGAAGGCAGGAAAAGAATGGATAGGATGTGATCGGGGAACCCAGAGAATCACGGATTGATTCTTCTGTTCCTGCATTCCTCGATTCCTGCATTCCTGAGAGGATTCCCCCTCCCCTCTTCTTTGATATGGCCCTTCCCGCTCGTTGAGAGGGCTGAATCTTCCAACCGTCTCATCAGCGCTTGACTGCCGTGGGCCAATGCCTAGGCTAGATGCGTTCCTACGATCCGACACCATCACAACCGAGGTAAAAACATGCTGTTTACTTCCGTCGAGGATATCGCCACCTACTCCGCCGGCGCCGTTCGCCAGGAGGGCGACGCCGTCGTCATCGAGAACGAAAACGCGGTCCGCACCGAGTGGATCGACCGCGTCTTGTACAACGCCGCCCTGAACGAGGACGCCGCCGTCAAGGCCCACTGTTGCTGGCTCATCCGTACGGTAGGCCAGGAGCTGGGCATCATCCTGGCGTCGATCCAGGACCTGTACGCGGCCAAGGCGCGCGGCAAGTACGCCAACGTCACCGTGCCAGCCATCAACATCCGTGGCTTCTCGTGCGAAACGTCCCAGGCCATCCTGAGGGCCATCAAGGCGCTGGACGCCGGTCCGGTGCTGTTCGAGATCGCCCGCTCGGAGATGGGATACACCTTCCAGGCGCCGCACGAGTACACGGCCCACATCATGGCCGGCGCCATCAAGGAGGGGTACCGCGGCCCGCTGTTCATCCAGGGGGACCACTTCCAGGTCAAGCTGGCCCAGTACAACGAGGACCCGGCGGCCGAGGTGCAGGTGGTCAAGGACCTCATCGCCGAGGCCATCGACGCCGGCTTCTTCAACATCGACGTGGACACCTCCACCCTGGTGGACCTGGGCCCGGATAGCCTCACCGAGCAGCAGCGGCTCAACTTCGAGAACTGCGCCGTGCTGACCCGCCACATCCGCGAGCTGGAGCCCGAAGGGGTCACCATCTCCGTGGGCGGTGAGATCGGCGAGGTGGGCAGCCAGAATTCCACTCCCGAGGAGCTACGCGCCTACGCCGACGGCCTCAAGGCCGGCCTCGGGGAGCTGACCTCCATCTCCAAGGTCAGCGTGCAGACCGGCACCTCCCACGGCGGCATCCCCATGCCGGACGGATCCGTCGCCTCCGTGGCGCTGGATTTCGACGTGCTGGCCGCCTGCACGAAGGCCTCGGCCGAGTACGGCATGGCCGGCGCGGTGCAGCACGGCGCCTCCACGCTGCCCGACGAGGCGTTCAACCGCTTCGCCGAGTGCGACGCCGCCGAGGTCCACCTGGCCACCGGCTTCCAGAACATCCTCTTCGACGGCGGCGAGATGCCCCAGGATCTCAAGGACGCCACCTACGCCTGGCTGCGTGAGAACGTCGCCGGAGATCGCAAACCGGAATGGACGGACGAGCAGTTTTATTACAAGACCCGCAAGAAGGGCTTCGGCCCCTTCAAGAAGGAGTGGTTCGAACTGCCCGCCGAGACCCGCGACGCCATGGCCGCCCAGCTGGAAGAAAAGTTCCTGTTCATCTTCGACCAGCTGGGCCTCAAGGGCACCCGCGCCTTGCAGGACAAGTACATCAAGCCGGTCCGCATCGACGTCCCGGCTCCCTGACCGAATCCCCGTGCCCAGGTCGAGGCGATAGCCGACGACCGGTGCCCGTTCGAGAACCTGCGAGGGGGGGGACCTTCCACAGAGCATTCACCGGTTTGCCCCCAGTGCCCGCCACTGGGTACCATCACCCGCCGGAGGTACCCCATGCCCGACTCGCCCGTGAAGCTGAACCATCCGCAGGCCTTCGCCCAGCAGTTCATCGATGCCTACCTCAGGCAGGGCTTCGGCGCCCTGGGCAAACGGGATGTGGAGCTGCTGCTGTTCTTCCTGCTGGAACGGCACGAGGCCATCGACAGGGATGCCACCAATTACGATGTCGCCAGGCAGCTGCGTCTGACCCTTGGCAAGGTGCGTGGCCTGCGTCGGGACGCCTATGCACGCTGGGGTGCCCTGCTGGAGTCCGACACGGACGATCAACTGCGCGCCGTGCTGCGGCGTCTGCTGGAGGTCGAGGCCGTCAAACGGGCCATGAAGCACGTATCATCGGACCAGCGTGCCGACGGCTTCATCGCCGTGCGGGTCGAGCACCCGGTGGACCGGGAGGAGCTGGAACAGGCGATCCGGAACGTGGGCGGCCTACCGGAATACGGCCGCAACAAGGACATCTTGCTTCTTCAGTTCGATGTCCTTCTGGACATCGCCGAGACGCTCGGCTTCGAGGACGTCAACGTGCGCAAGGCGGCGCGCTACCTCAAGACCCATGCCAAGGAGGTCAAGGATCTGGGTGACCTGCTGGCCAAGGACCTCTCCGACATCACCCCGGCAGACGTACGCAAAGGCCTGAACTCCGCTGCGATCGAGGTGGTCCAAGGGACGCCCGGGGCGGCCTTCGACGCCGTGGTCAAGGCGATGTGGATGCTGATCTGACCGTCTCCGAGCTCCGGCGCAGGGCTTGCCGGGCCTCCTCCGCGTCCCGCCAGCCCAGCTCCTCCGCGGCGATGGCCCGCAGGTCCTCCCCGAAACGCGGTTTACGCGCAAGCAGTCCGGTCTTCTCGTTGAGCACCTGGTCCAGGATCTCGATGGCTCGGATCCCGGGGAGGCTCGCGATCTTCCTCATGGCGGCGATCTGGATCACACCCGGGACCGATTCATTGAGCCAGCAGCTGAGGTAGCTCACCCCATCGATGCCCGGATCATGGAGTACCGCCTCGGTGATGGTATGGAAGTCGTCCAGATCCTGGATGTCACGCACCTGGAGGGACTGGAGGAGGCGGGCGCAGGCGTTTGGAGTACCGTACTCGGCACAGGCGATCGCGGCCTCCCGACGGACCCTCCTGTCATTGTCGCGGGTATACCTGCTGATCCACTTCAGGAACCGCTCGTCCCCGATCTTCCGGGTCAAGGTCACCAGGTTCCTGCGGAAGTACCAGGGGCTACCCGCGTCCTGTTCCATCTGGTGGATGAGCGTCCAGTAGGCGCTCCCGAAATCCAGCTGATCGATGCTGCGTTCACGGGGCAACAGCGTGGCGAGGACCTCCACCGCAGCCAGCCGGACGGCAGCGGAATCCGACGTGCGGATGACATTCAGCAGATCCGTGGAGATGTTCCGCCCGAGTCGCAGCAACAGCCCAAAACAGATGTCCGATCGCTCCTTCTCGGTTGCCGTACAGCCGATGATCAGGCTCTCCACATCCAGCTGCCCCACGAAACGGAGCAGAATCCCACTGATCTGCTTGCGCACCATGGGATGGGTGGCGCGGGATCGGCGGAGGTACTCCAGCATCTTCAGGACGACCAGGGTCGATTCCAGCTGCTTCGACGCGAAGAAATGCTGCAAGAGGTCGCCGAACGTATGGGTCATCGCCAGGAAACGGTCGGGGCTGCCGCCGGAGGAGCAGGACGCCGCGATGGCCTGCATGACCCTCACGCCACACGTCTCGTCATGCCGAAGCACATCGACGATCTCGGCGCGTAACTTCTCGCTCCGGGGGCTCGTGTTCAGGAGCAACTCGACCACGAACTCCGACGGGCGTGAGCAGACGACGCGGGCCAGCCGGCGGGTCAGGATCCGGTGTTGCCGGCCATTCGTAGCCCCCGCGATACCCTCGATGAAGGGCTCGATCATCCGGGCAAAGAGGGTGGCCGGCGGCTGCCCTCGCCAGCGGACATGCTCGATGGCCTCGAACTGCCTCACGATCCGGTCCAACCGCTCGACGCTGCCGCCCGCTAGGTAGGACACGAACCGCCGGGACGACGCCAGCCGGCTCAGATCCCAGCGGTGCAGCTTGGGATCCACCCCCAGCAGCGAAAAATCGTAGTCGAGAGCGTCCAGCTGCTCCCCGGACAGCTCCCACGCTGGCTGCGTGGATCCGGCGAGCCCCGAAGGATCCAGGTTCTTCAGGACGTGTGGGATCCCCAATTCATCGACCGCGGCGACGTCGTGCGCCTGCACGACCTCCCCCGGCTGCAGGCGGTGAAGGGCGCGGGCCAGGGCGGCCGCTCCATGCTCGTCGAACCCGGGCTGCAGCCAGAGATTGTGGATTCCTCGCCCATCGAGGAACGCAAACAGCGCGGCCGCTGTTCGCTCCGACTGGCTGTTCCACGCCGGGCCCACGCCGTTGATGAGAATCTGCGATCCGTCCACCTGGATCACGACCGGCTGCCCCCCGTTCAGCAACGGGGTGACTCGCAAGCACCAGTCCCGGGCCGCCTTATCGACGGCCGCCGGGTCCACATCGTACTGTTGTGCCCGGTCCAGCAACGCCTTCAATCCCGTGATGATGGCGTTGTACAGCTCCGATCCCGGAGCCCGTGTGTTCAGAGCTGTGCGTAACAAGTCCCCTGCCTCCATCTGCGGATATGGAGCAAGATTTTATGGAAGGTATTGCGCAGGATCCCAGGACCGGACCGGCCAATCCTGAGACAAATTTACCCCCGAAAACGAGCCGACAGGCTCCTAGCGCTTGTCCGCCTGGGTACCGAACAGCATCGTCGGATTCTTCATCACGTCCTTGGTGACGTAGCCGGCGAACTTGGGGGGCTCCTTGAGGCGGCGCCGCGGCGCTGTCCTTCGTGTTGGCAGGAGAGGACACTCTCGGGGGACTGGAGCGGTCCCTGTGCGCGTTCAATGGTGGCCTGTACGGGGTGCGCGCCGCGTGCCAGATCCCCCTGTTTGGGCCCAAACCGGTGGGATTGGCCGTAACGGTCATCGCCATCTGCGGGGCGGCCTGTGCCGGATTTCTCTGGATCGCGATTCATCCGTAGGCTCGACGGCAAGACCGCAACCTTGCAAGAGGTTCGTGTCTATGTCTAGGTACCGGGGTCTAGGTACCGGAGGTTAACTCTTTATTCTTTTTGGCAACCATCACTCCGAAACCGTCAACGTCTGCATCCACGTCGCCAGCGGATCTGACTCCTCGCTATCTATCCCGATCCTCTTGACCATGTGACTCACTCTCAGAAACCAAGCTACGGCCGCTCCGCTGACGCGGTCGCGCCGGCGCAACCACCATGCAGTCAACCATCGCGCACGATTACCCAAACGGCCACGATTTGGGCTCATCAACTCGACACGAGTGGAGCCTGTCGCCGTCTGCAACTCCTCGATGGCTTGAGCATCGCTTCGTCTACCGAATGCGATTTCTGATGCGTTCGAATCATTTTGGCTCCACGATTCATCACGTGGTGCCGAGCGCTTCGGTGATCGATGCGTTGTACTCTTGGCAGGCATGGGATCATGCCTAGTTCAAAAGATAAAGTGTTAAGCTCCGGTACCTTAAATGGCGCCCAGGCGCCACCCGCAAACGCGTGGGGAGTAGTATCCTGGTCATGTGGTCTTCGCTGCGAACCGCCGCGCCGGACTCCGGCGTGGTCTGCCCCCGGTGCCAGGCGGCAACCCTGGTGATTCACCTCTCCTGCCTGAGCACCCGGTTCACGTGTCCGCGCTGTCACCACAGCTTCACTCTCGACGAGATCACGCGCTTTCTCGGTACGGAGGAGTTCGAACGGATCGAGCAGATCCTGGGAGAGCGCTCCAGCGATCGCCTGTAGTGCCTGGGCTCACATTGATGAAGATGCTGATCTAGCCTGATTCCGGCTCGGCGCCCGCCGGGCTTCCGGGCGTGCCGAACTCGGCGCAGGCGACGATGGCCACCCGCTCCAGGAGACGTCCGTCACCGACCTTGCGCGACAACGTCAACAGGTTGCGGCGGTGGTGCTAGCGCTTGTCCGCCTTGGTACCGAACAGCATCGCCGGGTTCTTCATGACGTCCTTGGTCACGTAGCCGGCGAACTTGGGGTTCTCCTTGAGGCGGCGGATGCAGTACGCGTACCACTGGGTACCGAACGGTGTGTAGACGCGCACGCGATGCCCCGCCTCCACCAGCCGGTTGCGGATCTCCGGGCGCACGCCCAGCAGCATCTGGAACTCGTACTGATCCTTGTCCAGCTTGTGTTCGGCGACGATGCGCTCCCCGGCCTCGATGACCGGATCGTCGTGGGTGGCGATGCCGCAGTAGTAGTTCCGCTTGGGTAGCGCGTATTCCAGCATCTCGATGAACGCCTGATTGACCTCGTCGTACCCCTGATAGGCGATATCCTCGGGCTCCCGGTAGACGCCCTTGCACAGGCGCAAGTTGGGCCCGATGTCGTCCAGGCCCTCGAGGTCGGCCTGCGTGCGATTGAGCATCGCCTGCAGCACCGTACCGACGTTGGCCCCCTCCCCCTTGAGCTTGCGGTACACGGCGATGGTGTCGTCGGTGTAGGGGGAGTCCTCCATGTCGATGCGCACGAAGTTGCCGATGTCCTCGGAGCGCTCCACCACCCGGCGCAGGTTGCGCTCGAAGAGGTCCACGGAGATGCCCAGCCCGAAGTGGGTGGGCTTGATGGAGACGTTGGAGTCGAGCTTGTACTCGGCGATGGCGGCCAGAACGTCCAGATAGACGTCCGCCGAGGCGTTGGCCTGCTCCTCATTCTCGATGGACTCGCCCAGCAGATCGACGGTGGTCATGACGCCCATTTCATTCAGGCGCCGTGTCTCATCGACTGCATGCTGCAGCGTTTCGCCAGCGACGTATTTGGACGCCACCTTGCCCACCATCGCCTTCGGCATGAACTTGACCGCGCCGGCGACCGTCTTATCGAAAATGCCCATGTGCTCACCTCAGATTTTTAGGCGCATGTTGCGCTCGGCGAGGCATGGTAGCATAGCGCGCGAGAAGAAAAGCGCCCTATCCGTTGGCCCCGGATCTGCAGAGGTTCCCGGACCGTGTGGGCGCAACCTTCGGGCACCGGGAGACGATGATGATGGAACGGTTGGCGATCCCATTTTTGGCAGGCATCTTGCTCGGCGGGGGAGGGCTGATCACCGGCGGTTGCAAGGCCGCCTTCGACCCCCTACCCGATGACGACACCGCTGGCGACGACGACTCGTCCGCGGCCGACGACGACACGTCTGGGGATGACGATACCAGCGAAGGCCTACTCTTCGAATCGGCCACAGTGGACCTGGAAGCAAACGGCATCTACGCCTTGTTCTTCATCGGCAGCGTAGACGGCTCCTCCCCCATCCAGATGCTCGTGCTGAACAACGCCACGGTGCCTGGCACGGTCGACGTGCCGCACGTGCGCTTCATCCATGGTCATGCAACCACGGGCGGCGCTGTGGATTTCTACGTGACCGCAGAGGAAATCGAGATGTACTCGGAAGCCGCCATCGGGCTGGGCTCGTCAGCGCCCGATCCCATGATGTTCGGCTACGGTGATGTGCCGCTGGGCGGCGCGTTCGAGGTGGATGCCTATGTGACGGGTACCTACGCTCCGGACCCCACCGTTCACGGGCCGCCCCTGTCTGCCGTCCTGGCCGAAAACCAATACTACTCGGTGGTTCTCACCGGCATGGCTGCCCAACCTGAGTTGGTGTTGGTGGATGACGAGCAGGGGCTTCCTGCCCCCGGCGACCTGAAGATAGGTGTCTTTCATTCCATCGAAGGAGTACCTCAGATCAACGTGCAGCTGGAACACGTCAACGACGGAACGCCCCAGTCCATCGCAACGGCTCTCGATATCGGCACCATGGGGAGCACCTGGGGTGGTCTGACGGCCGAACCGATGATCTTCCGGGTCTACGCCACGACGCCTCTCGATTAGCCCGCTTCTACTTCCGATAAGAAGAAATGAACTCCTCCACCTCGGGGATCCCCCCCTGGTGGATCAGATAGCCGTTGTGGGGCTCCCGGTCGGTGATCTCGCCGGCGATAGGGGTCAGCATCTGGCGCTCGATCTCCTCGGGATCGTCCGTGCGCCCGAGCACCCAGCACAGCTTCATGAAGGCCACCTCGGGTAGCATGTTGGCCGCCGGGATGACCCCCAGCTCCATCAGCTCGCGGCCGGTCTCGTAGACGTACATCTGGGCGTAGCCCCACAGGGTCTGCACCGCCATGAAGACCACCACGCCGGCGTCGCGGCACTGGTCCAGCGCCTCGTACAGCGGCCGGTTGACGTGCCCCAGGCCGGTGCCGGCGATGATGATGCCCTTGTAGCCGTTGTCGATCAGCGACGTGATCATGTCCGGCTTCATGCAGGGGTAGTAGTAGACGATGGCCACCCGGTCATCGAAGCAGGCGTCGATGGTGACGTCCTTGTCGTCGCGGCGGTGGGCGTAGTCCTCGCGCAGCGGCCGGATCTGCTCCCGGTCCACCATGGCCAGCGGGATGTCGCTGATGGTGCGGAAGGTGGAGCGGTACGACGAGTGCATCTTGCGCACCCGGGTGCCGCGGTGCAGCAGCCCGTAGAGGTCGGAGGTGGGCCCGAACAGGCAGACCATCACCTCGGCGATGTCTCCGTAGGCGGCGGCGTTGACCGCGTGGATCAGGTTGAGGGCTGCGTCAGAGGACGGGCGGTCGCTGGACCGCTGGGAGCCCACCATCACGATGGGGATCGGTGAGTTCTGCACCATGAACGACAGCACCGCCGCCGTGTGGTGCATGGTGTCGGTACCGTGGCCGATCATCACCCCGGCGTACCCCTGCTCGATGGCCTCGCCGATGGACTCCGCCAGGGCGATGTACTGGGGGCCGGCCATGTTCTCGGAGAAGACGCCGCAGATCTTGTTGGTGGTGAGGTTGCAGTAGTCCGCCAGCTCCGGCACGGAACCGTACAGTTCACCGGGGGTGAAGGCCGGGATCACCGCGCCGGTGCGGTAATCCAACCTGGAGGCGATGGTGCCGCCGGTACCCAGCAGCTGCACCGCAGGCTTGCCCGGATCGACGGGGAATTCGCTCTCCGGGATCTTGTAGTGGGCCTCCTTGTAGCCCAACACTTCGATGCCCGTGATGGTGTCGTGGGCCAGGCCGACGTTGTAGCCGGTGGCCAACTTGAGCACCAGGTGCCGGTCGTCGGCGGTCTCGGAGCGGGGCAGGACCAGCCCCGTGAAGGAGCCACGCGTGCTCTCGACCTTCACCTCGTTCCAGACCTTCACGCCGTGCTTCTTGAGCACCTCGACGGTGGGCCCGCGGTACCCCTTGTAGAGGTCATCGCCCATGCTGCACCTCCTCCTTCAGCCAGCTCACAACGGCTTCGTGTACCTCGGCACCGGGGATCCGCCCGCGCAGCCCCCGCATCACCTTGCCCATCACGGCGCGGACGGCGGCGTCGCCGCCCTTGCGCAGGGAACGACGATCGACGCCCGCCAGGGCCTCGCCGATCATGGCTCCCCGTTCGTCGGCACCCGCCGGCCACAGCCCCAACGCCACCTGCGCCGCGCCGGCGTCCTCGCCGCTGATGGCCATCTCTCGCAGCAACGGGGGCACGGCATCGAACAAGATGGTGCCGTGATCCAGCGCTGCCAGCAGGGATCTCACCTGCTCACCGCTGGGCCGCGCCATACCGCCACGTACCAGCCCGGGCAGGATGCAGGCGACCACCGACGCCGCGTGGCCCCCGGCCAGGGAGCCGGCCGCTTCCTCGAAGTCCCCGAACCAGGCGCCGTTGGCGATGGTCCACGCGAGCTCGGCGGCAACCCCCGCCTTGCGCAGACGGCGGGCCCGCTCCCACGGGGCCTCCACCAGCCGGGATCGGATCTCCTCGATCCGGGCGGAGGGGACCTCCTTGGGGGGCAGGTCCGTGTCGGGGTACATGCGGTCGGCACCCGGCAGCACCCGCTCGAATCCGTTGGTGCCGTCCCAGAAGGCCTGACGGGTCTCGGGAGGCACGCCGATGATGGCCTGGCGTGCCCGGTCCACGATCTCGTTTGCGGCCGTCTCCACGTCCTGCCCCGGGCCCCAGACCAGGACGACGACGTCGTCGTTGCCGGCGCCCACCTCCTTGAGCACGGCACCCCAGTTGCGGGGGGTGATGGGCTGATCGGGGAGGTCGGAGTGCACCAGGTTGGGAAGCTGGTCCAGGCAGGCAACGACACGCGCCTGGTCGGACAGCTCACGGGCAAAGGAGATGCCCGGCTGGAGCGGCCACGTCAGGATCCCGGCAAAGCCGGGCAGGCAGACCGCCCGGCATTCGCCCCCGGACTCCAGAGCCTGAGCCAGCGGCAGGAACTGGGTCCGCCGCACCATGGAGGTGACGTCGGCGGAGCTGGCGGCGAAGGTCTCGGCGTCGTGCCCCCGGTCCAGCAGCTCCTGGCGCAGGTCGAGCAGCCCCCGCTGCCGCAGCGCCTCATGGTGGACCAGCCGCGGGATCATCCGGATCCGCGGCACGCCCTTGATCTCGCAGCGGGTGCCCCCCTCGACGCTCACGTTGACGTCCTGGCGGGTGGCGCCCAGGCCGGTGCGCACCTTGCCGGTGGCGCGGGCCAGGCGGCGCAACGACTCGACCACCTCGGCCGTCTCGAAGGGGGTGACCATCTGGGGTGCGGTGACCATCTCGATGAGGGGCATACCCAGGCGGTCCGTGCGGTAGATGCGCCGATGGCCCTCGTCCGAGACCTGGCGGCAGGAGTCCTCCTCCAGCCCCAGCTGGAGGATGCCGATGCGCTTGCCGCACGCCCGGATGTGGCCGTCGACGCCCAGGATGGTGGTGCGCTGGAATCCGGTGGGGATGGAGCCGTCCAGATATTGCTTGCGGGCGATGTGGAGCTCGGACACCAGGTTGCAACGCAGCAGCATGGTGATCTCGAGGGCGATATCCAGCGCCTCTTCGTCGATCATGAACGGCGGCGTGTCGTCCATCTCGTACGTACACACCGATTCCTTGTCGAGCTGGTAGACGATCTCCTTGCGGGTCTTGAACTCCATCAGCGCCGTGCCGTCATACTCCCCCAGCTCGCTGAGGGTGGGCCGCATGTGGCGCAACACCTCGGCGTGCACCTGGCGGCTGTACAGGCCGGCCGGGCAGCGGCAAAACAGCTTGCGCTCGGTGAGTAGCTGCTGGTGGATCTCGACCCCGGAGATCATTCCCAACTCTGCGTACAGAGCGGGTGATGTTTCTTCGAGCAATGGAATCGGCTTCATGGGACACCTCGGTACCGATCGACTCCGCCCTATCGGTTGCGCGCGAGTCAGTGCGCGGAGATCGTAGTCCGGCACGCGTGTTAAAGAAAGATGCGTTGTCATCAAGGAGCTGGGACATGCCATCGATCCGACCGAAAGCGACCTGCGTCACCTTGCTCGCGAGCGTCTCGCTGCTCGGGCTGGCCCTCTTGATCCCGCCGGGCTCGGGGGCCGATCCCGCCGGCCAGGTGGGGCGATATGCCAGCGGGGCGGTGGCCAGCGCGTCCCCCATCGCGTCGGACGTGGGGGCGGCCGTCTTGCGGGACGGCGGCAACGCCGTGGACGCAGCGGTGGCCACGGCCTTTGCGCTGGCGGTCACGCACCCCGAGGCGGGCAACCTCGGCGGTGGCGGCTTCATGGTGGTGAGGCGCGGGGACACGGGCGAGGTGTTCAGCTTTGATTTCAGGGAGCGGGCACCGGCGGCGGCGACGGCGGGGATGTTCCTCGACGCCCAGGGGCAGCGAGACCCCCAGCGCGCGTTGTTCTCGGGCCTGTCTGTAGGCGTGCCCGGGACGCCGGCGGGGCTGGAGCTGGCCCACCAGCGCCTGGGATCCAAACCCTGGCAAGAGCTGCTGGCGCCGGCCGTCGAGCTGGCGGGAGTCGGATTCCAGGTGAACGGGTCGCTGGCCCGCTCCCTGGAGCGCAAGTCGGAGCGGTTGCTGGCGGATCCGGGGGCCCGGGCTTCCTTTGCGCCGCAGGGGGCGCTCCCCGTGGCGGGCGATACCCTGCGCCAGCCGGATCTTGCGGCCACGCTGCAACGCATCGCGGCGGGGGGCGCGGGCGCCTTCTACAGCGGCA
The DNA here is from genome assembly GCA_964504165.1 of uncultured Rickettsiales bacterium. Taxonomy (GTDB): domain Bacteria; phylum Myxococcota_A; class UBA796; order UBA9615; family CAYRNR01; genus CAZDDH01. Next base: position 30,250 of record CAZDDH010000052.1, on the reverse strand, counting down.
CGACGGCGCAGGCCATCGCCGCCACCATCGCCAGGACCGGCGGCGTGATGACCGTGGACGACCTGGCCGAATACGAGGCCACAGAGCGCCCTGTGACCACCTTCAGCTACCGGGGCGGGGTTGTCCACGCCATGGGGCCGCCATCGTCCGGAGGCGTGACCCTGGGCCGCATCTTGCGGGTCTGGGAACAGTTCGACGTCGGGGAGATGACGTTCCACGGGCCGGATCACTTGATGTTGATGGCCGAGGTGGAGAAGCGGGCCTACCGTGACCGCAACACGTTGCTCGGTGATCCGGACCACATCACCGGCATGCCCCTCGCGTCGTTGCTGGGGATCCGCACGGCGAGGAGCGACGCTTCCGAGATCGACCTGCAGCGCTCGACCCCCTCGGAGACCTGGAGCGGGCTGCTCGCAGCGCCCCCCGAGTCCCCCGACACCACCCACTTCAGCGTCGTCGATGCCGAGGGCTGGGCGGTGTCGTGCACCGTCACGCTCAATCTGGCCTACGGTACCGGCATCGTCGCCGAGGGCACGGGCGTGCTGCTCAACAACGAGCTGGATGACTTCGTCTCGCGCCCTGGCGTCCCCAACGCGTTCGGGTTGGTGGGGAACGAGACGAACGCTATCGCGCCGGGTAAGCGGCCGCTGAGCTCGATGACCCCCACCATCGTCGTACGGGACGGCCACCCGTTCCTGGTGGTGGGCTCCCCGGGGGGCAGCACCATCATCACCACGGTGGCGCAGGTCATCTCCAATGTGATGGATTTCGGGATGCCGCTGGAGGAGGCCGTGGCGACGGCTCGAGTCCACCACCAGTGGCTGCCCGACCGCATGGACATGGAGGCCGGCGCCGTCGAGGGGCCGGCCCAGGAAGAACTACAGCGGCGGGGCCTGGCCGTGCACGAGCGCGGCGCCATCGGGGATGCCCACGCCATCATGGTGCATGACGACGGCACGTTGGAGGCGGTCTCCGACCCAAGGGGGGGTGGGCGGCCAGCGGGATTCTGAGCTACTGCGAACGATGCAGGCGAGAGAGGCCGAGCAGCAACAGCATGGCAAGAGCCACGGTGGCGATGCGCTCGAGGGTCGCGTGCTCCACAGGCGCATGGTCGGCGATGCCGGTACCGGTACCTGCGATGGAATAGCCGGCCATCAGGACGACCATCAGTATGGGGACGACTTTCAGCACGGCGCGCACAGTAGCCTCCGGACGGGCAAATCGCGAGCTCTTTTTTTCATGTTCTTTACAACTCCCCGCCCGCATTGAGGAATTGCGCGACGAGGTGTCTCAGCAGGCCGGTGTCTTTGGCCGGGCGGTGGATGGCCGCGGTGGCGACGCGCGGATCCAGGGCCGCGAACCGTCCCAGCAGCTCTTCCCCTTCGGCGATGCCGATCTCCGGATGGGACTGGACCCCCCACACCGGTCGTTCGGAATGGCTGAAGGCGTGTATCGCGCAGCGTGGGGACCGTGCCGTCACCTGGAACTCCCGGGGTAAGCTGACCACTTCGTCGAAGTGAGAGACGAAGATCCACGCCGGTGTATTCATTCCCGCGAACATTGCCGCGGACCGGTCCACCTCCACCGGGATCCAGCCCAGCTCCGGTTCGGCTGCACGCCCCACCTCGCCGCCCAGCGCCCGTGCGATCATCTGGTGCCCATGGCAGCTCCCCAGCACGGGGAGGCGCCGGGATGCGGCTTCGGCGATGAGTGCCATCTGGGGCGGCACCCAGGGGTCGTCGTCGAGGATCGACGCTTCCGAACCAGACACGACCATATGGGTGAAGCCGTCCAGCGATGGCCGGGGATCGGCGAGGGTCACCCGCACCAGCTCAGCCGCGTCGCTAAAGGCGGCCTGCCAGTGGTCGAACGGCTGATACGCCTCGGGGTAAATGGCGTTGTCCAGTACCAGGATCCGGGGGGTTGGGGGCATCTGGGCTACCTCAGGCGCAAACAGCCGCACCTCCCCTGACGGGGACGTGCGGCTGTCGTTGTGCGTCTACCGAACTCGGCTTACTGGCAGGAATCCGGCATCTTGAAGCCAGGCATGGCCTTGTAGGCTTCCGCGCCGGCCTTCATGGCGTCCATCGCGGTCTTGCAGGACTCTTCGCCGCCCGGAGCGGCCTTCATGCCCTCGACGGCCGCGCAGCCGTCCTTTTGCATCTTGACGACGTCCTCTGTGATACCAGCCAGACCGCTGATCGCGTCGGCGTAGTCGTTGCAGCACTTGGCGTACGCGTCGCAGGGGTTACCCGCGGCACCCGCATCGGCCTTCGGCTCCTCGGCCTTCGGCTCCTCCGCCTTCGGCTCCTCCGCCTTCGGCTCCTCCGCCTTCGGCTCTTCACCGCTTCCGCAGGCTGCCAGCATGAATCCCAGGGCCCCGAGCACCGCTAGAGCGATCATCCACTTGCGCATATCTCCTCCTTCTCCCATTCCCACGGGATATTTGGGCATGTTCCCCCCAACGAGAACTCGCTGTCAAGCGAGGGAGGGGCCGGCGTGAGGCCGGATTCAGTTCTTGATCGACGCGATTCCGTCCACCGCGGCGATTCCCGCCTCCACATCTTCCATGGTGTTCATCGGCCCCAAACTGAGGCGGACCGTGCCCCGCGGGGCGGTCCCCAGCTGCTCGTGGATCCGCGGCGCGCAGTGCAGGCCGGTGCGGCAGGCGATGTTGTAGTCGGCGTCCAGCATCGTGCCCACATCGCTGGCGTCCCAGCCGTCGATGGTGATGGAGAGCACGGGCAGCCGGTGGTCCAGGTTGGTCGAGCCGTAGAGGTTCACGCCCTTGACGGCCTGGATGCCGCTTTGGAACCGGGCGAACAGCTCCATCTCGTGGCGGTAGATATTGTCGAGCCCACGCTTGGCCAGGTACTCCTGCGCCAGGTGCAGGGCCACCACGCCAAACACGTTGGCCGTGCCGATCTCAAGCCGGAAGGGGTACTCGTCCAGCTGGAACGGATAGGCGGAGCGCACGCCCGTACCGCCCGCGCGCGTGTGCTTGACCGTCACGCCCTCGGCCACGTACATCCCGCCGACTCCGGTGGGGCCCAGCAGGGATTTGTGGCCGGTGAAGGCCAGCGCGTCGATGTTCATCTCCTGGACGTCGATGGGCACCACGCCCGCCGTCTGGGCCGTGTCCACCACGAAGCGGATGTCCCGCTCGCGGCAGATGGCGCCGATCTCGGCCACCGGCTGGATGGAGCCAATGACGTTGGAGCCGTGGTTGACCACCACCATGGAGGTGTTGAGCTTGATGGCCTTGATGATGTCGTCCGGATCGACGCGCCCGTCCTCGCCCACGGGGATGTAGTCCAGCTCGATGATGCCGTCCCGCTCCAGGTGGTTGAGGGGCCGCAGCACCGAGTTGTGCTCCACCGTGGTCGAGATGACGTGATCCCCCTGTTTGGTCAGCCCGAAAATCAGGATGTTAAGCGCGTCGGAGGCGTTGTAGGCGAAGCACAGACGGCTGGGGTCGGTGCCGCCAAAGAACGTGGTCAGTTCCCCGCGGGTCTCCTCGATGAGATTGCCACCCACCAGGCACAGGTCGTAGCCGGAGCGGCCCGGGTTGACGCCGTACTTCTTGTAGAGCTCCAGAGCGCCGTCCAGAACCTCGGGTGGCTTGGGAAACACCGTTGCGGCGTTGTCGAGATAGATGATGTCGGTGAAGTCCGGGGTGGGTTCGTTCATTTTCGACTCCGTGCGCGCCCGGGTGAGCGCGGCTCATATAGGGGTGCGAACGGCAACCTAGCACAGCCTTTGCACCCTAAAAAACCCCACAATTCCCAGTGTATTTGGGGAACTAGCAGCAAAAGGAAAACGCGGCGCTCGATCCGTCGTCCTTGAACTTCGATCGTGCATTCCGCATCATTCCCAGCCAGCAAACGCCGCATGCCGGCGTCCGGAGCGAACGCGACAAAATGAGTACCGATGACCCCAAGGCCCCATCGAACTTCATCCGGCACATCATCGACGAGGATCTGGCGAGCGGGAAGCACGCCAAGATCCAGACGCGGTTCCCCCCCGAGCCCAACGGCTACCTGCACATCGGCCACGCCAAGTCGATCTGCCTGAACTTCGGGCTGGCGCGCGACTACCAAGGGACCTGCAATCTGCGATTCGACGACACGAACCCCGCCAAGGAAGAGGTGGAGTACGTGGAGTCCATCATGGCCGACGTCCGCTGGCTCGGGTTCGACTGGGAGAGCCGGCTGTTTTACGCATCGGACTACTTCGGTCAGCTCTACGAGTGGGCGCTACACCTGATCCGCAACGGGGACGCCTATGTGGACAGCCTCAGCGCCGAAGAGGTCAGCGAGTACCGCGGCAAGTGGTACGAGCCAGGGAAGGAGAGCCCCTACCGGGACCGAACGGTGCAGGAAAACCTGGACCTGTTCGAGGGCATGCGCGCCGGCAAGTTCAAGGAGGGCGAGCACGTCCTGCGGGCCAAGATCGACATGGCGGCCAGCAACCCCAACCTGCGTGATCCGGCCATCTACCGGGTCAAGCACGCCGATCACCACCGCACCGGCAGCAAGTGGTGCATCTACCCGATGTACGACTTCGCCCACGGCCAGTCGGACGCCATCGAGGAGATCACCCACTCCCTGTGCACACTGGAGTTCGAGGTGCACCGGCCCCTGTACGACTGGTTCGTCGAGCACCTGCCGGTCCCAGCGGTGCCCCGTCAGATCGAGTTCGCCCGCCTCAACCTGAGCCACACCATCCTCAGCAAGCGCAACCTGCTGCGCCTGGTGGAGGAGGGCCACGTGGACGGCTGGGACGACCCCCGTATGCCGACCCTGGCCGGGTTCCGGCGCCGGGGCTTCACCCCCGAGTCGATCCGCAATTTCTGCGACCGCATCGGGCTGGCCAAGGCGGACAGCACGGTGGACGTCAAGATGCTGGATCATTCGCTGCGTGAGCACCTGGAAGTGGTGGCACCGCGGCGCATGGGCGTGCTGCGGCCCCTCAAGGTGGTTATCGACAACTATCCCGAGGACCAGACCGAGGAGTTCGATTTCCCCGACCACCCCGACTACCCCGAGCGGGGCGCGCGCAAAGTGCCGTTCAGCCGGGAGATCTACATCGAGCGCACCGATTTCATGGAGGAGCCGGTACGCAAGTTCTTCCGCCTGGCCCCCGGCCGGGAGGTGCGCCTGCGCTGGGCCTACTTCATCACCTGCGTGGACGTGATCAAGGACGACGACGGCCAGCTCGTGGAGCTGCATTGCACCTATGACCCGGAGTCGCGCGGGGGCAACTCCCCGGACGGGCGGCGGGTCAAGGGCACGCTGCACTGGGTGGACGCCCACCGCTCCGTGGAGGCCGAGGTCCGGCTCTTCGAGCAGCTGTTCACGGACGAAGAGCCCAAGCCGAGCGCCGAGGATTTCACCGCCTTGATCAACCCGAACGCCCGGCAGATCCTCACCGGGTGCCGTCTGGAGCCCAGCCTGGCCGAATGCACGGTCGGTGAACCGGTCCAGTTCGAGCGCCAGGGCTACTTCTGCGTGGACTCGGTGGACTCCAAGGACGACGCCCTGGTCTTCAATCGCTCCACGCCGCTGCGGGATAGCTGGGGCAAGAAACAGCAGGCGAACAAGCAGGGCAAGCGCGGCAAGGGCAAGCGCGGCAAAGGCAAGCGCGGCAAGGCGGCCCAGCATGCCGGCAAGCAGCACACCCCGCAGGCCAAACCGGGGACGGAGTGATCATGGCGTACGAACCCAAAGCAGCACCCGTGACCCGTGTGGCGCCTTCGCCCACCGGCGATCCCCATGTGGGCACCGCCTATGCCGCTCTGTTCAGCTACGCGCTGGCCAAGCGCCACGGTGGGCGCTTCATCTTGCGCATCGAGGACACGGACCAGACCCGGTCGACCAAGGCCAGTGAGCTGGCGATCCTGGACTCGCTGAAGTGGCTCGGCCTGCAATGGGACGAGGGCCCGGACATCGGCGGGCCAAACGCCCCCTATCACCAGAGCCAGCGTACTGAAGTCTACCGCGCCCATTGCAACCAGCTCATCGGGTCCGGAGGCGCCTACCGCTGCTTCTGTACCGCCGAACGGCTAGCCGAGTTGCGCAAGCAACAGCGCCTGGAGAAGAAGGACTTCGGCTACGACGGCAAGTGCCGGGATCTGTCCCCGCAGGAATCACTGGACCGCGCCCAGGCGGGCGAGCCCCACGTGGTGCGCCTCAAGATGCCCCGCGACGGGCACACGGTGGTGAACGACCTGGTGCGCGGCGAGGTGGTCTTCGACAACGCCCAGGTGGACGACCAGGTGTTGCTCAAATCCGACGGCTTCCCCACCTACCACCTGGCCAACGTGGTGGACGACCACCTGATGGGGGTCAACCACGTCATGCGCGGCGAGGAGTGGCTCAACTCCGCTCCCAAGCACCTGGTGATGTACGACCTGTTCGGCTGGGAGCCGCCGGTGTTGTGCCACCTGCCACTGCTGCGCAACCCGGACCGCTCCAAGCTGTCCAAGCGCAAGAACCCAACCTCCATCAACTTCTACCGGCGGCTGGGGATCCTGCCAGGCGCCCTGCTCAACTACCTGGCGATGATGGGCTGGACCATGCCCGACGGCCGGGAATTCTTCTCGCTGGAGGAGATGGTCGAGCAGTTCGATCCCACCCGCATCGCCCTGGGGGGGCCGGTCTTCGACACCGCCAAGCTCACCTGGCTCAACGGCAAGGTGATCCGCGAGACCATGACCCCCGAGCAGCTGCACACCACCCTCAAGGAGTGGCTGATCAACGACGACTACCTGGGGCGACTGATGCCGATGGTGCAGCCCCGGCTGGAGACGCTGAGCGACTTCATCCCCCTGAGCGACTACATGCTCAGCGGCCAGATCGAGACGAGCGCCGAGGTGCTGGTCCCCAAGAAGAAGGACGACGCCGAGACGCTGCAGGCGCTGATCGTGGCGTCGACGATCCTGGAGGAACAGCAGGCCTGGAACGCCGACGCTCTGGACACCGTGCTGCGGCGGGCCGCCGAGGCCTTCGGCTGGGACCTGCGGGACTTCCTGGCACCCATCTTCGGCGCCATCTCCGGCCGCAAGGTCAGCCTCCCCCTGTTCGAAGCCCTGGAGTTGCTGGGCAAAGACCTGTCCGTCGTCCGGCTCCGCGACGCGCGTAGCACCCTGGGTTCGCTGGGCCGCAAGAAGCAGGACAAGCTGCTCAAGAAATTCCGCAAGGCCTACGCCGCCCTGGACGCATGACCGACCCCCTCATCCGCCCCTTCCAGGCCTGGGACATCGGCCCAGTCTCTTCCCTGGTCCGCACCGTTCTGGCCCAGCTGGACCTGGGCGCCGATGTGGGCGGCCTGGGTGTGGACGTGAACGCCACCGGCCGCGACCCCCTGGAGCCCGATGCCCACGGCGACCACGCGGCCACCTGGGTCATCGAAGGAGATGACGAGGTCGTCGGCACGATCTCGGTCGGGCCCCAGCAAAACGGCACGTGCGTGCTGCGGCGCCTGTACCTGCTCCCCGAGTACCAGGGGCGCGGCTGGGGAACCCATGCACTGAGGCACGCTATCGACTGGGCCGAACAGGTGGGGTACACGGACATGGAGGTGCGGTTGGACCCGGCGATGACGAGGGCATCGAAGCTCCTGGAGCAGGAAGGCTTCCAGCAAAAAGACGGCCGATACCACCGCTCGATTCCCGGCCACGAGCCGTACCGCAAGTGAAACAAACTCCTGCCTTGACTTACCGCAGTGTATACTGGGGTGGAGACAGAAAGGATTTCAGGAGCCTGCAATGAATACTATAAACACACCCCCCAACGTGGAGGGGAAGCCGGTGATGTATAACGTCAGCCGGTCCGCGGTACGGAATCCAGAAGAACCAGGTCAAGCCGGCATAAAGGTAGAATCGCCGGCCCCAGACGGCCCAAAGAAAGCATCCCCCAAGGAACGAGCAGCCGGCCTGGGCAACAACGTCGACATCTACGTCTAGGGTTCCGCGACGACGACCCAGGCGTCCGCCAGCGGCGCAACGTTACCCATCCGCAGATCCCCTAGCAACTCATCAGCTCCGTCCCCGTCTACGAGCAGAACTCGCAGGCCGATACGCCCGTCTTCGATCCGGGCCAGTTCGGTGGGAAGAAGCACCTCGGCGTCCCACCCCGCGGCCAGGCTCTTGGTCGCTGGGCGGGGCTGCCAGGCCGCCTGGACGGTGCTCGCCGCGGCCAGCAGAGCCAACGGCGGTTCGTCCTCCTGCTCTCCGGGTGGCTGCAGAGCCCACACCTCCACGGATGCGGCACCGGCCTCAGCCCCGGGGAGCACGGCCAACTGGATCCAGCCGTCCTGGCCCAGCAACCAGACCTCCAGGTGATCCACCGAAAGGGGCCGCTGGCGGCCATCCGGCACGGTGTCCAGCACGTCATCGACGATGCGGGCCGCCACGGCCCAGCCCCCGGCCACAGCGCGCACGCCGATGCCCAGCGAGGCGTCCGACGGCCCCTCCCAGCTCACGCCGTGACGCGTCCACGGAACGTTGCTCAGCTGATCCAGGTACAGCAGCTGTGCCCCATCCCAGTCCCCGAGCGAACCGTCGACGGCCACCTCCGTCCCCGGGGTGAGGACGAGGTCGTGCACCTCGGTATAGGCCTGCTGGATGGGTTTCCGGTGCGCCTCGGCGATCGTCTCCTCGAGCATCCAGTGGATGGCCCCCAGGGACGGGTTCACCCCACCCCCACCGGGCAGTACCAAGCTCTCCTCCCCTACCCGGATCTGGACCTCTCCTTCCGTGTCGACCCACACGTCGGGTGGGCCGAAGTGGAAGACGTCTCCCGAACCGCTCCAGCCGCTGTCGTCCGTCACGCCGTGGTGTGGCAGCGGGGCCGGCACCTCCACCGGCAGGCTCGTACCCTGGCAGGCAGGTTGCATCGCCCGCCCGTGCATCACCCACATCAGTCCGCCCGGCGCAGGCCGCAAGATGGACGACTTGTAGTCGAAGGCGTAGCAGGAACGGATCTCCTCGGGGATCTGGTACCACTCGTCGTAGGCCAACCGGATGAGGTCCCGGTGCTGCTTCGGGTAGAGCTTGATGAAATCCTGAGGGTGGCCAAATCGATCGGTGATGAGGTACTCGACCTCGGCACCGGCCTGGACGCCGTGGGTCCCCCCGGACCAGCTGCGCATTCCCCTCAGGTCCCCGACCATGGTGACCAGGTCCAGACCCGAGCGGTGATCCCATTCGCAGGGACCGGCCGTTGCATCACACCTCTCACCCATGTCTTCGGGTAAATCCTGGAACAGGCCGTGGCGATGGATCCAGCGGCCCGTGCCGAAGCCGTCCTCTTCGGTCAACCGCACGCGGCGCTCGTGGAAGACCCCACCCTCGGGCAGCTCCACGGTCCGTTTGAGCACCCGCCGGCCAAAGACCGCCAGGGATTTGCCGTCATAGAAGGTGGGGAGACTGGCCGCAGCGACGAGGGGCGCACGCCCGCTACCGAACCGGACCTGAAAGGAATGGCCCGGCTGGCCATCGGTCATCACGAACAGGTCGTGCTCGAAGCCGGTGCGATCGGGCGTCACCAGCACCGGCGCGCCCACGTCTCCGTCCCCTCCTCCGCGGCATCCCCACGTGAAGGCCAAAAGAACGAACAGCGCGATACGGAAGGCTGGACTCACTTGCCGGGGGCGACCATCTGACCCGACATGGGTTTCACGTCGAAGAAGAACACCATGTCGTCGTACAGCTCACCGGGCCAGGTCCAGATGTGATTGATGGTGACGCGATTCTCCAACCAGAAGGGCGCAGACAGGTCCACGAACACCAGGCTGTTGGGCTTGCGGAAATCGGCGACGAGGGACTCGAACTCGTCGGGGGTGTATCCGCCGTCGACGACCTCGGTGCTCATCAGCTTGGGATCCCAATACCCGCCGCTGTGGGAGACGACGACCGTGGAATGCACCTTCTCCCAGGTGGGCTCGTAGTACTTGTCGAAGTACTGGGCCATCGGGATCCGGCCGTAGCTGCGGCCGGGGGCGCCCTTGTTGCAATGGTCGGCGTGCAGGAAGAAGAGCACCGGCGCTTCCAGGTCGGCGTCGGCGCGCTTGATCAGGTCGGTCATGTTCTGGCGCAGGATCTTGGCCCTCGCCTCCTGCAACGAAGAGCTTTGCAAGCGGGACTGGTTTTCCGGCTGATGGAAGAAGATGGAGGTCTTCTCCGTGTCCAGGTACGCCCTCAGCTTCGGGTAGATCTCCGCCGGGACCTTCTTCTTGAGGGCGGCGACGGACACGGCCTCGTTGAGCCGGTTGACCGCCTGCAGCATGGCCGCGGGGGTGCCGCCTTCGTAGGCCTCGGACACGTTGGACAGCACCTCGCTGAGTTCCTTGCGGGTCTCCCGATCCTTGAGCTGGCCGATGGCGGTCTTGATGGGGAGCAGGGAGCTGGCGTTGCCCCGCGAAAAGACGTCGTGGTTGAGGTCGAAGGTCGCCAGGTGGATACGTTTGGTGCTGGAGAGCCCCTTGTTGTAGGCCCGCAGCTCCTCGATGAAGGCCACGGTGTCTTCGGGCAGCTGCAGGTCCTCCGGCGGGGCCTTGCCGTCCACCACATAGGTGTCCAGGTAGGCGCTCATCCACAACGGAGCTTCCAGTGCCACCAACCGCACGTCGTGCTGCTGGTGCAGATGGGACAGATAGGGGAACAGGAACTGCTGGATCTCGACGCTGGCGGCGTTGGGGTTGTAGCCCAGCATGTAGACGCTCTTGTCCGCCGCGTGGGGGAGCGGGTTCTCCGGCTTGAAATCGATGCCCATCGCCGTGGCGCTCTCGGTGAGCTGCTGCGAGACCTGCTTCACCGAGGCCCCGGGCAGCAGCGTCCAGTACTCGGGGATCGTCGTGTCGAACTGCCCGCGCAGCTGCACGCCCGAGTTGTTGACCACCACGTAGCCGATCTCCTCGTAGGCGTATTCGGGGGCGTTCCAGATCGCCACGTCGGTGACCCCGGAGTAGACCACCGCGTAGTGGGACTGATTGAACGGATTGATCATGGCGAAGGTGACCGCCACGTCGCTGCCCTCGATGCGCTCCTTGCCCACAGTGACGCCCGTGTCGTCCAGGCCCAACGGGAAGACGCTCTGGTTGAGGGTCAGGATGATGTTGCTGTGGGTCGTCCCCACCAAGAACAGGAAGCAACCACCCAGCTCGGGCAGGCTCACCTCACCGTCCGCGCGGATGGTGATGGGCCAGCCATCGGTCCCCATCTTCTTCTCGAGGTCGGCCTTCAATTCTTCGGAGAATTTCTTGAGCCCCTCGGTGGTGGCATCATCACTGCCGGTCCCGTACACGATCAAGACCGCCTCGCTGACGAGGGCGTCCTTGAGCAGCTTGGTGGTGGCGTTGTCGTCGATCCCGCCCCGCCCACCCTGGGCGCCAGCAACACTCGGGAGCAACAGTCCCAGCATCATCGTGAAGACAAACAGCGTAGAGAACCGGCCAGTTTTGTGCATTGGAGGACCTTTCGTGACGTCGTCGATACCCTCGATGCGTGCACACGCACGCGTCCGACTCCGGTGCCGTACTCTAGCAAGATTCGCCCGCAAATGGGCAAGGGGGGCACGTGATCAGGGTGTTGGTAGGGCTCCGAAGGGGCCTGGAACGAGGGGCGGCGGACTGGTGCTGGCGGGTCCCGCGTCCAGTTCCATCTCCGAAACGAGCACGGCCTGGGGGGCCTGGATCGTCACGGCCAGCCCTGTCGTGGGGCCGGAGACCCAAGCGGTGCCACCATGCAACACCGCGGGGGCCAGATAGCCGTGGTGGAGGCTTCCGGCCGCGGTGGCGACGATGTCGCGCAGGATCCGGTGATCGGCGAACAGGAACTGGGTGTCACGCACCGGCTCTTCGCGCCCGTCCGCGTACAATCGCACCACCTCCAGCGGCGCCGTCAGCGACAGGCCACCATCGTTGTCGAACCGGATCCGCCGGATCCGGACACCGGCCACCAGCGACGGATCGTCCAATGTCCGTACCACCAGCACGTGATCGCGGCCGGACTGGCGGGCCATCTTGAGCGCCTGCTTGCGCAGCTTCTTCATCGAGACCGTCTTGCCGGCCTGCACCTCGAGCACGCCCGGCAGCCCGACGATGCGCGAGGCGGTGGACCCGCGGCCGTGGCCGTTGGACTCTTCGATCTCGTCCCGTGGCGTCCGGGACATCAGCAGGTCGGTGACCACGCCGGCCTGGACCAGCTCCACGGCCTGCGCGGGGATCCCCTCGTGGTCGTGGAGGTAGTGGCCGATTTCGGCGGCCCCATCCCGCGTCGGATCGTCGATCACGGAGTAGCCATCCGGCAATACGCGCCGGCCCAGCCGGGCCAGCTGGTGTGTGCTCCCCATGCCCCAGTCGCTGCCCGACTCCTCGGAGGGGGTCCCCATCAGCTGGGGTACCAGCAGCTGCCGGAATAGCTCGGCCGACGCCTGCCCCTCGAAGACGACCGGCCCCAGGTAGTCCTCGCTCAGTGGAGCCGCGGCCGTGGCGCGCAGCCGGGCCAGCATGGCGTCCACCTCCGCGACGAGCGCCTCGTCCGAGGGGAGCTCCGACGGAGATCGGGCGAGCCACGAACAGGTGTCCTTGGACAGACGCCCGTCCGAAGAGCGGGCATCCACCGCCAGCCGCACCACCGTCATCCGGCCCGAGTCGGAGATACGCGTACCTTCCGAGGTCACCAGGATGCGCCGCCAGGAGGCGTCCGAGGCGTAGACCTTGGAGTGTTCCACCTCGGGGTAGGACCGCACCCGGGCCGACAGTGCGCGCGCCAGCTGCTCCATGCGGGGCAGATCGACCGGCGCCGGCGGCGTGGGATCCACCGAGACCACCGGGGGGGCCGCCGTGTAGTCCGGGGGGCGCTCCTCGTCCGCCAACTGTTCCCGGTTGGCGGCCTTCATCGACAGCCCCTCGACCGCGGATTTGTAGGCCTCGTCGGTGACGATCCACAGGTCGCGGGCGATGGCCACCGGATCGTTGTCCAGGACCAGCGAGGCCCCGCCGACGCCGCTGGGGTCCTCGCCGAACGTGCTGAAGTTGCTGTTGTCGTGCTCGTAGCCCCCGACCCGCACCTCCACCCGCAGCGGCCGGACCTGGGACTGGACCGATTTGATCAGCGCCCCGTGGGACGCCTGGGCGAAGGCCTGGTTCATGTCGTACATGGTGTAGGCCATGTAGTACGGCCGCGGGGAGTCGGGGAGCGTCAGCAACTCCATGGATCGCTGGAGTTCGCCCTCCAGTGCGGTCAACAGAGGATCGGCCCGGCCCGGCAGCACCGGGAGCAGCGCCACCACCACGACGATCAGCTTGGCCGTGAAAAAGCGGCTCATGGTGTCACCTCCGCTCCGGGCGGGGGCAGCAGCGGTGGCCGCTCGTCGCCGGTCTCCTTGCGCTGGACCTCGATCTGACGGACCAGTAGGTCCGGCGAGACGGCGGAGACGGGCACCCAGCCGGACTCGGCGCCGCAGTAGCCGTTGAACACGTCCACGCGGTCGCTGGCCGCCACCACCTTGGAGAAGGTGGCCAGGGGCGTGCCGATGAGGTCCACGCCCCGCACCAGCTCGTCGGGCCGTCCATCCGGGTAGATGCGGTAGACCACCACCGGCGATACGTTGAAGGCGTTGGCCATCGAGCGGCCGGTGTAGGTGAAGCCGCCGGTGATGTCGTCGAACAGCAGCCCGTAGGGCACCCCCTGGGCCTCGACCTCCTCCAGCAGCAGCTCCCGCAGCTGCTCCATCGTCACCGGCTCGCTGGATTCCACCACCAGGTTGCCCTGGCGGGAGATGACGTCATGGGCCACCTGCCGGCGGCCGTGGCCGTTGGAGCGCTCCTGGCCGGGCACGGGGATCCGGGAGGCCAGGAAGCGCTTCAGCACCCCCTCCTCCACCAGGTCCACACGCTGGGCCGCCACCCCTTCGTTGTCGTAAGGGTAGAACCCGTTGAGATCCTGATCCCCGACCCGCTCCAGGGTGGGATCGTCGAAGACCGTCAGGAACGGGGGCAGCACCTGCTGGCCCACCTGGTCCCCGAACGTCTGCCCCTCCTCGGCCTCTCGCAGGCGATGCCCCTCCATGCGGTGGCCGAAGATCTCGTGGAAGAACACGGCGGAGGCACGCCCGGAGAGGATGGCGGGGCCGGACCAGGGTTCGGCCGCCGGGGCCTGGGTCAGCGCGTCCAGAAGCTCGGCCATCTGGCCCGCCTTGGCGGCCATCACCTCGGTGGACGGTAGCCCCTGCGGCTGGGCCGCGTCCCAGGCGTGGTACAGGGACAGCTGCGTGCCCTCGGGGGCCAGGGTGCCGATGTTGATGGAGACCCGATAGTGGGTTCTGGGCACCAGCAGCCGGGTGCCATCGGTGTTGATGTGGTAGCGGTTCTCGGCCTCGGCGCTGAGCCGGACGGAGCCGTCGTAGACCTGGGTCGAGTCCCGGAAGGTGGCGGAGATGTCCCGCAGCCGTTGTTCCCACTCGGCCCGGTCCAGCTGTAGCTCGGCCCGCTCGCCGATCCAGACGGCGGGTTCGGCGGGCCAAAAGTCGGCAAGCTCCTCCTCATCCTGGCGCACGACCCGGTCGGCCCGGATCTGGATCAGCCGGGAGACGGCGTTACGGTACCGCCGTTCGGTCTCCTTCCACAGCGCCGCCCGCAACGCCTCGTCATCGTCGTCGATGGGCAGGAAGTACTCACCGCGCCGCCGATCGGCGCCCTCGATCTCCGCCGAGGGGTGGGTGTTGTCCAGGGAGGGATCCCCGACCCGCACGTCCACGTCGAATTGACGCAGCCGGGCCTCGGAGTGGCTGCCGAAGGCGCCGTCCTCGCCATGCATCTCGATGGAGTGGTTCTCCACGACCTCGTAGGCCATGAAGTAGGGGGGCTCGTCCTGGCTGGCGAGGCCCTCGACCGAACGCTTCAGCTCGGTTTCCATGGCCGCCAACAGGGTGTCCTGATCCGCCAGTGCCGGGCTGGCCAACACCAGCGTCAGCCCCAGCACCAAGATCGTTCGCATTGAGATACCTCCAAGACAGCCAACCAAGAGTAATGACGATGGTTCAACCCGTCCAATCCTCATTTCCATCCTTGCGTGGCACCGCAAATCCTGGTTGATTGCTGACCAAACGACCCCGCAGGGAGGGAACGTGCAGTACCTACAACGCCAGAGCAAGAAGGCCGACACCGCCCTGTACTCCGTCGAAGGAGAGTTCGCGGGGAACGTCAAGCGCTACGTCGTGAGCACCATCGAGGGGAAACGGCTGGTGAACCAGCCCGAGCTGCTGGGGGTGGCCTTCGGCAAGGCGATGAACCGCGCCATCACCCGGGCCCTGGCCGTGCTGCCCGAGCGGGAGGCCATCGAGACGTGGCCCCAGGAGCGGGTCTGCGTGGTGCACTTCCTGCGCGGCGGCCTCAACTTCGGCCTGCGCCATGCCCTACACGAAGCCTACGGCTTCAACCGCCACTCCTCGTGCTTCATGAGCAGCCAGCGGCGCAAAGTGGACGGCCGCTGGCAGGTGGAAGAGGACATGTACCGCAAGCTCAAGATCCCCGACCACGCCGTGCTGCTGGTGGGGGACGTGGTGGCCACCGGGGTCACCGTGGGCAACGGGCTGCAGGTCATCCTCGAGCACCTCAAGAAGATCGGCTCCAGCGTCAAACGCATCGTCTTCTTCACCGTGGGCTGCCACAAGCTCGAGAAGGTGCTGGAGGAAGCGGACCGCGCCTACGGCGAGGCCTTCGACGAGTACGAGGGGACCACCGCGGTGTACCTGGAGGGCAAGTTCCGGCTGGTGGACAGCAAGACGGAGCTGCGCATCGGCCACCCGGGCACCGACCTGATCCGCCGGGACTGCCTGGTGGCGCCGGAGTTCGCCCTCTCCCAGTACGAACGCCTGTCCTACCCGCTGGAGCGCTGCACGATCTACGATGCCGGCTCCCGGGCCTTCGACATCCCCACGTATGTCCAGGACGTGCGGGAGTACTGGTCCCAGGTAGCCGAGCTGGCCGCGGATGGCATGACCCTCGCCGAGGCCCTCGACGAGCGCTGGCCCGAGCCGTGGCGGGACGATCGCGACGCCTTCGTGGAGGCGATGAACGCCCAGTGGAAGGGCGTGGAGCACGAGCTGCTGGGCAAGCTGTGGCAGCGGATCCAGGCCCGCTGGACCGACGAGTTCCGCAGGCGGGCTGACCGCCCGCAAGCGCTGGAGGAGATCGCGCTGGCGCGGCTGCGGGCCATCCCCAACGTCACGCGGGAGGTGCAGCCATGAGCGACCAGGCTCACCATCTGGAGATCGGCCCCGAAGCCATGGCCGGCAACGGCGGCCTGGGGCGGTACGTGTTCCTCCCCGGCTCGTCGGACCGGGCCGATCGTATCGCGCGGCGATTCGAGGACGGCCGCTGCATCAAAAACCGCCGCGGGCACAACGTGCAGCTGGGTCAGCTGGTGCGGGACGGCCAGCGGGTAGACGTGGCCGCCGTGCCCACCGGCATGGGCTGCCCCAGCGTGGACATCATCGTCACGGAGCTGCTGCAGGCGGGGGCCCGGCGCTTCCTGCGCATCGGCACCGCCGGCGGGCTACAGGACGAGATCCACGCCGGGGATCTGGTCGTCGCCAGCGCCGCCGTTCGTGACGAGGGGACCAGCGATGCCTACGCCCCCCGGGAGTTCCCCGCCACTGCCGACCCGCTGATGGTGGAACGGCTGTGCGGGGCCGCCCGCCGAATGGAGCTGGGCAGCCGCACCTTCTGTGGCGTCGTGCACAGCAAGGACTCGTTCTTCGGCAGGGAGTTCGCCACCGGGCCGGACGGCGAACGCAACAAGGAATACATGGCCCTGCTGCGCCGTGACGGCGTGCTGGCCAGCGAGATGGAGGCCGCCCACCTGTTCGTGCTGGGCCAGGTGTACAACAAGCCCCCCCGGGCCATCGGCCGCGGGTCGTCCTCGGACGTGGCGGTGCGCTGCGGCGCCATCATGGCGGTCATCGGGGACCACACCGGGTTCTCGGATCTGTCGGACGAGCAGAGCGCGGAAGAGCGGCTCATCGATGTGGCGGTGGAGGGGATCCTGGATCTGGCGGCGTTCGAGATCTAGGGGGACGAGGGGGGACTGGGTTCAGGGGACGGGCTCTTCTGGCACCGACGCAGGGTCGGGTGCAGGTTCTGGCGCGGGTTCTGGCGCTGGCGCCGGCGCAGGACCCCTCACCGGCCCCCGCGGCCCGTACAGGCTGAACTGGAAGCTCACCATGAAGCCGAAGCCGCTCGCGTCGTAGGCCGGCAAATCGTAGTCGTAGACGATGCCGGTGGGGTTGAGGCTCGAGGACCCGCAATCGTTGTATTCCCCGGTATCCAGGTTGGTGGTGCCGACGCAGCCGCGCACCATACATTCGGACTCCCCGGATCCCGCCTCGATGGCCATGTGCCGGTAGAACACCCGGAATGAGATCAGCGACCCCAGGGGGGTGAGGTTGAATCCGGCTTCCAGATACGTGGGGTTCTTGTCGTCGTCTGTCATGCCGTCGCAGCCCTCGGCGATGGGAGGGCTGAAGCGCCCCCGCATGGCCCAGGTCTTGACGTACAGGGACAGGTAGCCGGCGAATTCGTCGATCAACGGGTCCTGCCATTCGATGATCTTCAGATCGAGGAAGGGTGCGAACAGGCCACAGGGGGCGCCATAGTGGTCCGTCAGCACGGTGTCATCGAGGGAGAACGTGACCTCGGGGAGTTCCTTTTTGTTCATGTGAACATGCAACAGCGTGCCGCCACCGCCGATACGGAACATGCGGACCTTGGAGAGCACGATGGCCGGGGGGGACCACACCCCCAGGGTAAAGATCTCCATCCAGTGGCCGTCGTGACTGATGCCGAAGAAGTTGACCCCCAGGGCGCCGGGGCCACGTTTACCCGCTTCCGCCGGCCCAGCCCCGAGGGACATGGCGAGGGCGATCGCGATGAGGATGATCCGCGCTCTTACACGCATTGGCCGACCCCTCCTAGCAGCCGCTGAGCGGCGTCTCGGTGGCGTCCTGATCGTCACAGTCCCAGCCCAGGGCCGGGTAGTTCACCGCGTCATAAGGGCCGGGCTGCCACCAGGACGGGTAGCCGTCTCCATCGATGTCCCAGCTCCCACCCTCCAGGCCGCCGTAGGGGCTGATATCGCTGACGGATACATCCGGGTCGAGGCCCGAGCCGGCGTCGATGAGCAGGGAGCTGGTGCCCAGGTGCAGGTCCCACTCCAGGGCATCGGCCGCGGCCGTGCTGAGGAACTCGGGATCGACGGAGACGCTGCCGTTGACGCCGTAGTAGCTGTTGTTGCCGAAGTCGTCCGGCTGGTTGCCCCAGAAATCGCAGTTCTCGACGTTGACGGTGGAGTTGAAGTCGTACATCCCGCCGCCGGGCTGGGAGGAGGAGTTCTCGGTCAAGGTCACGTGGGACAGGGTGAGGGTGGAGTAGGTCACCTCCAGGCCGCCCGTGTAGTACGCCGACGTGTTGCCCACCACCGCCGTGTAGGCCAAGGAGACGTCCGACTCCAGCGTGTACAGCGCTCCGCCCGCGCCGCCGCCACCGAGGGCGTGGTTGTCCGCGAGCACGGCGTTGGCCAGCGAAACGTTGGACCCCAGGCCAGACGACACGATGAAGAATCCCCCGCCAATACTGGCCTCGTTGCCCGTCACCAGCAGGTGTTCGGCCACCAGCTCGCCGGCCACGACCGAGATCCCGCCGCCGTTGTCCGCGGTATTATTCGCCACGATGACGTCGTGCAGGGTCAGCAGGCCGTCGCCCACGAAGATCCCACCTCCTTGATAGCCGGAATCGTTGGCCTGGACCGTCGAATGGCTCAGGTCTACCGAGGAGTTCATCCCCGTGACGGACAGGCCGCCGCCGCTGCTGGTGCTGACGTGATTGCCAGTGAAGGTTAGCCCCGACAGGGTGGCCGTGGCCTCGGAGATGTCGATCCCACCGCCATCGATATAGGCCTCGTTGTTGAGGATCGTGCTGTCCGTCAGCGTGGTCCCGCTGGACTGCCAGATGCAGACCCCGCCCCCCTCGAAGGATAGGGCCTCGTTGCCGTCGATGATCAGGTCGGTCAGGGTGGGAGCAGCGCCATCCACGAGGATCCCCCCACACTCTGGCGCCGACCCTCCGGTGATGGTGAACCCCTCCAGGATCGCCGAGGACGTTTCGCCGCTGTCGAAGACCACCACCGGGCCGGTCCCCATCCCGTCGATGGTGGTCGTCTCAGGGCCATCCAGGCCCATCACGTGGATCTCCAGCCCGCCGAAGTCGATAGGCCCTACGTGCACGCCCGCCATGGCGCAGACCAGATCACCCGGGGAGGCGGCGGCCACCGCGTCCGCCAGCTGAGTGCCCGCGGCGGCCGCGGTGGCGTCGCAGGAGGAGCAGTCCGGCTCGTCGGTGGTCCCGTCGCAGTCGTTGTCCGTCCCGTCCGCGCAGACCTCCACGGCCCCCGGGAAGACGGCGGCGTCGGCCTCGTCGCAGTCCCCGCCGCACGCCGAATAGCCGTCGCCATCTTGGTCCAGATCATCCGGGTGCTGGGCGCCGTCGCAGTCGTTGTCGATGAAGTCGCAGGCCACCTCGGTGGCGCCGGGTGAGAGGGTGCCATCGGCGTCGTCGCAGTCCCCGTCACAGATGGAATACCCGTCCCCATCCGCGTCGGCGTCCAGCGCGTCGGCCACGCCGTCGCAGTCGTTGTCGTCGTGGGCGTCGCAGGCCTCAGGGGCTCCCGGGTAGACGGCGTCATCGCCGTCGTGGCAGTCCCCGTCGCAGGTGGTCACGCCGTCCGAGTCGGCGTCGGCCAGGTTCAGCTCGGCGTCCGCATCGTCGCAGTCGTCATCGCAGGTGCTGAAGCCGTCCCCGTCGGCGTCGGCGGGGTTGAGGGCCGGGTCTCCGTCGTCGCAGTCGGTGCCGCCCGAGCCCTCGGAGGCATAGCCGTCCCCGTCGCTGTCGATGCCGTCGGCGCCGTCGCAGTTCTGGTCCACGCCATCGCCGGCGATGTCGGTGGCAGAGGGGTTGATGGAGGGGCTGGAATCGTCGCAGTCCGGCGGGTCGTCGCAGGTGCTCACCCCGTCGCCGTCCTGGTCCAGGGAGTCGGCAGCGGCGTCGTTGTCATCACAGTCGTTGCAGGCCAGGTCCCCGTCCCCGTCCTCGTCTGCCTCCTCCGGCAACACGGTGCCATCGCAGTCGTTGTCGATGCCGTCGCAGATCTCCTCGGCCCCCGGGTAGACGTCCGGATCCTCGTCGTCGCAGTCGTCGTCCTCGTTGCCCTGCACGCCGTCCGGGCCGCACAGATTGACGCCGTCGCCGTCGGCGTCCTCGCAGACGGAGCCGTCCTCGCCGTCGCAGTTCTGGTCCACGCCGTCGTTCTCGGGATCGGGGGCGCCCGGGTGCACGTCGTCGCGGTTGTCGTCGCAGTCGTAGAGGCCGAGCTGGTCGGGAGGGAGATCGTCGTTGGCCGGGTACCCGTCGCAGTCGCGGTCGATGCCGTCGCCGGCTCCGGGGGGAGAGCCGTTGGGGCACTCGTCGCAGTCCGTGTCCTTGCCGTCGCCGTACGGATCGTCGGCCCCGGCGTAGGTCTCGGGATCGTTGGGGGCGCAGTCGTCCTTGTCCTCCACGCCGTCCCCGTCGAAGTCGTAGTCGGTGTCGTCCGAGCCGCCGCAGGAGCACAGCAGGAGCAGCCCCATCAGCCCGGCCAGAATCCTCGTTCCCATGTGGTCGTTCCTCCACCCCGGGGAGATCCCCTCACACAAGGGTACTCCAATCTTGGCCGACGTCTCCGGCCAGCGCCGAAGGAAGTGGTGTGCGTGCCACGGCAGGGTGGAAGGATTCAGACGATACAATCCCACTCGTCGACGGTCCCATCGCAGTCGTTGTCTACACCGTCGGCGCAGACCTCCTTGATGTCCGGATTGATCTCCGGATCCGTGTCGTCGCAGTCCGTGCCATTGGTCGCTACCGATGCGAACTCGTCCCCGTCGCTGTCCGTGCCGTCGATCCCGTCGCAGTTCTGGTCCACGAAGTCGCCAGCGACGTCCGTGGCCAGGGGGTTGAGGGACGGATTGGAGTCGTTGCAGTCTCCATCGCAGGACGAGAAGCTGTCCGAGTCGCCGTCCAGGCTGTTGAGTTCAGAATCATCGTCGTCGCAGTCGGTGCAGGCGGGATCTCCGTCCCCGTCCTGGTCCCCCTCGTCGCCGGGGATAAAACCGTCGCAATCGTTGTCGATGCCGTCGCAGATCTCCTCGGCTCCCGGGTAGACGTCCGGATCGTCATCGTCGCAGTCGTCGTCGGCGGTCCCCAACACACCGTCTGGGCCACAGCGATCGACGCCGTCACCGTCGCTGTCCATGCAGAAATCCTGATCCACGCCGTCGCAATTCTGGTCGATGAAATCCCCCGGAGTATCCTCGGCGCCCGGGTTGACGTCGGCGCGGTTGTCGTCACAGTCGTAGAACTCCTCGAAAGCGACGGGAAGATCCTCGTTGGCCGGGTAGCCGTCACAGTCCCGGTCGACGCCGTCGCCGGCTCCGATGGGTGAGCCGCTCGGGCACCCGTCGCAGTCCGTATCCCGGCCATCTCCATACGGATCGTCGGCGCCCGGGTAGGTCGTCTCGTCCTCGGGGGCGCAGTCGGCTTTGTCCTCCACGCCGTCCCCATCAAAATCGTACCCGCCCCCCCCATTGCCGCAGGCACACAGCAGCAGCACCCATCCCAGGCCCAGCATCACGGCAGTTCTCATGGATCCATCCTTCCGTGTTCATAGTCTTGAACTCCATTCAGTCGATTCGGTGAACGAATGGTCGTCAGACCATCCATGGACGATTCTGTTCGAATCCAGGTTCCGGTTTGACAGCCCTTGACGTGGTCCACTGGGCGCGATATCCCAAAAAACACGGACGACACATGCAGGCACGAACCACCAGCTCCAGCACGCACTCCCAGGTCGCTCTGCGATTCCTGGGCCTGCTGCTGCTTAGCGGCGTGGGCCTGCGTGGCGTGCCGTAACTAGACCCAAACGGTAGCCAAGCAAGCCCACTCGCAAGCCAGCGAGTGGGCTTTTTTTTTTGAGGAATCGGAACCATGTCAGAGCGAGTTCTCGTGTTCGACACCACGCTCCGCGACGGCGAGCAGTCGGCTGGAGTGGCCTTCACCACCGCCCACAAGCTGGAGATCGCGCTGCAGCTGGAGCGGCTGGGTGTGGACGTCATCGAGGCCGGCTTCCCCTGTTCGTCCCCCGGCGAAATGGAGGCGGTCCAGGCCATCTCCCGGAGCCTGCGGGAGGCCCGCGTCTGTGCCCTGGCCCGGGCAGTGACGGCAGACATCGACGCAGCCTGGGAGGGGGTCCAGGGGGCGGCGCGCCCCCGGCTGCACGTGTTCATCAACACCTCCGAGGTGCAGATGGCCCACCAGCTGCGCAAGCGCCCCGAGCAGGTGCTGCGGCAGGCCGAGGCGATGGTGCGATACGCCACCACGCTCACCGGCGACGTGGAGTTCAGCGCCATGGACGCCACCCGCACCGAGCTGGGCTTCCTGTGCCGGATCGTCCGCCGCTGCATTGCCGCAGGCGCCACCACCATCAACATCCCCGACTCGGTGGGCTACGCCCTGCCCGGCGAGCTGGAGGCGCTGTTCGTCACGCTGCGGGAACGGGTCCCCGAGCTGGAGGGGGTCTGCCTCAGCGTCCACGCCCACAACGACTTGGGGCTGAGCACCGCCAACACGCTGGGGGCCATCCGCGGCGGCGCCCGCCAGGTGGAGGTGACCGTCAACGGCATCGGCGAGCGGGCGGGCAACACCTCCTTGGAGGAGGTGGTGATGGCGCTGAAGACTCGCCAGGACCTGCTGGACTATGGCACCGGCGTGCGCACCCGGGAGATCTACGCCACCAGCAAGCTGGTGGAGCAGCGCTCGGGCATGGACGTGCAATGGAACAAGGCCATCGTCGGCCGCAACTCCTTCCGCCACGGCTCGGGGATCCACCAGGACGGCATGCTCAAGCAGCGGGACACCTGGGAGATCATCGATCCGCAGGAGATCGGCATCCCCGCCGGCAGCGAGCTGGTGCTGGGCAAGCTCAGCGGCCGCCACGCCCTGCGCCGCCGCGTCGAGGAGCTGGGGTTTTCCCTGGACGCTGGGGAGCTGCAGCAGGTCTTCGCCGCCCTCAAGGCGTTGGCCGAGCACAAGCGGGTCATCGACGACCGGGACCTGCAGGCCATCATCGGCGAGCTGCTGGCCGACGTGGTCGATCCGGCCTGGCAGGTGGCGCGGATCCAGGTCTCGGCCGGCAACGACGCCACCCCCACCGCCACGCTGCGGCTGCTGGACGCCGGGGGCGCGGTGCACGAGGACGCCGCCACCGGCGTGGGGCCGCTGGACGCCATCTACCGCGCCATGAACCGCATCACCGGCGTGGAGCCCCGGCTGAGCGAGTACCGCGTCACCGCCATCACCGAGGGCATCGACGCCCAGGGGGAGGTGAGCATCTGCGTCGAGGACGGGACCCGGTCCTTCACCGGGCGTGCGTCGGACGTGGACATCCTCGTGGCCAGTGCCCGGGCCTACGCCAGCGCCCTGAATCGGCTGCTGGCCTGGTCGGCGCGGGGGGCGCGTGAGCCACAGGAGGTGGTGTCATGACGCCGCGCACGCTGCTGGACAAGATCTGGGACGAGCACCGCATCGGCGACCCTTCTGCGGGCGGTGACGACCTGCTCTACATCGACCTGCACCTGCTGCACGAGGTGACCTCACCCCAGGCCTTCGAGGGGCTGCGGCACGCCGGGCGGACGGTGCGCCGGCCGGACCTGACCCTGGCCACCGTCGATCATGTGGTGCCCTCCACGGGCCGCTCCGAGGACTGGGCCGACGAGCAGGCCACCGAGATGGTGCAGCGGCTGGGGGCCAGCTGCGCCGAGGCCGGCGTGCCCCTGCTCGACATCCGTGATCCGCGGCAGGGCATCGTGCACGTGGTGGCCCCCGAGCAGGGCCTCACCCAGCCGGGCATGACCATCGTGTGCGGGGACAGCCACACCTCCACCCACGGCGCCTTCGGAGCGCTGGCCTTTGGCATCGGTACGTCGGAGGTGGAGCATGTGCTGGCCACCCAGACCCTGCCCCAGGCCCGGCCGCTGGCCATGGCCGTGGAGGTGGACGGCGCGCTGCCGGCGGGTTGTGGTGCCAAGGACCTGGCGCTGGCGCTCTTTGCGCAGATCGGCGTCGGCGGGGCCACCGGCCACGTCATCGAGTACCGCGGCGCGGCCATCTCCCGGCTATCGATGGAGGGGCGCATGACCCTGTGCAACCTGTCCATCGAGGCGGGGGCACGGGCGGCGCTGGTGGCGCCGGACCGAACCACCGAGGCGTACCTGCGGGGGCGGCCCTTCGCCCCGCGCGGATTGGATTGGGAGGGCGCCGTGGCCAGCTGGCGCCGGCTGGCCAGCGACCCGGGGGCCTCCTTCGACCGCACCATGGCATTGGATGCGTCCGCGGTGCGGCCCCGGGCCACCTGGGGCAACAATCCGGCGCAGAACGTCGCCCTGGACGAGCCCATCCCCGATCCGGACCGCCTGGAGGATCCGGTCCGCCGCGGCCAGGCCCGCCGGGCGCTGGACTACATGGGCCTGGAGCCCGGATGGCCGCTGAGCCGGGTCCCGGTGGACGTGGTGTTCATCGGCTCGTGCACCAACGGCCGCATCGAGGATCTGCGCGAGGCCGCCGCCGTCGTGGCCGGGCGCCGGATCGCCGCCGGCGTCACCGCGCTGGTGGTGCCCGGCTCGGGCCCGGTCAAACAGCAGGCCGAGGCCGAAGGGCTGGACCGGGCCTTCGAGGCCGCTGGATTCTCGTGGCGGGAGCCGGGGTGCTCGATGTGCCTGGGCATGAACGCAGACGTGCTGCGCCCCGGCCAGCGCTGCGCGTCCACCTCGAACCGCAACTTCGAAAACCGCCAGGGGCCAGGGGGTCGGACCCACCTGGTCGGCCCAGCCGTGGCCGCGGCAACGGCCATCACCGGGCGGCTCACCGACCCGAGGGAGGTGTCCCCATGATCGCTCCCATCATCGAACTGGAAGGGGCCGCGATCCCGCTGCTCGTGGATGACGTGGACACGGACCAGATCATCCCCGCGCAGTACCTCAAGGGGGTGCGGCGCACCGGCCTGGGGCGCCACGCCTTCGCCGCCTGGCGCCGGGATCCGCGGTGTGTGCTCAACGATCCCCGTTACCAGGGCGCATCGATCCTGATCACCGGCCGCAACTTCGGCTGCGGCTCGTCCCGGGAGCACGCCGTGTGGGCCCTCGCGGAGATGGGGATCCGGGTGGTCATCGCCCCCTCCTTTGCCGATATCTTCCAGCACAACTGCGCCAGCGTCGGCATCCTCACCGTCCACACCGCGCCGGAGCGCTGCCGGCAGCTGGCGGCCGCATCCGAGGCCATGCCCGGCACGCGGATCCTGGTGGATCTACGCCGGCAGCAGGTCCACAACCTGGACGGCTGGGGCGGCTTCCGCTTCGAGATCCATCCGGAGACCAGGCGCAGGTTGATGTTGGGCCTCGATCCCATCGACGCGACCCTTCGGCGGGAGGCGGCGATCCACGACTACGAGGGGCGGCGACCTGGGCACCGGCCCACCACCCGCACCGAGGGGAGGCCGTCATGACCGTATTCAAGATTGCCCGGGCGGCGGGTGACGGGATCGGCCCGGAGGTGGTCGCCGAGGCGGACAAGGTGCTCGACGCCGTGGGCCGGCGGTACGGGCATGTCTTCGAACGCTTGCCGATGGCGGTCGGTGGGGCGGCGATCCGGGCCCACGGCGTCCCGCTGCGGGGCGAGGACCTGGAGCGGGCCCGGGGGGCAGACGCCTTGCTGTTCGGGGCGGTGGGGGACCCGCGGTTCGACGGGCTGGCGCCGGGGGAGCGCCCCGAGCAGGCGATCCTGGGGTTGCGCAAGGGGCTGGGGCTGTTTGCCAACCTGCGGCCGGTGCGCCCCCACCCCGCCACGGCGGCGGACAGCCCGTTGCGCCCGGAGGTGCTGGCGGGCACGGACTTCGTGGTGGCACGCGAGCTCACCGGTGGCATCTACTTCGGCGAACCCCGTGGAAGAGTCGAGCGACCCCTGCGGCGGGCCGTGGACACGATGGTCTACGACGAGGAGGAGGTTGCCCGGCTACTGCGGGTAGGGTTCGAACTGGCCCGGGGACGCCGGGGGCTGCTGACCTGCGTGGACAAGGCCAATGTCCTGGCCACCAGCCAGCTGTGGCGGGAGGTGGCCGACGAGGTGGCCGGGGACTATCCGGACGTGGAGCTGGAGTTCCTGCTGGTGGATGCTTGCGCCATGGAGCTGATCCGGGCGCCGGCGCGCTTCGACGTCATCGCCACGGGCAACCTCTTCGGCGACATCCTCACCGACGAGGCGTCCATGCTCAGCGGCTCCATGGGCATGATGCCGTCGGCCAGCCTGGGGGCGCCGGGGCCGGACGGTCGCGCGCCGGGGTTGTACGAGCCGATCCACGGGTCGGCGCCGGACATCGCCGGGCGGGGGGTGGCCAACCCCATCGGGATGATCCTCAGCGCCGCGATGATGCTGCGGATTTCGCTGGGGCTCGGGGAGGCGGCGGACGCCGTCGAGGGGGCGGTGGAGGCCGTGCTGGGGGCTGGCCTGCGCACGGTGGACATGGCGGCGGGGGGACCTGCAGTCTCGACGGTGGAGATGGGCACGGCGATTGCCCGGGAGGTGGCCAGCTGACAGACTCGGCGTACTTCGGGAGGGACATCCATGAACGACCACAAGGGATGGATCCGCTGGTTCGTGGGGATCGCGGTATGGGCGCTGCTGCTGGCCGGCTGCAAGGACCCCGGGGACGACGACGACGTCGCAGACGACGACGCGGCGGACGACGATACGGCAGACGACGACGATGCCGCGGACGATGACGACAGCGAGCCCGTCATCGAGCTCGGCTGCGACACCGAGCTGCCGGTGGCCACCGCCGGGGAGCTACGCGATGCGCTCACCACCGCGGCGCCCGGGACCGCCATCGTGCTGGCGTCCGGGACCTATGCCGGCGAGTTCGACGTCGAGGTGTCCGGGGAGGAGGGCGCATGGATCTGCATCCGCGGCCCCGAGGACCGCTCGGCGATCCTGGACGGCGAGTACGGCGTCAACGACTGGCAGGGGGTGCTGACTCTGGAGGGGCGGTCGTACATCGCCGTTGAGAACCTGGAGATCCGCAACACGGGGCCCACCTGCTACGGCGTGTTGATCGGCGCGCCGGACTACGGCGAGTCGGGCTGCCACCACGTCATCGTGCGCAACAGCCACGTGCACGACGTGGGCGAGGAGATCATCAAGATCCAGGGCTACGACACCCACGACATACTCGTCGAGGAGAACGTCGTGCACACCAACCTGGACTGGTCGGGGATCGACGTCCAGGGGCACTGGGGCGGCACCGCCCCCTTCGCCCGGCGCCCAAGCCAGATCGTCATCCGCCGCAACCTGGTCTACGACATTCCGGAGTTCGCGGGCGTGGGTAACGAGGTGGCGGACAAGGTGCACGTGTACGGCAACGTGGTGCTGGGCGCGGCCATGGGGCTGGACATCGGCTGCGGCAACTACAACCTGCTGTTCAACAACCTCGTCACCAGCTACGCCCACTTCAACGAGCTGCTGGCCGACCCCTCCTACACGGCCATCGACCTGTCGCGTTACCAGGCTTTCACCCCCGAGCAGATCGCCGGCTTCAACGACGAATCGTGCCTGGACGGCATCGCGCTGAGCGGCAACTACCGCTCGCTGGTATTCGACAACGAGGTCACCGACTGCCGGCGCTGGGGCGACCTGATCATCTCCTACGACCACTGGTACGAAGACGACATGCACAACGTGGACGAGGGCAGCGGCGTGGAGTACGGCCACCGCGAAAACCTGTGGTTCCGCAACCACCTGCACGACAACACCGCCTACTACACCGTCATCGAGTTCAACAAGCAGGATCCGGGGGTCTCCTTCGACCAGATGTACTTCGGCAACCTGTTCGCCCACAACGACTCGTCGCAGGGGATCATCTACGAGCACTCCGAGGGGCTGTTGTTCTTCAACAACACCGTGGTGGACGGGGACGAGATCCACCTCACCGAGCAGTCCATCAATGCGCGGATCAACAACAACCTGCTGTACGAGTCGGGGTACGACCTCTCCGGTGACTCGACCGGGGCCGATACCGATCCCAACCACCAGACCAGCGACCCATCGGTGTTCGTGGATTACGCTGGCGGCGATTTCCGGCTGGATGGGACCGGCGGCGCGGCCTGCATCGACAGCGGCGAGGACCTGAGCGCCGTCGTGGATCCGTACTTCCAGACCATCGAAAACCTGGCCACCACCGAGTACCGCATCGAGTTCAGCGCTATTGTGTCGTTCGATCTTCGCCAGGATCTGGATGGGAACGAGCAGGTGGGGGGCTGGGATATGGGGGCGTTCTACGGGGCCGAGTGAAGGCCACTCCCCCCGATCCCGGGCGGGGCCATCGCCGGCCTATTCCGGGGATGGCGGGTGCGCCCGGTCACGGGGGGGAAGCCTGTTGTTGTTGGCTCAGCGAGCAACTTATCGACCGCTCGGTAGATTTGCAAGTCGAAGGTGGAAAAATGACGGAATCCACGGGTGAGCAGCCCGCCTCAGACGGTGTAGAGCCGGGAGAAAGCGAGGCCTCCGAGGGGCCAGCAGCGCTCGCCGCGGCGCCACCCACGGCAAAGCCCCCGGCCAAACCCTGGCGACCGCCGGTGTTGCTGGTGGCGGTGGCGGTCGTGCTGCTGTTCCTGTTCGTCCAGTGTGGGCTGGGGTCTGTGGTCAGCGTCGGGCAGATCATCGTCGCCGCGCTCCGGGACAGCCCTCTTCCCATGAGCATCTCCGCGGGGTGGCTCTCCGTGGTCAACATGCTGTCGTTCTTCATCGTCGTGACGGTGGGAGTGCTGGCGTCCCGCCAGCGACTGCGGGACCTGTTCCCCATGGCCCTGCCCAACCCCCTGCTCCTGCTACCCATGATCCTCTCGGTCATCGGCGTGTCGCTGGTGATGTCCGAGGTGGACAACGTGACCCGGACCATCCTGCCGATGCCGGATGTCGTGACGGCCATGTTCTCCCAGCTGCTGGGAGGGTCGGTGATCACCTCCTTCGTGGCCCTGGTGCTCGTCGCCCCGTTCACCGAGGAGCTGCTGTTCCGCGGCCTGATCCTCCGCACGCTGGTGGAGCGCTACTCCCCCCTGCTGGCCATCGTCATCTCCGCCTTCCTGTTCGCCGTGCTGCACATGAACCCCTGGCAGTTTGCCAACCCCATCGCCCTGGGCCTCCTGCTCGGCTGGTGGTGCTGGCGCACGCGCTCCCTGTGGCCGGGCCTGCTGGGCCACGCTGTAACCAACGGCATGGCCTGGTACATGTCCAACTTCGAGGTGCCGTTCGACGTCCCGGGGTACACGGGTGAGTTCGGGGCCGAGGTCGCCCACCAGCCGTGGTGGTTCACGGGGATCGGGTTGGGTTTGGCAGCAGGCGGGGTGTTGGTTACTTGGTTGATCTTCCGATTCATTGGGCCGATCAGAACATCGCGCCGAGACGCTTGATCCCCACAGGGTGGGAGTCTGTCGAATCTGACCTCTCATAGAATACTACTACCACCTATCCAATCGCCGCCCTGTCCTCCGAGCCCACCCATGGCCCCAAACCTATCATTTGCGCCCCGGACGCCTCGCTGAACTTCATCTCCTTCTGCCGTTGACGAGCCTCGTGGTTCGCCGTCGTCTCCATTTCGGACTCTGCCAACAGAACCGGCTTTAACGGTTATCGGAACCCGCGTCAGTATAGCCGTCATAATTTCAGATTTGTTGGTATTCAAGAGACGCTATTTCCCTCGCAGATGACTTCGCAAACCGTTGTTACCACGGAATAACGTTCTCGTTCACAAGCGCTCAGACCTATCCAGAAAGTGCGCGTCCACCGTGGTTTCCGGAAAAATTTGGCCAACTCATTGCCCAAGCGATAGTCGCATTTTTATTCATTTTCGTTGGAATGGATTTCACACGCGATGGGGTAACTCCGTCGGTTTGACAGAGCGCACTCCAGATGGTAAACATCTCAATCTCTATCCAACAAAAGGAGTGGGAATTATGCGTATTTCAATTCTGTGCTTTGCCTCCTATTTGGTCATGATGGCAGGTACACCTCAACGTTGCAGACCGTCACACATAAAGCATGATCGCCAGTGTGCTCC
>CAZDDH010000051.1:0-43434 GCA_964504165.1 uncultured Rickettsiales bacterium | reverse complement strand
CCGGTCCACTGCTGGGCGTTTCTCCCGGGGGGTGCCTCGCTCCGCTCGGCCCAATGGCTCCGCGGGAGAAACGCTGTCGTCGCTCCGCTCCCGGCAAGAAGTGCGTGGTGATCAAAAAAGAAGAATCAACAAGGGTGCGGGAGGGCTCGCATCGCTTCGCTCGCTGCGCGAAGAAGAAAAAGGGACGCTCATAAGAACATAAGAAACTCGGCCGTGGGGCTCGCCCGCTCACCCCCGCCGCCGTGCCCCCTCACCGCTGCAATCGAACGCCAAGAATAGACTCAAGCCCCCCCAAGAACCCCCAACCACGCCCGAGCATCCTCCCGGACCGCCTCGTCGGGGTGATTCTCCTTCAACCACCGCAACGGCTCCACCGCCCCCTGGCTTCCGCGCACCGCCGCGCGCAGGGCATGCGTCCGCACGCAGTCGGCATCCTCGAGCTGGCTGCAGACCCATGCCAGATCGGCGCGGACGTCCGGTGGGGTGCGGTCACCCTGGGCGGTGACGAACGCCTCCAGCAGGGGTCGGGCCTCGGCGGGGGGGGCTTGCAGGAGCGCCGGGGCGACCACGGCCAAATCCTCGAAGGATCCAGACCGGATACCGGAGTCGAGGTGAGCCAGGGCTGTGGGTAGATCACCATCCGCCAGCGCCAGTCGTGCCAGCAAGCGGTCGCGGGGTGCTGCGTAGGCGCGCGACAGCAGGGCGGGCGGGACGAAGGCTCGCGCGTCCTCGGTTTCACCCCCGCAGCGGGCGATGCGTTCGGCATACAGGAAGTGGACAAAGGGGCCGGGGGCGATGCCATCCAGGTAGGCGATCTCGGTGTAGAGCCTACGGCCACCGTCGCTACATGCCGCGGGAGTCAGGAAATCCTCGCCACAGGGTGACAGCGCGGTGAGCGGCATCCCCACCGGGTCTTCCAGCGGGGCGCGTGAGAACGTGGTGACCATCGGTTCGATGGCCACCGGGACCCAGCCGGGACCCAGCCCGCCACATAGGGCACCGTGGCGTGCGGTGACCACGATCTGGACATCGTATCGGGCCACCGTACGCTCCAGGGCATCTGGATTCATCCAGGCCTCCCGGGCCATGCCGAAGTCCGTATCGTCGAAGTGCAGCGGTGTGCGGGTGTCCAGGTAGGTCTGCGCGCGGCCGTCGAGCCAGAAGGCCAGCGGTGCGCCGTCGCGCAGGTCGCCCAGTACGTGGATCCCCGGGGGGAGGGTGCGGATGTAGGCAGCGGCGGTGGCCGGGTGCTGCCCCTCGGCGGGGCCGATGGTCCCCAGCGGACCGAGCTGTTCGTGGATGCGGGCCCCGAAGCGCAGCATCAGCAGGGCGGCGACGCAGAGCACCAGCGCCCGGGTCGCGCGGCCTGGCAACAGCGGCCGTAGCTGCTGGGCACCCCGCAGTGCCAGCGGCGCGATGAGCAGGGTGGCCACGCCGATGAAACGGATCGCCGTCGCGTATTGCAGCAATCCCAGCACGGCCAGCCCCAGCTCGCTGAACCACAGGCGGCGGGCGCGGATCATGCCGGCCAGGGCCAGCAGCCACAGGCCGACGTACAGGGGCCCCATCAGCATCTGAACCGGGTGGAACGATAGCCAGCTGGGGGGCGCCATCTCCGACAGGAATCCCACCGCTTCGCCGGCGGCGTGATCACCCAGGTAGCGGGGAAGATCCAGGCCATAGGCGCTCGCACCCAGGCCGGCGATCAAGGCAACGAGCAGGGCCAGGGTTTGCCCCCGCTGCCCCTCGTGGAGGATGGCGGTGGGGAAGACGATCAGTGCGAAGACCGCCGGGAGCAGCACGAAGCTGCCGTGGGTCTGGGCCCAGATCAGCTCCAGACCCAGCAGGCCCGCTGCGACGCCCAACCTGCGTCCTCCGTCACTTCTGAGGTAGGCCCGTGACAGCAGCATGGCGCAGGGAAGGAACAGGAACATCACGGCGTGCGGGCGCACGCGGATGCGCGACGCGACGATCATCATCACCACGGCGGAGACCAACACGATGGCGTTGGTCCCGGCGCCGGGGGTGCGCCTCAAGACGGCGACGACGGCCACGGTGCAGGTGGCCGTCAGCGCAGCTAGTAGCAGGTGTAGCAGCGGCCAGGAGCCCAGCTCGTGGAGGCCATAGGTGAGGACACCCCACAGCCATTCGGGAACCACTCGCAGAGCACCGGCGCCGACGAAGCTGGCCGGTTCGACGACGGTACGGCCACCTTCGGCCAGCACGGACTTTCCCAATAACAGGTGCCAGAACACGTCTGGTTCGTGGATGGGATGGGTGACCAGCAGGATGGAGGCCGCGGCGAGTAGCCCGGTCCAGACGGCCAGAAACCGTTCGTCGGTGGACTGCCGTGGCTGGTCAGTGACTGTGCGCATCATCCGGTCCCCCGAGTATGCCTGAACCGAAGAAAACGAGATCAATCCGCCCAGAACCACTTTGGGCCCACCAAAAAACATGGTGGGCCCAAGTGTGATTGGTAGTCCCAAGGGGAATCGAACCCCTGCCTCCGCCGTGAGAGGGCGGTGTCCTAACCGCTAGACGATGGGACCAATTTTCAAAAGTTGGTTGAGGTGCTAGGACTCGAACCTAGAACCCCCTGCTCCAGAGGCAGGTGTTCTGCCAATTGAACTACACCTCAACTTTTCTATGTCCGCCTGAGCGAACGCGCGATTTATAGCGACGGCCCTCGATGCTGTCAAGGAGGAATGAAACCGTTGCATGTTTATGAGCGGACCTGTGACGCCTGACCTATACTCCACGCCATGAAATCACTGGTGTGGATGGCCGGACTACTCTGCGCGTGCCTGCTGCTGCCGGCGCCTGCTTCGGCGTACAAGATCGCCGTGACTCAGAACGAGGCGGCTCTCGAGCTCTACTGGGACAGCAACGTCATCCCCTTCACATTCCATCACCGGGGCGCGGAGGACGTGCACGACCTGCTGCTGGAGGGCGCATTCTTGCGTGCCTTCAGCTCGTGGGGTGAGGTGCCGTCCGCGAACGTCCAGTTCCAGCGGATGCACATTTACTCCGAGGACGTCTCCGAGCCCAACGGCGACAATGTCCTGTTCTGGACCGAGTACGCCTGGTCCCACGACCCTGAAGTCATCGCCCTGACCTCCATCAACTACTACCCGGATACCGGCCAGATCGTGGACGTGGACATCGAGTTCAACGGTCAGGACTACCGATGGTCGGTCTTCGACGAGGACGTGGAGACGGATCTACAGTCCATCGCGACCCACGAGATCGGCCACATGATCGGCCTGGATCACTCCAGCGAGAGCGAAGCGGTGATGGATCCCTACTACTTGCCGGGGGAGACGCGACAACGGCAACTGCACGAGGACGACGAGGCCGGCGTCACCTATCTGTACCCCTGTTCGAGCGGGGCCTGTGACGATGCTTTCTTCGAGGAGAATACCGGATGCTCCATCGCGTCCACCACTCACAGCGGTGGATGGATCATCGTCGGAATACTTGCTGCGGCACTGGCGCTGGGCCGCCGCCGGTCCACATGGGCTCTGGGTGTCGTGCTGGGGCTCGTGGTGGTGAGCTGGCCCCAGCCGGAGCTGCACGCCAACGTCACCTCCTTCGAGGCCATCGAAGGGGTGGTCTCCCGCTCCCAGGGGGTCGTCCACGGCCAGGTGGTGTCGGTCGAACCGTTCGAGGACGGGAACGGACGGGTCCACAGCATGGTCGAGATCGACGTTCACCAGTGGCTGCGCGGGGCGGGTCCGTCGCGGATCCAGCTGCACCGCCCTTCGGGTGAGTTGCCCGGCCTGGGCACCTTCGTCCCCGGCGATCCGCGCTTCGAGCCGGGGCTGGAGGTCATCCTCTGTCTGTCGGACCGACACGATGGCACGCCGGGATTGCTGGGCATGTCGCTGGGCTACTTGTGGGTCGAAGAGGTCGAGGGGATCCCGGTCATTCGCAGGGATCCGTCCGGCCACGGCGGCGCCGACGTGGGAGACAGCGAGTACTATCCCTACCGCCCGCTGCTCAACTGGCTCGGTCAGTCGGTCAGGTAGTGAACACCACAGAGGCGTAACCCACCCACAGCGCCTCTCCGCGATCCGGCATCTGCTCATAACTCGAGGTACGGCCCAGTACGGTGGCCCCGGTAGCCCCGCGGACGTTCATGCACGCGATGGCGGCGGCCACGGCGCCCGCACCGCACGCGCTGCGGTTCTGGCGCGCGTGTTCGAGGACTCCCTCCGCATCCATCTGCCGGATCCGTTCGAGCAGCGCGTCGTCGTTTGCCCGGGCCCAGTCCATCCCTGGCTGGCCGCCCCCTCCCGGGGCGAATCCGTAGGGCTCACCGTAGTGGGTGAGGTCGGTGCTGGCCACGACGGCGATGGGCCGGCCATCCTCCTCCAGGACGGCGGCCAGCTGCCGGCCGAAGTCGGCGGCCGAAGGGGAGGGTGGTACCGCAACGGGCAGGAAGCTCGCCGACGGCAGCAGGTGGGCCAGCAGCGGGGCCTGGACCTCGATGGAGTGTTCCCGAGCGTGGGCGCGGCCATCCACGCCGACGAGATCCCGTTCGGCGAGTGCGGATCGCAACGGGGCGTCTACTTCCAGCAATCCCATGGGCGTCTGCCAGGCCTCGTGATCGCAGGCGGTGGGCCCGTCGACTCCGTGGGCATGAACCGCCCCCAGCACAACCACCACCCGTGGGGCGGCGGTGTGGGCCAGGGCGGCGAAGGTGAGGGCTGCCGTACTCCCGGAGTAAGCCCAGCCAGCGTGGGGGACCACGCCCCCCCGGAGTGCCCCGGGCAGCTCGTGAGCCAAGCTGTCCACGAAACGGTCGATGGTGGCTCCACAGCGGGCACGATCATCCGGATACCAGCCGACGGTGGTGGGGGTTCGGATGGTCATCGGTCGCTCCTCTCGTCTGAACCTAGGATCGCGGGACCCCGCGCCGGGAGCATATTGTATCTACGCACGCGCGGAACAGCGCTCTTGACTTCAAAACGGCGACGTCTATCATGCACGCTCTTTGGGAGTGAGAGCCGTGCGCCACTGCGTCCGCATCGACGAGATCCCGGCCACCGGGATGGAATATCTCGTGGATGAGGCCGAACCGGTCTTCCGCAAGTGTATTGCGGAGGCTGTCGAGGCAGACGGCGACCACCGCTGTTCGGTCCGGGTCTCGGTGACCCGGCAGGAGCAGCGCATCGAGCTGGGCGGGTCGATGGAGCTGCGGGCGCTGTTGAGCTGCTCGCGTTGCCTGGCCGAGGTCCCGTTCGATACGCAACGGGCCGTGCATGCGGTCCTGTTGCTGGAAGTACCTCCTCTGGAGGAGGACGCGGAGATCGAGGAAACCGATCTCGACGAGAGTTACTTCGACGGCGAAGAACTCGACCTGATGGATTTGATCCGCGAGCAGCTGATCCTGGCGTTGCCGGATAAGCCGCTGTGCGACGAAGAATGTAAGGGCCTGTGCCCCCAGTGTGGGGCCGACCGCAATGTGGAGTCCTGTGGCTGCGACGGCAAGCAGCCGGATCCCCGCATGGCGGTTTTGGCCACCCTGAAAATAGACGCCGAGTCCTGAAAACCAAGGAGGCTGCCATGGCCGTCCCCAAACGTAAAACGAGCAAATCCAAGCGCAACATGCGGCGGAGCCACGACGCCATCAAGCACACCCCCGCCCTCCACAAGTGCCCCAACTGTGGCGAGATGAAGCTCTATCATCGTGTCTGCCCGAGCTGTGGGCACTACCGGGGCCGGGCTGTCATCGAGATGGAAGACTAGCCGGCTCACCGGAGGTGCTACGTGGCGACGCGCATCGCGCTGGACGCCATGGGGGGGGATCACGCGCCCGAAGCCACCGTGCGCGGTGCCTTGAGGGCCGTACGTGAGCACGATGTCGAGGTCATCCTCGTCGGTGACGAGGCGACCATCGGCCCAGAACTCGACGAAGCCGGCGAGATCCCGCCGCGACTGCACGTCCACCATGCTTCCCAGGTCGTCGAGATGGAGGACCACCCCTCCTCGGCGCTTCGACGCAAGAAACAATCCAGCCTACGCGTAGCCTTCGAGCTCGTGCGCTCGGGAGAAGCGGGCGCGCTGGTGTCGGCGGGCAATTCGGGCGCTGCGCTGGCCATGGGGATATTTGTCCTCAAGCGGGTGCCCGGAATCGAGCGCCCGGCCATCGTCGCCGTATTCCCCACCACCTTCGGTCCCGTAGCCATGCTAGATGCAGGCGCCAATGTGGATTGCAAGCCCGAGCTGCTGATGCAGTTCGCCACCATGGGCACCGTCTTCGCCGAACTGTCACTGGGCATCCGCCGGCCGCGCGTCGGGCTACTGTCCAACGGTGAAGAGGAAGAAAAGGGGACTGCGCTGATCCGGCACACCCACCAGCTCATCGGCGAGATGCCCATCAACTACCGGGGATTTGTCGAGGGCAACGAGATGTTCGGCGGCGTCGTCGACGTCGTCGTGACCGACGGCTTCATGGGCAATGTGGTGCTCAAGGTCGCCGAGGGCATCGCGCAGCAGGTGACGGAACACATCCGTCGCGAGGTGCGGAGCTCCGCGTCGTCGATGCTGGGCGGGCTGTTGATGAGAGGCGCGTTCCAGCGCGCCCAGCAGGCCATGGACTACGCGGAGATCGGCGGCGCGCTGTTGTTGGGTGTCCAGGGCTGTGTCGTCATCGCACACGGACGGGCTGACGAGCATGCCATCGCCAGCGCACTGAGGTTCGCGGACCGCACCGTCGAGGTGGGGCTGAACGACCGCCTCGAGCGCGCCTTGCGCAACGTCACAGCCAGCTGATCACTCCGCAAAGCCTACATGAATGGTAGATTTTACTTGACATGGTTTTGACGTTGGAATGGTCTGGCCAATTTTCTCAGCCATTTGACGGGTTTACAGCGCATAAAACGGGTGATATAGCTACCTCCGCCGACGGAAAAAACCGTCGTCCAAACAAGCAGAACGCACGGAGGCGTTGATGGCTACCTCGTACGAAGAGCAGGTGAAGAAGATCATCAGCGAGCAGCTGGGTGTTGGTATCGATGAAATCCGACCAGAAGCCTCGTTTATTGATGATCTGGGAGCCGACTCCCTTGACATCGTCGAGCTCGTGATGGCGATGGAAGAAGCATTCGGGACCGATATTCCCGACGAAGAGGCCGAAAAAATCCAGACGGTCAAGGACGCGATCGACTACGTCGAACAGCATAGTTCCTGACCCTGCCAGCACAGTCATATCCGGGACCGGCGGCAACTCCGCGGCCCGCTGCCGCGACGTTCCAGACGTTCTCGGGCTGTGGGAGTCCCTCATCACATGCGACGAATCGTAGTTACCGGCATCGGCGCCATCAGCCCGTTGGGGCCAGATTTTTCTTCCACCTGGGCGGGCCTCTGCGAAGGGCAGTCGGGCATCGGCCCCATTACTTACTTCGACACCGAAAACCACACCTGTCGGATCGGAGGCGAGTCTACCGATTTTGACCCGTCGGATTGGTTCGACCCCAAGGAACTGCGCAAGCTGGACCGATTCCTCCAGCTGGCGCTGGCGGCGTCCCGCATGGCCACGGAGGATGCGGGGCTGACCATCGAGGACGAGTTCGCGGAACGGGCCGGTGTGTATGTGGGCTCGGGCATTGGTGGGCTTGGCACCATCTGCGATGCCACGATGACCATCGAGGAGAAGGGTCCACGCCGGGTATCGCCCTTCACCATCCCCCGCCTGATCATCAATATGGCGCCGGGCATGATCTCCATCGAGACGGGCGCCAAGGGCCCCAATTTCTCTGCGGTGAGTGCCTGTGCCACGGGCAACCACAGTATCGGTGAGGCGTTCCACGCGATCCGCTCGGGAAGCATCGACGTGTGCATCACCGGTGGCTCCGAGTCCCCGATCGTCCCGCTGGCTGTCGCCTCATTCGCCAAGATGCGCGCGCTGTCCACTCGGAACGATGATCCGACCCGCGCGAGCCGGCCGTTCGACCTGGGAAGGGACGGCTTCGTGATGAGCGAAGGGGCCGGTATCCTGGTCATCGAGGAGCTGGATTTCGCCCGCAAGCGGGGCGCCCGCATCTACGCAGAAATCGTGGGTTACGGGCTCAACAGTGACGCTTTCCACATGACCCAGCCGGCCCCGGAGGGGGAGGGCGCGGTCCGCTGCATGAACCTGACGCTCAAGGACGCCGGGCTGTCACCTCAGGATGTGGGCTACATCAACGCGCACGGTACATCCACGCCGTTCAACGACCGCAACGAGTCCAAGGCCATCCGTACCCTGTTTGGAGATCACTGCAAGCAGATGCCTGTCAGCTCGACCAAATCGATGACCGGGCACTTGCTCGGGGCCGCCGGCGGGCTGGAGTCTGCCATCCTGGCCAAGGCGCTCCACGAGGGCATCCTGCCCCCTACCATCAACTACGAAGAGATGGACCCGGACTGCGACCTCGATTACATTCCCAACGAGGCGCGAGAAGCACAGGTCAACGTGGCGTTGTCCAACGCATTTGGGTTCGGTGGAACGAACGCCTGCCTGGCTTTCCGAAGATTCGAGGGGTGACCCATGGCCACGTTCTTTGTCGGTGCGGACCACGGCGGCGTTCAGCTCAAGGAGTTCCTCGTCGAGGCCCTCGCGGATCGGGGACATGAGGTGCAGGATCTGGGGCCCTTCGCCACAGACTCGGTGGACTACCCGGATTTCGCCATCAAGGTGGCCACCAAGGTGGCACAGACCGAGGGCTCCAAGGGGCTGCTGGTGTGCGGGACCGGCATCGGGATGTCGATGACCGCCAACAAGATCCGCGGGATCCGCGCGGCCCTGGTCACCGATCCGTTCATGGCGGCGATGGCCGTCGAACACAACGACGCCAACGTGCTGTGCCTCGGCGAGCGCGTGATCGGCATCGGCCTGGCATCGTCCATCCTCGATGCCTTCCTGGGAGCCAGCTTCGGCGGCGACCGGCATGCCCGACGCATTGGCAAAATGATGGGGGCGGAGGGGCTTTAAACCGTGCGCTGCTCCGGCTGCGGCCATAGCGAGACCAAGGTCGTCGATTCACGCATTCTGCGTGACGGCGAAGCCATCCGTCGCCGCCGGGAGTGCGAGAAATGCGGGGTCCGCTTCACCACCTACGAACGCCATGAAGAGATGGCCCTGATGGTGGTGAAGAAGGACGGCAGCCGGGAAGAGTTCGACCGCGAGAAGGTACGGCACGGGATCCAGCTGGCCTGCAAGAAGCGCCCGGTGCCCACCGAGACGATGGATGCGGTGGTCGACAACGTGGCCATGAAGATGCAAAACGGCGGTGAGCGTGAGGTGGCGACCGATACCGTCGGTGAGGCAGTGGCCGAGGAACTCAAGAAGATCGACGACGTGGCGTTCGTCCGATTCCTCAGCGTGTACCGTCGCTTCGAGGACACGGGCGAATTCCGTAGGGCGCTGGACCAGCTGGTGGGAGACCAGGAAGACAGCCGCTGATGTCGCTCGACGACGAACGGTGGATGGGGCGGGCGCTCGAACTGGCCCGCCGGGGCCTCGGCACGACATGGCCCAACCCCATGGTCGGCGCGGTCATCACCCGCGACGGCCGGGTCATCGGCGAGGGTTACCACCGGGTCGCGGGCGGGCCCCATGCCGAGATCGATGCCCTGCAGCATTGTGACGAAGATCCCCGCGGCGCCACCATCTACGTGACCCTCGAGCCTTGCTGCCACACGAGCCGTACCGGCCCCTGCTGCCAGGCGGTGCTGGCCGCTGG
This sequence comes from uncultured Rickettsiales bacterium, assembly GCA_964504165.1. GTDB lineage: Bacteria > Myxococcota_A > UBA796 > UBA9615 > CAYRNR01 > CAZDDH01. The sequence goes on along the minus strand of CAZDDH010000051.1, from coordinate 33,706 downwards.
TCTGGCCCGGGTCGTGGTGGGTAACCAGGATCCCAACCCCGTGGTGAGCGGCCAGGGTATCGCGTCGTTGCGGGGCAACGGCGTGGACGTCCAGGTCGGCGTCCTGGCCCCCGAATGCGCCGAACTCAACGAGATCTACTTCGCAGCCCGCGCCGGGGCCCGCCCCCACGTGACCCTGAAGATGGCCACCGATCTGTTCGGCCGTACCGCCACACGGTCTGGCGAGAGCCAGTGGATTACCGGCGAGGCGGCCCGGGAGCACGTCCACCGCCTGCGGGCGTCCAGCCAAGCCATCGCCGTGGGTTCGGGTACCGCGCTGGCGGACGATCCCCGGCTGACGGCGCGGGTCCCGGAGGGGGGGGACCGTTCCCCGATCCGCGTGCTGTTCGACAGCCAGCTCAGGGTCCAGCCGGATGCGGCGCTGTTCGCCGACGACGGCGTGCAGGTCATCGTCTATACGACGACGGCCAGCTTGGCGGAGGCCGGGCCGGCCGAGGGGGCGCGGGTGGAGCGGATCGCCTGCGGAGATGGGCCGCGGGTGGACCTGGCAGCGGCCCTCGCCGATCTGTACGCTCGCTGGGAGGTCATCGATCTGCTCGTGGAGGGTGGGGCGACCCTGGCTGGCGCTCTGGTGGACGCTGGACTCTACGACAAGGTGTTGCGCTACATGGCCCCGATGATTATTGGCGGTGACGAAGCCCCCGGGCCCATCCGGGGTCGCGGCGTGCAACGCCTCGCCGATGCCGCCGAGCTGGAGTTCGTGGGAACACAGCGGCTAGGGCCGGATCTATTGATCGAGGCCCGTAGGCCAGTGGAGGTCCCGTGTTCACAGGACTGATCGAGGCCGTCGGCCGAATCGTCGCGGTACGGCCCATGGGGGGCGGCAGCCGCCTGGCCGTCGAGAGCGATACCCGGCTGGAGAGCATCCAGATGGGGGAGTCCATCGCCGTGGATGGCGTCTGCCTGACCGTCGTCAAGCACGAGCGAGACCGCCGCTTCGAGGTGGACGTGAGCGCCGAGTCCCTGGCCATTTCGACGCTGGGGGCCGCCCGTCCCGGGACCCGAGTCAACCTGGAACGTGCGCTCCAGCTGGGGGACCGCCTGGGAGGCCACCTGGTCAGTGGCCACGTGGATAGTGAGGGGAAGCTGGCCTCGCGGACCCAGGTGGACCGCTCCTGGAAGCTGGAGTTCGAGCTGGATCCGGGCGCGTGCCGGCTGCTGGTCCCCAAGGGGTCCGTCGCCATCAACGGCGTCAGCCTAACCATCAACGGATTGGGCGAGGACCGCTTCGATGTCAACGTGATCCCGCACACGGGCGTGGAGACCAATCTGCTGGGCCTGCAGGTGGGGGACAAGGTCAACATCGAGGTGGATATGCTGTCCAAGATGGTGCAGCGGCAGCTGGCCCCCTATCGCGGCGAAGAAGGCGTGCAGACAAAAAGCGACATTTCACTTGATTTGCTGGGCCGCTCAGGGTTTATAAAGCCACCTCTTCGGGGACGAGGCGGGGGTAATAGGAGCTCATCGTGACGTTCGATCCCTTCCCATCCGATCCAAACAAACGCGTCGAGTCGGCGCTGCTGGCCTTCCGGTCCGGCGGCATCATCATCTTGGTGGATGACGAGAACCGCGAGAATGAAGGCGACCTGGTGGTTGCGGCGGACAAGGTCACGCCAGAAGCCATCAACTTCATGGCCAAGTATGGCCGTGGCCTCATCTGCCTGGCCCTCGACCCGGCCACCGTCGATCAGCTGCAGCTGCCGATGATGGTGAACGACAACCGGTCCATGTACGGCACCGCGTTCACCGTCTCCATCGAAGCCCGGCGCGGCGTCAGCACGGGTATCTCCGCGGCGGACCGCTCCGCCACGGTGCTGGCGGCCATCGACGACAACGCGGTGCCCTCCGACCTGGTCAGCCCTGGCCACATCTTCCCGCTGCGGGCCCGCGGCGGTGGTGTGCTGGTGCGCAGCGGCCAGACCGAGGGTGCGGTGGACCTGGCGCGCCTGGCCGGGCTCAAGCCCGCCGGGGTCATCTGCGAGGTGATGAACGAGGACGGGACCATGTCCCGGCTCCCCGAGCTCATCGAGTTGGGCAAGGAACACAAGATTGCCATCCTTACCGTCGCCGACCTCATCGCCCACCGTCTGCAGCACGAGACACTCGTGAGCGTGGCGGGCGAGGCCGTGCTGCCCACCAAATGGGCTGGCGATCTGGACGTCAAGGTCTTCTCCAACGAGGTCAACGGGCTGTACTACATCGCCGCCATCAAGGGCGACATCGATGGTGACGAGCCTGTTCCGGTGCGCGTCCACAACGGCAATCTGTGGGCCGACGCCTTCTCCGCCATGCGCCTGGACCACGGCATGACCCTGGAGCGGTCGCTGCGGTTCCTCTCCGGCGAAGAGCGCGGGGTGGTGCTGTTCGTGCTGCGCCCCTTCGACGAGGCGACCCTGCTGGGCCGGCTGGCGGCCCATTGCGAGGACTCGCCCCCGGTCAAGCCCAATCCCCACGAGCCGGATCCCTACCCCAAGGGATTGCGTGATTACGGCATCGGCGCCCAGATCCTGCGCCTGCTGGGGCTGCGCAAGATCAAGCTGATCACCAACCAGGAGAACCTCAAGATCGTGGGTATCGAGGGTTTTGGCCTGGAAATCACCGAGTACATCCGACTTATTGAAGAAACCGTCCCCGACGACTGCGAACCGAGCTATTCGATGGTGCGTCAGGTCGTCGAGGACTGAGCCGGGAGGCGAACCAATGGTCACCAACTATGAGGGCACGCTGGAAGCGGGCGGGCAGTCCTTCGCCATCGTGGTGGGGCGCTTCAACTCGTTCATCACCGAACACCTGCTGGAGGGTGCGGTGGACACGCTGGTGCGGCACGGCGTGGAAGACGATGACATCGCGGTGTACTGGGTCCCCGGTGCCTGGGAGATCCCGCTGGTGGTCAAACGGCTGGCGGATGCGGGCAAGTACGACGCCATCATCGCGCTGGGCGCGGTGATCCGCGGTGGCACGCCCCACTTCGACTACGTGGCCGCCGAGGTCAGCAAGGGCGTGGCCCACATCGGGCTGGATACCGGCGTGCCCATCGCCTTTGGTGTGCTGACCACCGATTCCGTGGATCAGGCCATCGACCGGGCGGGCACCAAGGCCGGCAACAAGGGCCACGAGGCGGCGATGGCCGCCATCGAGATGGTCAACCTGATGTCCAGCTTCGACGAGGAAGAGGATGGGTAGCCGACGCCGCGCCCGCGAACACGCGCTGCAGATCCTCTATCAGGTGGATGTCGGCGATGGAGACATCGACTCCGCAGTCGACCTGTTCTGGGAGGATGTGGAAGAGGACGACGAGAGCGTGCTGTTCGCCAGTAGCCTGGCGCGCGGAGTGGTGGAACACGGCGAGACACTGGATACGCTCATCGAGAAGTACTCCATCAACTGGAGGCTGCACCGTATGCCCGGTGTGGATCGCAACATCCTGCGGCTGGCGGTGTATGAGTTCTTCCACTATCCGGACATCCCGTTGATGGTCTCCATCAACGAGGCCATCGAGCTGGGCAAGCGGTTCTCTACGGGGGAGTCGGGGGCCTTCATCAACGGTATCCTCGACAAGATCTCCAAGAACGAAACGTTCGACAAGGACCAGCAGGTCTCCTGAGGGGTTTAGGGTGGAGATCCGCCTCGACGTCGTTCAACAGACCATCGAAAGCCTCCCGGCCCTGGACGCCGCGGCCTGTGGCGTGGTGCTCGACGAGCGGCCGCTGCACGGCCCGGCCGGCCGCATCGACTGGCGCCTGTGCGGCAAGCTCAGCCAGCAGTTGCTCGAGCGGCGGTATCAGGGGGCGCTGGGGGAGGACATGCTGGTGAGCACCGGCGCTCGCCTGCCTTTCGGACGCACGTTTTTATTCGGGCTGGGCCGCGATCAGGACATCGACGAAGCCCTGGTCCGTCAGGTAGTGGGCCGCTCCGCCGGCGTCCTGATCCGCGCCGGAGTCACCTCCGTGGCGATGGGCTTGTGGGATCTGACCCGCGAACGCCTGCCCTTCGAGGACGGACTGGAAGCCTTCCTGCAGGGGTGCGCCCGCGTCGCCGCGAAGGGCCCCACGGAGCAGGATTGCCTCGACGTGTTCCTGCTGGCTCGCAATCCCTCCGAGTCCGGCCGTATGTCCCACCACATCGAGCAGCGGGTGCGCAAACCCGGGCCGGAGGGGCTACAGCTGACGCGACTGATGGAAGACTCCCGCGTCGGCCAGTCCTATATCTGACACAGATGAAACCCGTATTCCTGCTCACCGATTTTGGAACCGACGATACCTACGTGGGCCAGATGAAGGCCGTCGTACTCCGCCGCGCCCCCGGGTGTGTGCTGGTGGATCTGACCCATGCCATCGAGCCCCAGGACGTGGCCGGTGGCGCCCGTGCCCTGGCCGGGGCGCTCCCTTATCTGCCCCGCCCGTCAGTGATCCTTGCGGTCGTCGATCCGGGAGTCGGCACGGAGCGCCGGGCGATCGTGGCCGAGGCGGACGGGCGGGTGGCCGTGGGGCCGGACAACGGCCTGCTGACCCCCATGCTTGCCGCCGATGGCGCCGTCGTCACGGCCATCGATCCGGCAGCCGTGGGCGCCGGCGAACTCTCCGCGACCTTCCACGGGAGGGATCTGTTCGCGCCGGCAGCCGCCGCCCTGGCCCTGGCGGATGGGCCGGCGGCCGTGGCGCCGCACATCACCGATGCGGTCCAGCTGGAGGGCAGCGTGCCGCGCCGTTCCCCATCGGGCTGGGAAGCGCACATCGTGGACGTGGATCGTTTCGGCAACCTGATCACCGACCTCCGGGGCGACCAGCTGACGGGGCGGGTGCAGGTGTCGCTCCCCGACGCTACGCGGCTCGAGTTGGTGGAGACCTACGGCAAGGTCGCCGAGGGCGAGCTACTTGCGCTGGTAGGCAGCGGCGGATTCGTCGAGATCGCGTGTCGTGGAGGGTCGGCGGCCCGCGTGACGGGGCTGGCCCGCGGCGATATGGTGCGCGCCGGGTAGGGAGCTGCTCTACTTCTTGGGCTGGAGCATATCCTCGGGGGCCGAACCCAGCGCCTCGTTGCCGTAGACATACAGCTCGAAGAATTGTTCGAAGGACATGCCCGTCGCCTTCTCCAGCACCATCTGGAAATCCTCGGTGCTGATGGCGTCGCCGCCCCACTCCTGGAGGATGGCGCGCAGCACGGAGACCAGCTTCTCGTAGCCCAGGGCCTCGCGCAGCTCGTGCAGGAGCAGCGGCCCGCGGCCGTACACCGTACTGTTGTGCCGCTTGTCCCCCTGGCCGTTGTGGGCAAAGGCGACCCACAGGGGCATGGTCTTCTTGGTGTTCTTGGCGTTGCGCTGGTTGCGCCACATCTTGAGGGCCTGGTTGTACCCCTCGGGCCCCTTGGCCGCCTCGTGGAACAGGGCCGCCGAGTACTCGGCGCCCATCTCCAGCATCCAGCGGTCGTGGTCGGTGCGGTCCGCCACGTGGCCGGCCCACCAGCAGTGGGCGATTTCGTGGGGGAGGAACGCATCGCGGATGAAGGGGTTGCGGTAGTTGTAGATGTCCAGCAGCTTCTCCTTGCTGAGGTAGGCCTCACCAGACATCTCGATCAGCCCGGGCATCATGTAGGCGAAGCCCATCATGAAGGGCATCTGGCCGATCTCCAGCTCCGGGTACGGGAACGGCACCTGATACAGCTCCTCGAAGTACTCGATGATGTCGTGGGACTGCTCGAGGATTTCGTGGGCGGAGTCCATGTAGCCGGGGAAGGCCAGCACGCGGATGAACGGCCTCTTGCCCTCGTTGATGTCGTCGGTGATCGGCGTGTAGCGGCCGAAGATCATCCCGCCCTGGGAGATGGGTGTGCCCTGCTTGATGGTGTACTTGTAGAACTTGCCCTCTTCAACCTGGCTGGTCGTGACGCCGGATGATGCCACCATCATCGGCTTGGGAATGGTGACCCGCCACTCCCAGGTGCACTGGTCGCGCCCATCCTGGTAGTTCCAGGGGTACCAGGCCTGCCCGAGCAGCGTATAGGCGATGATGCTCATGAACACCACTTCGGCCGACGCCGTATCGCTCTGCCCCTGCAGCCCCATTTCCGGTTCCGGCTGCTTGATGACCGTGACGATCTCGCCTTCGTACTTCATCCGCAGGGTTTGCTTCTCGCCCTTCTTGGCCGGCTCGGGGAGCTCGGTGATCAGCAGGCCGCTCTTGAAGATGAACGGCAGTACGTTGTCGTCCTTGTCCAGCACGCCGGCAATGCGGACGTCGGAGAGGGCGAAGGAGACCGTCTTGAGGTCGCGGATCAACGGCACGTAGGTGACGGTGACGTCGCCGCGCAGGCCCCACTCCAGAGTGTCCTCGTCCTTGTAGATCTCGAAGTCCCCGTCCACGTGCTCCACGTTGATGCGGGAGGATTCCTTGTAGGCCTTCTCGCGGGCGGTTAGCCGTTCCCGGTCATCCTTCTGCATGAAGTGGCACAGCCACTCGCTGTCCACCACGTCCGGGTCGAAGGCGTTGACACGGTAGCGCCACATCTTGACCTCTTCGCGGTCGTGGATGTCCCACTCGTACACGAAGAAGCCCTTGCCCTTCTTCACCTTGTCCAAGTTGGCCTCGAGCATCAGGCGGTCGAAGTACTCGTGGCCCTCGATGTGGAACCAGGCGATCTCCAGGTCGAAGACGGAGGGCTGGGCTTCGCGGCGCTTCTTCCAGAAGGAGGCTGCTTCCTTGGCCTTCTTCGCGTCGCCGCTGGCGGCCTGGGCCGCGTCGGTCTTGAACTTGGCCAGATGGTCCGGGGAGAACTGCAAGAACATGTTGGTGAAGGTCTGGTCCAGGGAACGCTGGCCGGCGTAGTACTCCAGCTCGTCCTGCTCCACCGAGATGTCGGTGGCGAACTCCCAGCGGCCCGTGCCCAGGTAGACCGCCCCGTAGACCTCGCCTTCGATCTCGGTGCGGGGGAAGAATTCGCCGGACTCGAACGTGATCTTGAGGCTATCCACCTCGACGACGAAGTTCTCGACTGTCCACGCATTGGCCGGGTCGATGACGTCGGACTCGTGAGGCTCCACCGCGTCCTCGGGGTGGGAGGCCCCCAGCACGTCTTTGTAGTAGCGGTCGATCTCTCCGCGGCGTGCGCCGTCGTCGATCAGGCCGGCGGTGATGCCGGTCTCCTCTTCGTCGGCGGCGGTTGCGGGCAGCGCGACGAGCAGCAGGGCCAGGGCCAGGAACCAGGGAAGGGAACGCAGCATTTTGTAACTCCTTACGTCTTCCAGGGGCGCGCGCTCGGCCCCTGGATAGGGACTCCGGGCGCGACGCGCACGTAACCTAACACGCGCGGGCGATTCTTGTGGAGTCCGTTTCCGATGGACGGCTCCAGCCCATGACCATTCAGACTCTGTTGATCGGGCTTGCGTTGACTCCTAAGATGCGCCAGCCACTCTGACAAGGTGAGGTCAATCGTGTCCGCCCCCTCACAAGAGCCTGCCGACAGCGGCTCGCCGCAGGACTCTCCGCCGCCGGTGGACCCCCGCCGGACCTTGCTGGAGGTGGGCCTGCTGTTCCTCGTCACCTGTGGCCTGATCCGTGGTTTTCTGGTGCTCCGCGACGCCATTCCCCTGGGGAACAACTGGCAGATCATCGTCCCGATCCTGTTCATCTATGCGCCGGTGGTGCTGGGCCGCTTCACCCGCCACACCGTGGATCCGGACATCGTGCTGCCCGAGCCGCTGGGCCGCCAACTGCTCCGCGCCGCCCGAACAGCCGGCCTGGTCATCTTGGCCATCTACCCGGTGTTCATCCTGGGCAATCACCTGTACCTGAGCTGGTTCCTCCCCGAATTCAGCAGCTGGATGGGGATGGAACACCCCTTCCGCGCCCACCACCCGGAGCACGGGCTGCCCGACGATCTGCTGCAGATCATCCTGTGGCAGCTCATCGCCGTGGGCTACGCCGAGGAGTTCTTCTACCGCGGATACATGCAGACCCGGCTGCGTCAGGTGTTCGGCAAGGCCCGCTGGTCCCTGTGGGGGGCCGAGCTGGGGGCGCCGTTTTGGATCACGGCGGTGCTGTTCACCCTGGGCCACTCGCTGGTGCAGTTCCAATGGTGGCAGCCGGCGATCTTCTTCCCGGCGCTGGTGTTTGGTTGGCTGCGCGCGCGGACGGGCAACATCCTGGCATCGGCCCTGTTCCACGCCTTCGCCAACGTGGCGATGATCACCTTGGATTCGATCTACGGAGTGAGGCCCGCGTGATGTCCCAGCCACCGGCGCGTCGGGCCATCGTCGTGGCCCTGTGTGTGGCCCTGGGCGCGGCCCTCGGCCAGGCCGGGGCGGCCCGTGCTCAGGCCGTCGTGGACGGCGTCGTCGCCGTGGCCGGGGAACGGCCGTTGATGCTCAGCGACGTCCAGTTCGAGGCGGAGATCCAGCGGGTCATGCGGGAGGGAGCACGGCAGGTGAACCTGGGGCCGTCGGTGGCGGACGCCGCGGTGCTGGAGCTGCTCATCGACCGATCGCTGCTGTTGCAGGAGTCCACCGCCGAGGTCATCAACGTGGACGAAGAGGTCTCACGCCGTCTGGAAGATTTCCTGGACCGCTTCGACCGGGTCGAGGACCTGACGCGCTGGCTGGGCCGCTGGAAGATCGGGACATCCGAGCTGACCGCCCACTTTGCCGAGGAGATGCGGGCCCGGACCTATGCAGAGCTGCGGCTTTTGTCCTCCACCCGGGTCTCGGATCGGGAATTGGAACAGGGCTTCGACGCCGAGGACGAGCGCTGGCAAGGTGTGGCCGAAGAGGAGGCACGGGAGACGCTGCGCTACGAGATGTGGCACGGGCGCTACGACGCGGCCTACACGCAATGGCTCACCACGATCCGCGAGAAGCGGGGTGTGCGCATCACCGACCTGGGGCGTTCCCAGCTGGGGATCGAACCATGAACGGACGCCCTCCGATGGCCATCACCACCCGTCTCGCCGACACCAATGACCTGGACGCGCTGGTGCGCCTGGAAGCAGCCTGTTTCGACAACCCCTGGCCCCTGGCGGCCTTCGAGCAGGAGCTGCAGACCCCATTCTCCCGGGTGGTCCTGGCGTTTGAAGAAGGGAGCGAGGTCCTGCGTGGCTTCGTCAACTACTGGGTCGTCGAGGACGAGCTGCACCTGCTCACCATCGCCGTCGAGCCCAGCTGGCGGCGGCGGGGCCTGGGCCGAGAGCTGCTGAGGCTGGCGGAGACCGACGGCATCGGCCGGGGGGCGGCCATCGGGGTGCTGGAGGTCCGCAAATCCAACGACGCGGCACAGCAGATGTACGGCGCTGCCGGCTACCAGCAGGTGGGCCTGCGGCGGCGTTATTACCGCAACAACGGCGAGGACGCCCTGGTTTTGCTCCGCTACCTGGTGGAGGGGGCGCGCGAGGAGGCACGGGATGGAGAGGGCTGAGGCGCCTGGCGCCCGGGACGAGAAGCTACGTGTGGTGGCCCACGAGGCCCTGGATTCGCGGCACTGGCTACTGACCCTGAGCGGCGGTGAGCAGTTGCGGCGATTCCATGCCGGTCAGTTCGCCATGCTCCAGTGTGGCGAGGCCCAGCTGCTGCGCCGGCCATTGAGCCTGCAGGGCGTGCGCATCGTGGACAGCAAACCTTGTGTGGACATCCTCTACCGGGTGATGGGGGAGGGGACCGAGGCCCTGTCCGGGGTCGAGCCCGGCGCGAGCTTGAACGTGCTGGGGCCCCTGGGCCGGCCGTTCCAGCTGCCGGCGTCCGGTGAGCTGGCGGTGTTGATGGGGGGAGGCGTGGGAATCCCGCCGATGGTGGCCCTGGCCCAGCGAATCCTGGCTTCGGGAGGGACACCCCCGCGAGTCATCGGGGGGATCTCGGGGCCGGCCGACCGGGCCTGCCTCAGCGGCCTGCTCCAGCTCCCGATCTCGGTGACGGTAGCGACGATGGACGGCTCCGAAGGGGTCCACGGCACGGTGCTGGACGCCCTGGACAGCTGTGAACCCATCGGTGAACCACAGACCGTCCGGTACTACGCCTGCGGGCCGGTACCGATGCTGGCCGCCATCGCCGAGCGGGCCCGGGACGAGGGGGCTGGCTGCCAGCTGAGCGTCGAGGCCCGCATGGGATGCGGCTACGGCGCCTGTGTCGGGTGCTCCGTGCCCCGCTCAGCGGGTGCCGTCGAAGCGGGGGCCGAGCGCTACGCGCTGGCCTGCAAGGATGGCCCGGTCTTCGACGCCGAAGAACTGGATCTGGTGGGCCTCAAGGGGGTGGTGTGATGGCCGATCTGACGACGACCGTGGCAGGGCTCGAGCTCCGCAACCCGATCATGCTGGCGTCCGGCTGTGCCGGGTACGGACAGGAGCTGGACGGGCTGCTCTCGTTTTCGGACCTGGGCGGGCTGGTGACCAAGGGGGTGTCCCGGGATGTCTGGGATGGGAATCCGCCCCCCCGCGTCGCCGAGACTCCCTGCGGGATGATGAACGCCATCGGGCTGCAGAACACCGGGCTGGAGGGGTTCATGGCCCACAAGGTGCCGTTCCTGCAAGGGATGGACTGCCCGGTGATCGTCAACGTCATCGGCCGATCCATCGAGGAGTACGCCGAGGTGGCCGGGGCGGTGGGTGCCGTGGATGGCGTCGCCGCCCTGGAACTGAATATCTCCTGCCCCAACGTCAAGGAGGGGGGCATTCAGTTCGGCACGCAGCCCGCCGCCGCGGCGGCCGTCACCCGGGCGGTGGTGGATACCTCACCGCTGCCCGTGTGGGTCAAGCTCTCGCCCATGGTCTCCGACATCGTCGCCATGGCCAAGGCGGTGACGGATGCCGGCGCCAGCGCCCTCACCGTGTCCAATACGATCCCGGCGCTGGCCGTGGACCTGGACCGGCGCCGGCCCCTGCTCGGTAACGGCATCGGCGGGCTGTCCGGGCCGGCCATCAAGCCGGTGGTGTTGCGGCTGGTGTGGGAGTGCGCCCGGGCCGTGCCGATCCCCATCATCGGGTGTGGTGGCGTTGCCAGCGGTCGGGATGCCCTGGAGTACATGGTGGCGGGCGCCAGCGCCGTCCAGATGGGCACGGCTTCGCTCGTGGAACCGGGCGCCGGCCCGCGCGTCGCGGCGGAGATCGACGATTATCTGGACAGCAATGGGATCGCCACCGTCCACGAACTCATTGGAACTCTGGGCTAGAAAAATATTCCCCCGACCGGTACCCCTCGCGGACCTCGATTTCTCCTTGCTCCTCCCGCGTCACGAACTGGCCACAGTTGGAGCCGATGGCGTTCTCCTCCAGCTCGCCGACGCTGAGGATGACCTGGAAGCCCCGCTCCTCGAATTCGCCCACCAGCGAGGCGTTGGCGTCGGGACGATCCGCATCGACCCGGGAGCGCAGGCCGTGCCGGCGCACGCTCTCGGTGGGATTGAGGGGAGTCAGCTTGATGAGGAAGCGCTCCGGATCGAAGACGTCGGCGCACCGCCGGGTATCGATGGGGTACCCGTCACAGGCGGCGAAGTTGAGCGTGATCTTGCGGTCCCCTGGGCGGTGGAACCGTTCACCGTAGCGGGCCAGCGTCTCCAGATCCCAGGTGCGGACGGGGATCAGCTGGCGGCGGGCCCGGGCATCGGTGGTGTGGACCGAGAACTGCATCTGGAACCGGCCGTCGCCGTACCGCCGGTTCTTGATATCGATCAGCTCCTCGAAGAAGCCGTCCCGACCGACCGGAGCGATGGTGGACAGGGAGGGCAGCAAGCCGCGAGCCTGGTACCGGCGGGGGAGCTTCTCGAGCACCTCCAACACCGCCGGATTGAAGGCGGGCTCGCCCATACGGGCGAACTGGATCTTCCATTTGCGTTGCGGCAGCTCGCGCCCAGGGTAGCGTTCACGGACCAGGTGGTCGATCTGGGCCAGGATCTGATCGGCGGACAGGGGGCCTCCCCAGCGCCCGCCGGCGTCGCACATGGCGCACCCCACGGGGCAGCCGAACAGGGTGGAGACGATCAGGACCCACTTCTCGTCCCGCGGGATGGGAGGCTGGACCGACTCCACGGCCTCGACCAGCTGCCGGCGTCCATCCGGACCGGGGCCGTAGTCCAGTACGTGGACCGAGGCCAGATCCTCCTTGCGGTATAGCGATTCGAGTTTCAACGCTTGCTCTCCGCAGCCAGCCAGCGGACCGCCTCCATGGCGGCCTGGATACCGTCACCGGTTGCCATCGCCGTCTGCCTCCAGCGTCCCCGCCGGAGATCGCCCGCCTGCAGGATACCGGGCCAATCATCCAGCGTAGCCCGGTCCATGGGCACCCCAGAACCGGCCTCGGTACCGAGGACAACGGTCGGCAGCTGGGGTTCGCGACCCACGGCAACCAGCAGCCGATTCGCGCGCAACATACTTGTTTCGGTGCCCTTGCGCCATCGGATCTGCAAGCCCCCCTCCATTCCATGCAGTCCCGTCACCGTGCAGCCCGTGAGCAGGGGGATCCGCAGCGCGGCGGCACGTCGCACCAGCAGGGGCAGGGCCCGGGGCCCATCGCCGCGGATCAGCACCTGGACCTGCCATCCTCTGCGCCTCAGGTTCACAGCCTGATCCAGGGCCGCGTCCCCCCCACCGACGACCGCGGCCTCACCGGCCGGCCGGGAACCCCAGCTGCTCAGCAGATCCGCCACGCCATGGCACACCTTCCCGGGCAGCGTCTCCTCGCCGGGGATGCCCGCGTACCGGGGCTGCGTGCCGGTGGCCAGTACGACGGCGCGGGCTCGACGGGCCTGCGCCCCATCGAATAAAAGCTCGAAGGGGTGCCCGTCGCGGCAGACGATGCGCGCCACGTCCTGCCGCTGGAGCCGGACACCGTGGGACACCAGTTGGGCCCGGAAACGTGCCACCAGCGCCTCCCCGGGGATCCCGCCGACGCCGAGGTAATTCTCCACCAGGTCGGCGTTGCGCAGCAGCCCCCCGGGGCCGGCACCGTCGAATAGCCCCACGGCCAGGTCCTCGCGGGTGGCCTGCAGGGCGGCGGCCATCCCCGCCGGGCCCGCTCCGATGACCGCCAGGTCCAACGGGTCAGCGGCCGTCGCCACGGCGTGGCTTTCTTCCACACATTCGGGCGCCCCGCGGTGCCAGGACACGATCTGGCTGCAGCTGCGGATCCGTGCGAACCCGTGGGACAGGGCGCGCAGGGCGCCGACGTGGAGCCCCTCGTCGGCGGACGCCGTGCCGTCGGCAGCCATGACCACGTGGTACCCGCGACCGAACGCGGCCCGGGCCGTGGTTTCGCAGCACAAGTGGGTCATCACGCCGCAGATCACCACCGTGGTGATGCCCGCGTCGTCCAGTTGCGCCGCCAGTGAGGTCCCGTCGAAGGCGTCATACCGAGTCTTGCGTAGGACCCGCGCCGAGGGGGACCCGACGCCGTCCATCAGCTCTGCGTCCCGGCTGCCCTCCCGCACCACGTCCCCCCACCAGTCGCCCATGCGCCCCGGATCATCGCCGTCGGTGAGGGCGTGGCGCGTGTAGAGCACCGGCGCTCCGGCGTTTTCGAAGGCGGCGACCAGCCTACCCACCCCATCGAGGATGCGGGGAGCAGCGGGCACGAAGGCGTGGCTGCGCGGCTCGAGGAAGAACCGCTGCATATCGAGAACCAACAGCGCACACTGTTGCGGATCACCCGTGGGCCGACGCTCGCTGCCGTAGGGCCGGATGGCCGCCATCCAGCGTTCCAGCGCGGCGTTCACGCCACCTGCACCGATGTAATCCTCGCCGCCCACAGCATCCTCCGCCGCTCGCGCTAGTGTGCGCCGGCAGCCAGCGCACGAGGCCCCATATTACTTAGGTCTTGCCACCCGGACCACCGAGTGGTATTTACGCAGCACCATAGCTTCAAGGTAACGCGAAGCGGGTCCCTCGGGGGCCCGCTTTTTTTTCGCCGAAGCGCTGGGGTCTCGAGGAAGGACGACCGTTGATCGATCGAACCGATATTGTCCACCGGGCCGAGGAGCTGCTGGAAGACCGGCTGGCCGACATGGGCTATGAGCTCGTCGCCTGTGACTGGCGTGTCGCGGATGGCCGGACCACCTTGCAGGTCTTCATCGACCGCGAGGGGGGCGTGGGCATCCAGGACTGTGTCGAGGTCAATCGGCGGATCGGAGATCTGCTGGACGTCGAGGATTTCATCAGCCTCGCCTACAACCTGCAGGTCAGCTCGCCGGGCCTGGAGCGTCCCCTGCGGCGCGAAGAGCACTTCCAGCGGTTCATCGGCGAGGAAGTGCGGGTCCGTACCTTCGAACCCATCGATGGCCGCAAGAACTACCGTGGTTTCATCGCCAAGGCCGGCAACGGCATCGTCGATATCACGGTGGACGGCGTCGATCTGCCCGTGCCACTGGCCGCCATGGAGCGCGCCAATCTGGTGTACGTCTACGAGAAACCTCCCAAACCGGGAAAAAAGAAACGCAGCTCGAAAAAGAGCAGGAAAAACAAGTAATTAAACCATTGCACTGGTTCTAGATAGATAGGGAGCCCAGGATGCAGACCGCAGAGCTAACGAGGATCATCGAGCAGGTCGGCAAGGACAAGGGGATCAGCCAGGAGGTCCTGGTTGGTGTTCTCGAAGAGGCGCTAGAGGCCGCCGCCAAGCGCAAGTACGGCGACGAAAAGGAGATCGAGGCGCAGTTCAATCTCGACACGGCCGAGCTGGAACTGTTCGAGTTCCTCGAGGTGGTGGACAAGGTCGACGATCCGGAGATGGAGATCGAGATCGACGAGGCCCAGGCGCTGGACCCCGATGTGGAGCTCGGCGATAGCCTCGGCATGAAGATGGAGATCTCGGACTTCGGGCGCATCGCCGCCCAGACGGCTAAGCAGGTCATCATCCAGAAGGTCCGCGACGCCGAGCGGGAGAACAACTTCCAGGAGTACAAGGATCGTAGGGGTGAGCTGATCACCGGTATCGTGCGCCGCTTCGAGAAGGGATCGATCATCGTGGATCTGGGCAAGGCGGACGCCATCTTGCCGCCCCGGGAGCAGGTCCATACCGAGTCCTACCGGCAGGGAGACCGCATCCAGTCCTACATCCTGGACGTGGCGCGCAACAGCCGCGCACCCCAGGTGATCCTGTCCCGCACCCACCCCAACCTGTTGATCAAGCTCTTCCAGATGGAGGTCCCCGAGATCTACGAGGGCATCGTCGAGATCAAGGCCGCCGTCCGTGAGCCCGGCCAGCGGGCCAAGATCGCCGTGGCCTCTCGTGACGCCGACGTGGATCCCGTGGGCGCTTGCGTCGGCATGAAGGGGTCGCGTGTGCAGGCGGTCGTGCAGGAGCTGCGCGGCGAGAAGATCGACATCATTCCTACTCCATCGATTCGGCCCGCTTCGTCTGTTCCGCCATCGCACCCGCGGCGGTGACCAAGGTCATCATCGACGAGGAAAACCATACGATGGAGCTGGTGGTGCCGGATGACCAGCTGTCCCTGGCCATCGGACGGCGGGGCCAGAATGTCCGCCTCGCCGCCCAGCTGACCGGCTGGAAGATCGATATCCACAGCGAGACCCGCATCCAGGAGATGAACGAGCAGGCGCGCGTGGATCTGGAGCGTCTGAACCTCCTCAACGAGGTCCAGATGGAGATCTTGATCCGGTACGGGTTCCGCAACCTCACGGACGTGGCCGATGCCGAGCCGGATGATCTGGAAGACACCCTCGGGATCGATCCCGAGAAGGCCCAGTCCGTCATCGACGAGGCCGACGCCATCCTCACCGTGGAGCTGCGTGCCGAACTCGCCCGCAACGAAGAGAACGAGAAGCGTATCGCTGCCGGGCTGCCCACCCTCGAAGAAGAGGAGGAGGCCAAGCGCCTGCAAGAAGAGGCCGAAGAGGCCCAGCGGCGCGCTGAACTCGGACTCGATACCGAAGACGGTGAGGAGACGCTGGATGGGGGCGATGACGCGCCGCCGGCCGAGGAGCCCGCGGCCCCAGAGTCCGAGGAACCCGCGGCCCCAGAGTCCGAGGAGCCCGCGGCCCCAGAGGCCGATGAACCCGTAACCACGGAGACCGAAGAAGCGTGAACGTAGTCCGGTCCTGCATCGCGTGCCGCACCGAGGGAACTCCCGACGAGTTCCTGCGGGTCGTGCTGGGCCCGGACCAGCGCCCTGCCATCGATTTCAGCGGTGGGCTACCTGGGCGCGGCGCATATCTTTGCTGGACCAGGAGCTGCATCGAGGGTGGGAGCAGGACCGCGAAGCTGGGGCGGGCCTTGCGGTCGGAGCCGTCTCCCATGGAGGCAGGTTGGGCCCTCGAATCGGTGCGTCTGCACCTCGGCAAACGGTTGCTCGAGTTGTGCGGATTGCTCCAAAAATCGGGGTGTTTGAAGAGCGGCGCACACACGGTTTCGATGGCCCTGGACAAGGGCCGGGCCGAGGCTGTGTTGCTCTCTTCGGACGCCGGCACGGACACGGCGGAGCAGATCCGTCGAAGGTGCCAGCGACAGGGGCTTCCCGTCTGGGAGCTTCCCCTGACATCGGAGGAGTTTGGACAGGCAGTCGGGAAAGGTGTTCGCAGCATAGCTGCAGTTGGCGGTGGACGCCTTACCAGAGAGCTTGAAAGAGCCTTGCAAAGATACCGGGGTCTCCTATAATGGCCGCGCTTTTTTCGGGCAATTTCCGAGCGTTACAGCCGTGGAGTCCAACCGATTCCCCAGAGCGAGTGAGGCGCCCGGAGTTTCCCGGGGAAGGCGTGACCGCCCTCGAGCGGTCAGAAAGGGAGCGGCCGTGAATGCGGCCGTAGCGTGAGCATGGCGAGGAAGGACATTTTCGATCGCATCGATTCAAAGATGCGCGGCCAGACGCCGACCATCGGTCGTTCTGTACGTCGCGAGACGACAGAAGATGAGTCTGGCTACGTCGACAAACGCGTCAGCAGGCGCGTTATCCGTCGTCGTGCACGTAAGGGGAAGCCCGCTGCGGAGCCGGTGGCGGCAGCTGCAACCGAAGAGAGCGGCGCCACAGAGAACGCTCCGGCCGAGGCCCCCGTCGAGCCTGCCGTGGAGGTTGCTGCCGAGGCGGTAGCCCCCGTGGAAGAGAAGCAGCCCGAGGTCGTCGAGGAGAGCGTTGCCCCGGCCGAGGAACCGGCCGAGGAGCCCGCCGCTGCTCCCGCCACTGAACCTGAAGAGCCCATCGAGTCCGAGGCAGTCGAGGAAGCCGAAGCACCGGCCGAGGCGCCCGAGGCCGAGGTGCCGGCGGACGAGCCGGAGCCTGCGGAGGTGGCGGATCAGCCCGAGCCTGTCGAGGCTGTGGCCGAACCTGCAGAGGCGACGGCCGAGCCCGCCGAGGCGGAAGCCGAACCTGTCGCTGAAGCCGTCGCCGAGGCGGTGGCTGAGCCCCCTGCCGACGAGCCCGAAGCGCCTGCCGAGCAGCCGGAACCGGCCGTGGCCGAAGAGCCTGTAGAGGCCCCCGTAAAAGCCACCGCCAAGGCCGAACCCGTCCCCGTGGCGGAAAAACCGGCCAAAGCGCCGGCGCCTGCTGCAGCGGCACCCAAGCCCGCTCGTGCTGCCGCTGGGGTCAAGAAAGACAGCGCCGTCAGCCTGGAAGACATCCTCAAGAAGCAGGGGATCGTCCAGCACAAGCCCCGCAAGGGGCGGCGCATCATCGCCGAAGGCACGATCACCGAGCGCAAACCGATTCCCAAGCCGGTCATCCGTCAGGACATCGTGGCCCAGGCCATGGCGCGCCAAGCCCGTCAGGCCAGCGCCGCCGCTGCGGACCAGCAGCCGGAAGGGCAGCCGCGGGACGGCGGCCGGCGCCGGGGGCCCAGCCCGGATCGGCTGGCCCGCGAGATGCGCAGCGAGCGTGAGCGCGAGAAGAAGATGCAGCGGCCCACCAAGAAGGGCCGGCGCAAATCCATCGTCCAGCGTCCCGACATGGTCTACTACCCGGACCGGCGGAGCACCCGCAAGAAGCGGCCACCGGCCGGCGCCGGGCGCAAGACGCTGACCACCATCCCCAAGGCGGCCAAGCGCGTGATCCGTATCGACAACGAGATCTCCGTCGGCGAACTTGCCAAGGCGCTCGGGATCAAGGGTCCCGAACTGATCCGCAAGTTCATCGAGATGGGCCAGATGGTCACCCTCAACCAGTTCGTCGATTTTGATGCGGCGACCTTGGTGGCTACCGAATTCGACTACCGCGTCGAGAACATCGCCTTCCAGGAGGAGACGATCATCGAAGAGGTCGCCGACAACCCCGAAGACATGATCCCTCGTCCTCCCGTCATCACCGTGATGGGCCACGTGGACCACGGCAAGACCTCCATCCTCGACAAGATCCGCACCACTCGAGTGGCGGCGGGCGAGGCAGGCGGTATCACGCAGCACATCGGCGCCTATCAGGTGGACGTCAAGAAGGAGCGGCTGACGTTCCTGGACACGCCGGGCCACGAGGCTTTCACCGAGATGCGTGCCCGCGGCGCCCAGTGCACCGACCTCGTCGTGCTGGTCGTGGCTGCCAACGACGGCGTCATGCCGCAGACGATCGAGGCCATCAACCACGCCCGCGCTGCTGGCGTGCCGATCCTGGTCGCCATCAACAAGATCGACATGCCCAATACGAATGTCGATCGCGTCCGCCAGGAACTCTCCGATCAGGAGCTGGTGCCGGAAGACTGGGGCGGCGATACGGTCATGGTGCCCGTATCTGCTACCAAGGG
Source organism: uncultured Rickettsiales bacterium (assembly GCA_964504165.1). Classification (GTDB taxonomy): domain Bacteria; phylum Myxococcota_A; class UBA796; order UBA9615; family CAYRNR01; genus CAZDDH01. The sequence continues at coordinate 15,001 of CAZDDH010000051.1, read as the reverse complement.
GACCGGCATCGACGATCTACTCGAGATGATCGCTCTGCAGGCCGACATGCTGGAGCTGACCGCCAACCCGACCCGTGCGGCGCGCGGTCTGATCATCGAAGCCCAGCTCTCCAAGGGTGTGGGCCCGGTGGCGACGGTGCTCGTGCAGCACGGCACCCTCAAGGTCGGGGATCACGTCGTGGCGGGCAACGCCTTCGGCCGCATCCGCGCCATGACGGACCACCGCGGCAAGCGGGTCAAAGTGGCCACGCCGGCTACGCCGGTCGAGATTCAGGGCCTGTCTACCGTCCCCGAGGCCGGTGACGAGGTCGCCGTGGTCGAGGACGAGAAGGCCGCCAAGACCCTGGGCGAGTTCCGCCTGGCAGAGGCCCGTGAGCGCACGCTGACCAAGAGCGCCCGCGTCACCATGGACACCCTCAGCGATGTCCTGGCCGCCGGCGAACTCAAGGACCTCAACATCGTGCTCAAGGCCGACGTGCACGGTTCCATCGAGGCGGTCAAGGCTTCCCTGCTCAAGATCGACGTCGAGACCACGGCCATGAAGATCCTGCACAGCGCCGTCGGTGGGATCACCCAGCACGACGTGCAGCTGGCCTACACCTCCCAGGGGTTCGTCATCGGCTTCAACGTGCGGCCCGACACCGGCGCGGCGCGGTTGGCCGAACAGCTGGGCGTGGAGATCCGAACCTACCGGGTCATCTACGAACTGCTCGAAGAGACGGAGAAGCTGCTCAAGGGCTTGCTGGATCCGGAGTTCGAGGAAGAGACCAAGAGCCACGTCGAGGTCCGCGAGGTCTACAAGATCCCCAAGATCGGCGCCATCGCCGGTTGCCATGTGTCCGATGGGGCCATCCGCCGCAACCACAAGGTACGGCTGCTCCGCAACGGCGTGGTGACCTGGGAAGGCAAGATCTCGTCCCTCAAGCGCTTCAAGGACGACGTCAAGGAGGTCAAGGAGGGCTACGAGTGCGGAGTCGGCCTCCATGATTTCCACGACATCAAGAAGGGCGATATCATCGAGACGTACGTCGTCAACGAGGTATCGCGCGTAGACTAAGCGCCTAGCCTATGGTCGTCGGTGTCCTTCGCCTCACGTTTTTCATCCACGGGGCCCAATCACTCAAAGAGAAGCGGGCCGTTCTGCGCAAGCTGCGGGATCGGGTGCGCAACCGGTTCAACGTCTCGTGGAACGAGGTGGGGGACCAGGACGTCCACGAACAGGCCGTCATCGGCGTCTCGGCCATCTCCGGGAGCGAGCGATACCTCGACGGGTTGCTCAACAAGGTCGTCGACGAGGTCGAGGAGGCGTACGTCGCCGAATTGGTGGGCCGGGAAATGGAGCTGGTTCACTGGGACGGATCTTGATAGAACTACCCGTATGAGTGCGCGATCACTGAAAGATCTCGATCAGATCCAGGAGAAGGGGAGCTTCCGGCTGAGCTCCGGGCAGGCCCGTTCTCTGACCGCGGGCATGGTGCTGTTGCTGGTGCTGGCGTTCCTCGTGGGCCTCCAGGTGGGTATCGCCATGACCCCCGAGGAACCGGAAATCACTCACCGGGACGTGGCCTCCGCCGATCGCACCATCGCGGAGATTCTGGATGCCTACCAGGCTGCGCCGGCCCCGGCCACCTCGCCAGCGGCGGCGGCGGCCACGGAGGCCGTTGCGCCGGAACCGGACGGCGGGGTGCCTGAGGGCGACGGCCTGGCGGAAGGAGGCGACGACGCCGGACTCCAGCAGGAGGAAGAATCCTCGGGAGCGGAACCCGAACCGGTTGCGGAGGAGGCCGCCGAAGAGGTCGTCGAGGAGGTCGTAGAAGAGGAACCGGAACCCGTCGTCGAGGCCCCCGAGGAGCCCGAGCCTGTCGGCCCGGCCCTGCCCGAGCTGGGCGCCGGCAAGTTCGGGGTCCAGCTGGCGGCGTTCCCCACCCGGGGGGAGGCCGACGGGCTCGCCCAGGCCCTCTCCGGCCACGGCATCACGACCTACATCATGGAAGCCACCGTGAAGGGCAACCGCTGGTATCGAGTCCGCGTCGGCCCGTTCAGCAGTCGCGGCGACGCCGAGGCATGGATCCCCGAGCTGGCCCAGCACACCGAATTCACCCCCATCGTGGTCAAGGACTGAACCGGGCCCGATTCCCAATCGCTGCAGGTTCGATGTCACCCCGTAACACACCGTTGGAACGGCTAGCGAAAGCGGGGCCCTGGGTTCTGCTGGGGGTCGCCGTGTTGGTGGCGCTGGCCTTCCGTTGTGCCGACCTACCCATCAAACCGCTGCACAGCGACGAGGGGGTCAACGGCTGGTTTTCACTGCGCCTTTGGTGGACCGGCCACTACAAGTATGTCCCGTCGGACTACCACGGGCCGCTGCTGTACTACGTCAATCTGGTGGTGTTCTGGATCCTCGGGGCCACCGATTTTTCGCTCCGCTTCGGCACCGCGCTTGCGGGCAGCCTGGCCGTGCTCGCCGTGGGGCTATTCCGCAGGACCATCGGCCCTGTCGGGGTGGTCGTGGCCGCCATGCTGCTGGCGGTCATGCCCATGGACGTCTACTACTCGCGGACCGTCATCCACGAGATCTACCTGGTGTTGTTCACGCTGGTGTTCGTGGGGACCTCGACGGCATGGCTGGCGCGCGGCGGCCCGGGCCTGGCGGTGGCCGCCGGGATGGCCTTGGGGGCCATGTTCGCCACCAAGGAGACGGCAATCCTCAGTGTGGCCTGCATCGGGCTGGCGGCGGCGACCATCTGGATCCTGTCGCCGTTCCTGCAGCCAGGTTTTGCCGCGCGGGGGGCTTACCGGGCCCGCGGAGAGGTCTTGCGCACGCTCGCGGACCGGTGGCGTGAGCTGCTGGCGGCAGGCATCGCCTGCGTCGTCGTGCTGGTGGTGCTGTTTTCGTCGTTCTTCACCCATCTCGAGGGTGTCGCGGGCATCATCACCTCCTATACCAGCTGGGCCGAGTACGGGATCACGGGGCGTAACCAGGGCAAGAGCCCGACGTACTGGCTGACCTTCGTCCCCCATGTCTGGCCCGCCCTCCTGCTCGGGCTGCCCGAGGCGTTCCGGGGTGCCTGGCGCCGGGAACGGCCCACGGTCTTCCTGGCGGTGTGGTTCGGGGCGTCCTTCGTGGTGTATTCGCTGATCCCGTACAAGACCCCCTGGTGCGGGCTGAACATCTCCCTCCCGCTGGTCTTGCTGGCGGGGCTAGGCGGCGCCCGAGCCCTCCGCGCGTGCGGCACCGCCCCGGGCCGGGTCGTGGGCGCGGTGACGGTCGGGCTGGTGATGCTGGTGGTCCTGGGGCGGGCCAGCTGGGTGCAGAACCTGCAGCGCTACGATGACGATCGGCTCCCGTTCGTCTACGTGCAGACCCAGCGGGAGTACATGGAGATGGTGGACCGGATGATGGAGGTGGACCGGCTGGGGAACCACGGTGGGCAGCTCAAGGTCGTCTCCATCGACGCCAAGAACCCCATGCGCTGGTACCTCTATACGACCGGGTGGGTCCCCGACCACTTCAAGTATTATCGTTCCTACCCGACCCCCGACAACGAGAGCTGGCAGGAGTGGCTCGAGGAGGCCGACCTGTTCGTGTGCCGCGGCGAACACACGGCCCGGCTCCAGCGGGAGCTCGGCCCCGGGTACGAGCTGAGCACCCATCCGCTGCGCCCCGGATACCAGGTCAGCCTGTTCGTCCCCCTCGAGTTGGCGTCCACCACCGAGATACCCAATGCAACCGAAGAAGATCATTAGATTCTTGACACTTCGGGGCTCTCTCCCGAGAATGGGAACAGCGCGTTTGGCGGTATAAGTGTGCGCGCATGTGGGAGTTGCTGTATGAGCTGCTATAGAAACCGCTGGCTTGGTCTTCTGTTCGTGGGCGCCCTTTTCGTGGCGAACGTCTCCTGGGCACAGGAAGAGACCGAAGTTTACACCGGGAACACCCTGTCCTTCGATGAAGACATGGATGACGGGCCCGACTACGGGAACACCCTGGGCTATGGCCCCAAGGTGCCCAAGCTCGGTGAAGACATCTACCGGGTGGTCCGGGGTGACACGTTGTGGGGCATCTGCGCCCGCTTCTTCGGCGATCCCATGCACTGGCCGGGATTGTGGTCGATCAACAACGAAGAGATCACCAACCCGCACTACATCTATCCAGGGCAGATCCTGCGCTTCAAGCCGGGCACGGATATCTACCCGCCCCATCTCGTCGTCGGCGGGCCGGACTCCGGTTCCTACGAGTACGAGGAGGAGTTCGAGGATGTCGTCCGGTTCCTGGCGGGCCAGCGGGAGTGCGGTATCCGCTCACCGTTCTCGGACAAGGCGGATCGGTACCGCATCTCGGCCCCGGGGTTCATCGTCGATGAACCCCGCTACGAAGACAGCATGGAGCTGGGGTACATCGAGGCGGCCCCCGAGCTGGGGACCATCATGGGGCAGGACGACGTCGTCTACCTGCGCTACAAATCGGACGCCGTCGAGGACGTGAATTGCGGCGACATCTACTCCATCTACCGTCCGGTTCACAAGGTCACTCATCCGCGCGTGCGCAAGGCCACGGTCGGCAACCTCTACAAGGTCATCGGCGAGGTGTTGATCACCGACGTCAACCTGCGCACCGACATGGCCACCGGCAAGGTCCTCGAGAGCTGGACAGAGATGTCCCGCGGCGACCTGGTCATGGACCGTGTCCCCGTCAGCACCATGGTCACCGAACACGACGCGGCCGGTCAGATCGAGGGCTACGTCATCGACAAGCTGGTCGAAGAGAACACCATCTTCCAGAACCGGGAAGTCGTCTTCATCGACCGCGGCCGCAACAGCGGCGTCGATACCGGGACGGTCTTCTGGGTCATGCGCCGGCGGGATCCCACCGTGGACTTGGTGGAGGAGGACGACCGGCTGCCGATGTACGTCGTGGGCAAGCTCGTCGTCTACTCGGCCGAAGAGGGGTTCGCCACCGCCGTGCTCACCGAGGCCGCCGAGGAGATCATCGTGGGCGACCGCGTGTTGACCCTCATCGAAGAAGCTGACCTCTAGCGTCTGACACACCCATACAGGGGCGTCGGGGCCATCCCCGGCGCCTCTTTTTTTTTGCCCGGCAGTCTTGACGTCCCCGGTGGACTCCTTAGGTCAAAGGGGACGTGTGCGACCGGACCCCCAGCCGGATCGCGGAGGGTCGGTCATGCGTCCTATTGCCTGCTGGGTATCTCTGTCCATCGCCACGGTTCCCTACGACGTGCGCCGCATACGGCGACGGTACGGCACCATCGACAACCTCTTCCGCCGCGAGCCCCTCCCCATCAAACCCCACAAGGGGGTGGGGCCGGTGGACCTGGAGCGCCACGCCGAGGGTATCCTCGCCCGCTGTGAACGCCTGGGCGTGCAGGTCGTGCCGTTCGACGACGAGCGCTATCCCGAGCCCCTGCGCTCCATCGCCCGCCCGCCCCCCGTGCTCTACGCCGTCGGTGACCTGCAGCACCTGCTGGGCCCCGGCGTGGCCATCGTGGGATCGCGGAAGTGCACGGCGTACGGCAAGTGGGTGGCGCGCAAGCTGGCTCGGGGCCTCTCCAGGTCCGGGGTGCGGGTGATATCGGGCATGGCCTTCGGCATCGACGCGGCGGCTCATACCGGGGCCCTGGATGTGGGCTGTGGGACCATCGCCGTGCTGGCGGGTGGGCCGGAGAAGGCCTCGCCGGCCAGCCTCGAAGCCCTTTACCAGCGTATCGCCGGGCAGCACCTGGTCATCAGTGAGTTTCCCCCTGGGACGTCGCCGCGCGCCGAGTTCTTCCCCCGGCGCAACCGGATCGTCGCCGGCCTCAGCCGTGGTGTGATCGTGGTGGAGGCCGGCACGTTCAGTGGAGCGTTGATCACCGCCAAAATCGGGCTGGAAGAGGGGCGGGAGGTGTTTGCCGTGCCCGGGCAGTTGGACAGCGTGGCGAGCACCGGACCCAACCAGCTGCTCCGCAGCGGCGCCAACCCGGTGACCGGCTGGGAGGACGTCCTGGCCGATCTCTCTCTCGAACCCGCCTCTCAGCTTGCTGCGGACGGCAGCGACGGCGACGAGACCGTCCGGTTGCTCGGATACCTTCGCAGGGCGCCCTTGACGGTGGATGTCCTGGAAGACCGGAGCGGGATTCCCAGTGAACGGTTGCGTTCGTTGCTGCTTCGAGCCAGGCTGCTCGGAATGGTGGGTTCCCTTCCGGGCGAACGCTACTACAGCAAGGAGTGACGGATGGTCAAAAGGAGCGAGACCGCGGCGACGGAATCGACCGTGGTCGACCTGCAACGGCAGGCGTTCGTGTTCCTCCAGACGCTGGCGGAGCTCGGCTTCCTGGATCCGGCCACCGAGGCCGAGGTCCTGGATCGGGTCACCTCCCGCATCGACGGCGAGGCGTCCCTGGACGACGTACGCCGGATCATCGCCGAGGTATTCTTCGAGCTTCAGTACGACCCGGGCCGAGACGTCCTCGGCTTCCTGGAGGAAGAATGGAAGGCGATCTTCCACTAGTGGAACCGCAAGTCGATGTGGTCGGTGGCGGGCTCGCCGGATGTGAGGCAGCGTACCAGCTGGCTTCACGGGGCATAACCACGCGGCTGTGGGAGATGCGCCCCGAGCGGACCACGGGCGCCCATGAGGGGGAGCAGCTCGCCGAGCTGGTGTGCAGCAACTCCCTTGGATCGGACCACACCGGGACCGCCGGTGGCGTGCTCAAGCAGGAGTTGCGCCGGCTGGGCAGCGCTCTCATCGCCGAGGCCGATGGCTGCCGGGTGCCCGCCGGGTCTGCGCTGGCCGTGGATCGCCGGCAGTTCGCCGAGGCCGTCGAACGGCGGCTGGCCGGCCTGGAGCACCTGCAGGTCCGGCGCCAGGCGGTCACCTCACTGGATCAGCTCAGCGCTCCCCATCGGATCCTGGCCACCGGCCCGCTCACCTCACCGGAGTTGGCCGCCGAGCTGGGCGAGCTCACCGGCGCCGAACACCTGTTCTTCTACGATGCCATCGCCCCCATCGTCTCCGTCGAGTCGCTGGCACTGGACGAGATGTTCCGGGCCTCCCGCCGGGAACCGGACGCGGTGGGCGACTACCTCAACATCCCCCTGGACAAGGAGCGCTACGAGGCCTTCGTGGACGGGCTGTTGCAGGCCGCCAAGGTGGACGCCCACGAGTTCGAGGACGAGAAGCTCTTCGAGGGGTGCCAGCCGGTGGAGAGCATCGCCGCCCGCGGGCGCGAGAGCTTGCGGTTCGGGCCCATGCGGCCCGTCGGGCTGGACGATCCGCGCACCGGCCGCTGGCCCTACGCGGTCATCCAGCTCCGCGCCGAGAACCGGGAGGGCACGGCCTGGGGGCTGGTGGGGTTCCAGACCCGGCTGCGTCACGGCGAGCAGCAGGCGTTGCTCCGCTCCCTGCCCGGCCTGGGGCACGCCGAGTTCCTGAGGCTGGGCAGCATCCACCGCAACACCTACCTGGATGCGCCGCGCTGCCTGGACACAGAACTGCGTGTGCGCCGCTCTCCGGCCATCCGGGTGGCCGGGCAGCTCTCCGGCTGCGAGGGCTACGTGGAGTCCATTGCCGTGGGTCTGATGGCCTCTGTGTGGACGCTGGCCGAACTATCGGGGGGAGAGACCCTACCACCACCGCCGCCGGAGTCGATGCTGGGTGGGCTGCTGGCCTATCTGCGGGAGGGTGGTCCCAGAGCCTTCAGCCCGATGAACGCCAACTTCGGGCTCGTCCCCACCGTTCCTCCGCCCCCGGGCCGCCGCAAGCTGGGGAAACGGGAGCGTCGCCAGGCGATGGCCGAGCGCGCCCTCGCCGCCACCGAGGACTACGGTGCGCGGGTGGAACAGAGGCTGTCGGGTATATTGGGGGCGTGACCCTCGACGACGCCATCGACCTGTTCGCCCATCATCTGCGCGCGGAGCGCGGGGCTTCCGCGAACACCATCAAAGCCTACGGCAAAGATCTGGACCAGTTCCGCGGGTTCCTATCTCCCGAAGGGGAGGCCGTGGAGATCGACGCCATCGATCACCTCCAGGTCCGCCAGTTCTTGGCCTCCTTCGGTGGCACCATCACGCCCGCGACCTCGTCCCGCAAGCTCACCTCCGTCCGTAGCTTCTTCGATTTCTTGACCCGCGCGGGCAAGCTGCCGTCCAACCCGGCGCGCCGGGTTCGGATGCCCAAGGTGCAACGGGACCTGCCCACCTTCCTCACCCAGGGGGAAGCCCGCGCGCTGTTGAAGGACGGCAGCGACCGGGAGACGGTCCTCGCCAGGCGGGATGCCGCCATCCTGGAGCTGCTCTACGGGAGCGGCCTGCGGATCGCGGAGCTGGTGACCCTGGACGTGACCCTCCTCGATGCAGGGGGGGACGTCATCCGGGTGACAGGGAAGGGGGACAAGGAGCGGGATGTGCCCCTGGGCCCCTTCGCTCTCAAGGCCATCGAGCGCTACCTGGCCGTCCGGGGCCAGCTGCAGCCGGCCGGCGACGAGAAGGGGCTGTTCCTCAACGTCCGGGGCGGTCGCCTCACCGACCGCAGCGTGCGTCGTACGGTCAAGAAAGCGGGTCTGGTGGCCAGCTTGCTCAAGGACCTCCATCCCCACGCCCTGCGCCACAGCTTCGCCACCCACCTGCTGGAGGGGGGCGCCGACCTGCGTTCGATCCAGGAGATGCTCGGGCATTCCTCCCTGGCGACCACCCAGCGCTATACCCACCTGACCGTGGCCCAGTTGCTCGAAATCTACGAGGAATGCCATCCCCGGGCCTAAGTTCTGATTGCTAGGCAGACAAGACTGATTACGTTCTCCCCACAGATCATCTCGAGGAGATCCCATGGAGCAGATGAAGGGAACGACCGTTTTGGCCGTGAGCCGTGGTGGCCGGGTGGCCATGGGCGGCGACGGCCAGGTCACGCTTGGCAACACCGTCATCAAGACCGGTGCCTCCAAGGTCCGGACCATGTACGACGGGCGTGTGCTGGCCGGTTTTGCGGGCTCCACGGCCGATGCCATCACGCTGTTCGAGCGCTTCGAGAAGAAGCTCGACGCCTACTCGGGCAACCTGGTGCGTGCCGCCGTCGAGCTGAGCAAGGAGTGGCGCACTGACAAGTACCTACGGCGGCTGGAGGCGATGCTGCTCGTGGCCGACGCGGAGCGCCTGCTGCTGCTCACCGGGAACGGGGACGTCCTAGAGCCCGAGGGTGGGGTCAGCGCCGTGGGGAGCGGGGCCGGTTTTGCCGTCTCGGCGGCCCGCGCCCTGCTGGATGCCACGGAGCTGGACGCGGCGGAGATCATCCGTCGTTCGATGGCTGTGGCCGCGGAGATCTGCATCTATACGAACCGTGAGGTCACGGTCATCGAGCTGGAGAAGGAGACCGGGTGATGGAGACGGAGATCGCATCGGCGCTGACGCCCAAACAGGTGGTCGAGGCCCTCGACCGGTACATCATCGGGCAGGACAAGGCCAAACGGGCCGTGGCCATCGCCCTGCGCAACCGGTGGCGTCGAAGCCACGTTCCCGAGGAGGATCTGCGGCAGGAGATCGTCCCCAAGAACATCATCCTCATCGGCCCGACGGGGGTGGGCAAGACCGAGGTGGCCCGCCGCCTAGCCAACTTGGCCGGGGCCCCGTTCGTCAAGGTCGAGGCGAGCAAGTTCACCGAGGTGGGGTACGTGGGCAAGGACGTGGAGTCCATGGTCCGCGACCTGGCGCAGATCGCCATCAACCTTGTGCGTAAGGAGGAGATGGAGCGGGTGCGCAGCCGGGCTGCCGAGGCGGCTCAGGACCGACTGCTGGCCCTGCTGTTGCCCGGTCCGTCCGTCGGCGATGTCCCGCCGGGAGATCCGGCCGCTCAGATCGAGGCGCGGGAGCGGGCGGAACGCCACCGCGAGAAGATGCGCAGCTGGCTCGCCGACGGCAAGCTGGACACCCGCGAGGTGGAGCTGACCACCCGCGCGACAGCCATGCCCAAGGTCGAGGTCATCTCCGGGCAAGGCCTGGACGAGATGGGCATCAATCTTCAGGAGATGATGGGCAATCTGATGCCCAAGCAGTCCAAGCAGCGCAAGGTACGCGTGCCCGTGGCTCTGGACCTGCTGACCCAGGAGGAGATGGAGAAGCTCATCGACGAGGAGAAGGTGGTCTCGTTGGCCCTGGAACGGGCCCAGGAGAATGGCATCATCTTCCTCGACGAGATCGACAAGATCGTCGGCTCGGACCAGCGCTCCAGCCACGGCGTGGACGTATCCCGTGAGGGGGTGCAGCGTGACATCTTGCCCGTGGTCGAGGGCAGCGCCGTCACGACCAAGTACGGCGTCGTGCATACGGACCACATCCTGTTCGTCGCCGCCGGCGCCTTCCACGGCTGCAAGCCCAGTGATCTGATCCCCGAGCTGCAAGGACGCTTCCCCATCCGGGTGGAGCTCAACGCGCTGGACGCCGATGATCTGCGTCGCATTCTCGAAGAGCCCGACAACTCGTTGGTCCGCCAGTACCGTGCGTTGCTGGCCACCGAAGAGGTTGAGCTGGTGTTCGAGTCCGAGGCGGTGGAACGCATCGCCGAGCTGGCCTTCGAGGTCAACGAGCGCACGGAAAATATCGGCGCACGCCGGTTGCACACGGTCATGGAGCGGCTGGTAGAGGAGCTCGCGTTCGACGCCGACGAACGCAAGGGCAACACGGTGGTGATTGATCGGAGCTTCGTGGATGCTAGACTTGGAGACATCGCAGGGGACGACAACCTCAGCCGTTACATCTTGTAAGGACCGATGACACAAGACACGAATCAGGACGACGCACGACTCTCCATCAGTATCGATGAAGACAGTTCGATGGATGGAGATGGGTCGGACAAGGTGATCCTGCCCGACGGCACGGTCATCGACCTCAAGGTCGAGCAGCAGGCCCGCATCGATCTGCTCTACGAAAAGCTCGAGTCGAGCACCTTCTACGACATCCTCGAGGTCAAGCGCGACGCGCCGGTCAAGGCCATCAAGCGTGCCTACTACCGGCTCTCCAAGGAGTTCCACCCCGACAAGTTCTTCCGCAAGGAGCTGGGGGACTACAAGCTGCGGCTGGAGTTGATCTTTGCCAAGGTCAACGAGGCCTACCGCGTGCTCTCGGACGACAGGCTGCGCGACGACTACGACGTGCAGACCTTCGCGGACCGCAAGGACGAGGGCCAGGCGGCGATGGCCACCCACGAGGTCAACTTCGTGGGCGACGCCATGAAATCGCGCGCCGCCCGGCGCGGCCAGGTCAGCGCCAAGCGCAAGAAGGGTGATGTCCCGCATTTCCTCAAATCGGCGCAGAGCGAGCTGACCAAGCGGCTCAAGAAGGCCCGCAAGGCATTCCTGCTGGCGCAGCAGCACTACGAAAAGCAGGAATTCGAGGAGGCCGCCGCCAAGTTCCAGCTGGCGATGGTGCTGGATTCGCGGAACGAGGAGGCTCCCCGGATGTTCAAGAAGGCCCAGGAGCAGGGCCGGAACACCAGGGCCGAGGCTGCCTGGAGGCAGGGGCGGGAGGCCCTGGAGAGCGAGCAGTTTTCCGTGGCCGCGCAACACTTCAAGACGGCCATCGATTGCCAGCCCACGCGGGGCAAGTACTACAACTCGTTCGGCAAGGTGGTCTGGGAGCACACCATGCGCCAACGCACGGCCATCGAGCTGTTGCGGACTGCCGTGGAGAAGGAACCGGACAACCTCGAATACGTCATCGACCTGGCCAAAGCGTACGAATCCGTGGGCATGCCCAGTAACGCGCTGAGGGCTTTTGAGCGGGCCGCACAGCTTTCCCCCAACAATCCGGACGTGAAGAAGGCACTCAAGCGTTTGCGATAGATTTCTCGAACGTGGCAGAATAGGCCGTTGTTGGTGCACCACAATGATGGTGGTGCGCGCAGAACGCGAGGGGCGTGTGGGTGTCACCCCCCCGGCGGAGGCGGTAGCGTAATGGTGGAACGGGTGATCGGCATCGACCTCGGGACGACGAATTCGTGCGTCGCGATCCACGAGGATGGGGGGCCGCAGGTTATTCCCAACCGTGGCGGATATCCCACCACGCCTTCAATTGTCGCCTTCACCGAGGCGGGCAAGAGGCTGGTCGGGCACATCGCCAAACGCCAGGCTGTCACCAATTCGGCCAACACCATTTTTGCGTCCAAGCGGCTCATCGGCCGCCGCTATGAGTCCGAGGAGGTCCGCCGAACGCGCGAATCGGTGGCGTACCAGCTCGTCGAAGGCGGCGAAGGTGATGTGCGTATCCTCGCGGGCAATCGCGAGTACACCGTCCACGAGATCGGGGCCTTCATCCTCGCGGAGATGAAGAAGATCGCCGAGGACCACCTGGGCCACGAGGTCCAGAAGTGCGTCATCACCGTGCCGGCCTATTTTGGCGACGGGCAGCGCCAGGCGACCAAGAACGCCGGCAAGATCGCCGGGCTCGAGGTCATTCGCATCATCAACGAGCCCACTGCGGCCGCGCTGGCCTACGGGTTCGAACAGCAAAAAGCCCGCAACCTGGCCGTTTACGACCTCGGTGGCGGCACCTTCGACATCAGCATCATGACCGTGGAAGGAGGGGTCTACGAGGTCCTCTCCACCTCCGGCGACACCTTCCTGGGCGGTGTGGATTTCGACAACCGCATCATCGACTATCTGGCCGAGTCCTTCCTGGGCCAGCAGAACATCGATCTGCGTCAGGACAAGATCGCCCTGCAGCGGCTCAAGGAGGCGGCCGAGAACGCCAAGTGCGAGCTCAGCTTCAAGAAGTCCCTGGAGGTGACGCTGCCGTTCATCGCCAGCAAGGACAACGTCCCCATCCACCTGCAACAGGAGCTCACGCAGCAGCAGCTGGAAGAGCTGGTGGGTGATCTGGTGGAACGGACCGCGGCCATTTGCCGCTCGGCGGTGGATAATTCGGGCCTGTCCTTCGAACAGATCGACGAGGTCGTGCTCGTCGGCGGTCAGACCCGCATGCCGCTGGTCCAGAAGACCGTCGAGGCTGCCTTCGGCCGGCCGGCCTGCAAGGGCATCAATCCCGACGAGGTGGTGGCCCTCGGCGCCGCCATCCAGGGCCGGGCGTTGGTCAGCGAAGAGGAGGGGCCCCTCCTGCTGGACGTGACCCCCAAATCGCTGGGTATCGCCACCATCGGCGGCGGCTTCAGCCGGCTCATCGAGCGGGACACGACCATCCCGGTGCAGCGTTCCCACTCCTTCACCACCGTCAACGACAACCAGTCGGCGGTGAAGATCGTCGTCCTCCAGGGCGAGAGCATGATGGCAGCGGAGAACGAGCTGCTGGGTGAGTTCCTGCTGGGCGGCATCCGTCCGGCCCCCAAGGGGGTTCCGGACATCGTGGTCACCTTCTCCATCGACGCGGATGGCATCGTGGCGGTCTCCGCCAAGGACCGGGACACCGGCAAGGAGCAGTCCATCACGGTCACCCTCTCCGGCGGGCTCAGCCGCGAGGAGCTGGAGGGCCTGATCAACCGGCATCAGGAATCCGGCGTGACGGCCAAGGACGAAGACGATATCGGCAAGCTGATCTATCACGTAGAGAGCTTGCACAAAGAGATGATGGAGAAACTGCCGGGAGCCGAGGAAGGCCTCGGTGCCGAGCGTGTGCACGAATTGATCAATCTGGGTATCGAGACGAAGAAGCTCATCAAGATCCGCGAGCGTGAGCAGCTCCTCAACGTACAAGACAAGCTTCGCGAGGCACTCCGGGCCCTGTAGAGCCTGGAGCATCGGAGATGAGAATCCATGAGTGATTCCGAGTCAACGAGCGACGTGAAGGGGCTGCTCGACAAGGGCCTTGTCCAGCTCTCTGACGGTAAAATACAGGACGCCGTGGTCACCTGGATGAAGGTCCTCGACCTGGATCCAAATGAACCCCGTGCTCTCGACTACCTCGAGACGCTCGAGGTCATCGAGCCGCGTTCCAAGCAGGCGATCCAGGAGGCACTCGAGGGTTCACCCGAACTCCTCGAGAGCGGCGAGTGGGCCTCTCCATTTTCGTCCCAGCAGAACCTGGAGATCGTCCAGGGCGGTGAGGGCGGCGAGATCTCTGGTGGTCCGCTGTCGGACGAGGAACGGACCACTCTGATCGCCAAGATCGAAGAGGAAAAGGCGGGCAACAATCTGGGTGCCGCGCTCGAACTCTGCGAGGAGATCCTCAAGCGCTCGCCGGATGACACCGAGGCCGAGGATCTGGCCCGGGACATCAAGGCGGAGCTGGTGGAGTTTTACCTCAAGGACCTCAAGCCGCTGGAGCAGGTCCCACAGCTCCTGGCGGATGATTCCAACATCCTGGAGCTCTCGCTGGATCCCATCGGCGGGTTCCTGCTGAGCCAGATCGACGGCAACATCACCATCGAAGAGCTGCTGACGATCATGGGGACGTTCGAGCAGTACCAGGTGGTCTCCGCGCTGCACCAGTTCCTGACCAACGATATCATCGAACTCAAGGGTTGAACTGCCGCGTTCGCACGCGGCATAGGCGGATTCCCACTCCTGCGCTATATTCGGCCGCCGCGTCCGTACGACCGGTGTGAATGGGAGAAATCAAGTGCCCAATCTGGTTTTGGTCGGTTGCCAGTGGGGAGACGAAGGCAAGGGCCGGGTGGTGGACCTGCTCACCCGCCGCGCCGACGTGGTCGTCCGCTTCCAGGGGGGGCCCAACGCCGGGCACACGCTGGTGGTGGACGGCGAGGAAGTCATCCTGCACCTGATCCCGTCGGGCATCCTGCATCGGGGCGTCTCGTGCGTCATCGGTAACGGCGTCGTCGTCGACCCCGACATCCTGCTCGAAGAGATGGCCATGGTCCGGCGGGAGGGCTATCTGAGCGATCCCCAGCAGCTGATGATCAGCGACAAGGCGTCGGTCATCATGCCCTACCACCGGGCCCTCGACGGCCTGGGCGAGGTCAGCCGTGGTGACGCCAACAAAGCCAACACCCGCCCGGCCAACGGCCCCCCCAAACCCCACAAAGTAGGCCCCAAACCACTGCCCC
>CAZDDH010000050.1:0-44142 GCA_964504165.1 uncultured Rickettsiales bacterium | reverse complement strand
GAGGCGCCGCACCTTATATAAACCGCTCACTGGTTATGCAACCAGGGGGTGTACTTGCACTAGTGAACAACCGATGCGCCAGGGGAGAACAAAATGGGCCCAATCATAAACCGACTGGTCGTTGCAATACCGTTAACAGCGTACCTGGTGGCATGCTCACTCGGCTGCAAGGACATGATGTACACCGACGACTTCGCCGCCACCGGTCCCGGCGACAGCGACATGCTGTGGATCATCGACAACTCGGCGTCCATGGACGACGCCCAGGCCCAGTTGCTCAACAGCTTCACCGCATTCGCCGCTGGCCTTCCACCCCAGTCCAGCACTCAGCTGGCGGTGACCACGACCCAAGGCTGGCCCTGCACCGAAGACATCTCGTCCGAGGGCTGCGACGACGGGCACGGCACCACGGGCCGCACGGCTCGCTTCGCGGATAACCCCGAGTATCTCGATCCCGCCAACCCCGAGGATCAGGAACGTTTCTTGGAGCTGGCCGACGTGGGCCTCTACGGAGCCGGGGACGAACGTCCTCTCCAGGTGGCCCTGATGGCTGTCTGTGAGGCGCTGGACCTGCCGCCGATGAGCGATTTCGTCCTCGGGATAGACGACCTGCGCTGGGATTTCCCGTGGGGGTGCAGCGGCACGGCGTGGAGCCCGGACCATCCCCTGTACGAAGCGTGCCATTGCCTACCACAGCAGGTGGGCATGGAGTTCAACACCGTGGACACCCCCGTCGAGCTACACCGAGCCAACAAGGGCATGCTTCGGGGCAACCCGCTGCACATCGTGATCTTCAGCGACGAAGGGGACGACACCGCCACCACCGCCGATTTCGCCGACATCTGTCCACACGCCACGGAGGGCAACCGCTGCCATTGCACCCACGGGGAAATGATCCGCCTGCTGGATTCGGTGGTCGGGAACTTGACCGTATCCGTCTTCGGACCGGGGCAGGGCCTGTACTCCGCCAGCGGCGAGCGCTTCTTGTGCAATCCCCAGCAATCCCAAAGGTGCCTGATGAACTACCACTTCTGGAGCGCCAACCGCACGGGAGGCACCTTCTTCCCGATCCAGACCAGCGACGACGGTACGGAGGCGAGTTGCTCCAAGTTCGGCATGTCCGTGGACCTGGCAGACCTGCTCCTGGACCACCCGTCCACCGAGTGGTTCACGCTGGAGAGGAAGCCGGAGGTCAGCACTGTGGAGGTCACGGTCAACGGCCTGCTCGTGCCCGTACTCGGCGAGGACTCGGCGTGTACGGACGCGGCCCTCGGCGGGGGCGGTGGCTGGATATACGACGACAAACGCCGCGGTGTCGCGCTCACCGGCGACTGCACGCCGTTCGATGGCGACGAGATTCAGATCAGCTATGCCGCCGATGAGGTGGAGATTCGTTGACGTTCACGGGCTGTTACGCGGGCCAGTATTAAACACCAACCATCTTTGAGTTCTATGTATTGATTTGAAGAATCCCTCCCGCCGGCCACACGAACTGTTTTGGAGGGTATATATGCCACAGAAGTGCTATCGGCTCGTCCCCACCGCGATCGCTGCTCTGGCCATCTCACTCGCCACCTCTCTGGGCTGCAAGGAGGCCGAGTTCAGCGACACATTCCAGGCGGACGGCCCCTCGGACGTGGACATGCTGTGGATCATCGACAACTCGGCGTCGATGGACGACGCCCAGAGCCAGCTGCGCGACAGCTTTACCACGTTCGCCGAGGGACTTCCCCCGGGTTCCGGGACTCAGCTTGCCATCACCACGACCCAGGCCTGGCCCTGTACGCAGGACATCTCGTCCGAGGCCTGCAATGACGTGCGCGGCACCACCGGCCGCACGGCGCGCGACGACTCCGACCCCCACTACTTCGATCCGGCCTCCGATGAACAGCTGGATCAGTTCATCGAGCTCGCCGATGTTGGGATTCACGGGGCTGGGGAAGAGCGGGCGCTGCAGGTGGCGTTGATGGCGGTGTGCGAGGCGGTGACCCTGCCTCCCATGACCGATTTCGTCGACGGAGTTGACGATCTGCGGTGGGATTTCCCCTGGGGCTGCAGCGGCAGTCAATGGAGCTCACAAGATCCACTCTATGAGGCGTGCCACTGCCTTCCGCGCACGGTAGACATGGAATTCTGGCACGCCGTGGAGCCTGTGACCCTCCATGGGACCAACGAGGGCATGCTGCGGGGCAATCCGCTGCACATCGTGCTGTTCACCGACGAGGGAGACGACACCGCCACCAACGCCGATCTCAGCACCATTTGCCCGGAGACCACGGGCTCGGATCGCTGCAGCTGTTCCCACGCCGAGCTGATCCGCTTGCTGCGCACGGTTGTGGAGGACGTGACCATCTCCGTGTTCGGGCCGGGGCAGGGCCCGGCCGCCGACGAGAGCGAGCGCTACTTGTGCAACCCACAGCTCGCGGATGTGTGCCAGATGGACTACCACTACTGGAGCGTCGAAAGCACCGGCGGCTCCTTCTTCCCGATCCAGACCAGCGTGGATGGCCGCGAAGAGACTTGCGTCATGCCTTCCCTGTCGGAAAACCTGGCCCAGCTGGTGCTGGCCCACCCCGACACCGAATGGTTCACCCTCAGCCGCACGCCACGACTGGACACCATGGAGGTCACCCTCGACAGCGTGCCGGTGCCCGCCCTGTCCGAGGATTCAGGATGTTCGGATTCCGCGCTGGCGGGCGGTGGATGGGCTTATGATCCGGACCGCGGCGCCATCTCGCTCACCGGCGATTGCACGCCCTATGACGGGGAACAGATCTCGGTTTCGTACACGCCCGACGACATCGAGGTCCAGTAGCGGCCCGGTTCACGACAGGGATCAGGGGTGGTCGCACTGCCCCTTGTCATTGGCGCCCCAGCACTCGAAGTTGCCGTCGGCCTTGAGCCCGCAGGAGTGGTCGTGACCGTTGGAGATGTGGACGTAGGGCTCCTGCACCGGGGCACACTGGCCCAGGTTGTTGCGGCCCCAGCACACCACCTGGTTGGCGGTGTTCAGGCCGCAGGCGTGGACCACGCCGCCGTACAGGTACTGGAACTCGTCGAGGGGCTCGTTGGTGATGCCGTCGCCGTTGTAGCCCCAGCACTCGGCGGTCAGGTCGCTGTGGATGCCGCAGGCGAAGAAGCAGCCGGACGTCATCTGGATCCAGTCGTTGCCGGCGGGGGCGTTGCACTGGCCGTAGGTGTTGCTGCCCCAGCAGGCGATCTCGAAGTTGTTGGTCATGCCGCAGGTGAAGTCGTGGCCGGCCTCGATGTACACGAAGACCTCGTTGGGGGGTTGGTCCTGGCCGTAGTTGGTGGCGCCCCAGCACTCCACCGAACCGTCGGATTTGAGGCCACAGGAGTGGTGCCAGCCGGCGGTGACGGAGGCAAACTGGCCCGCCGGCGCGCTGATCTGGCCGGCGCTGTTCGACCCCCAGCACTCCACCGTGCCGTCGATCTTGACGGCGCAGCTGTGGAACTTGCCGCAGCTGACCTGGGCCCACTGGCCGGTCTCCGGTGGGGTGGCCTGGCCCTCGTTGTCGCGGCCCCAGCAAAAGAGCGAGGCGTCCGCGGCGATGCCGCAGTTCTGGTCCCGGCCGGTATCGAAGGTGGCGGTGCAGCTCTCGTCGATCTCGCCGTCGCAGTCGTTGTCGATCTCGTCGCCGCAGACCTCCACGAAGCCGATGATGTCGGGGTCGGTGTCGTCGCAGTCCCCCTCGCACTCGGTGTAGCCGTCGCCGTCGCTGTCCAGCTCGTTGGCGTCGATGACGCCGTCGCAGTCGTTATCCAGCACCAGATCGCACAGCTGAGGGGCGCCCGGGTAGACATCGGCATTGTTGTCGTTGCAGTCCACGTCCTCGTCGTGGCCTTCGCCGTCATTGTCCACGGCGGTGGTGTCGTCGTCCCCGGCGCTGTCGTCGTCGTCCCCGGTGTCGTCGTCGTCCCCAGTGTCGTCGTCGCCGGTGTCATCGTCCGCGGCGTCGTCGTCGTCGGCCGGATCGTCCGTCGGGCAGCCGAGGGTCAGTAATGTGAGGCCAAAGATCACTACCAAAATTCGTGCATAATTCATGGGTTTCTCCAGCGATATAATCCCCGCATTCAATAGGTGTACGGACACACCCGCGAGGAAGAGCATATCAGCTACCGAACGGACTCTGGGTATCCAATACAGGCGTGATCCGGCGGTGGCGGGTCGATGACGGCCTCCCCCTGCTCCCAGGCCACCGGGATGTGCTCCCAGACGTCCTTGAGTACCGAACAGTAGTCCCTGGCGAAGATGCTCAGGTCGATGACCTCGTGGTCGCCGAGTGCCGTGGCGACGTACAGGGTCTGCTGACGTTCGAGGATGTGGACCGCCGGTCCATGCAGCTTGAATTCAGCCAGCGCCGACCCGTCCTCGAGGCTGAACAGCCCCACGGCGCCATCGGCGAACCCCGCGATGAGCGTGTTGCCGGGGCCGTGTACCAGCCGCACGACCGGCTGGTAGGAGATCGTCTCGAAGCGGTGGCCGTGGCCCGCCGCGCTCGGGTCCTCGGCCGGCCCCCACTCCAGGCTGCCCTCCTTGAAGCCGAGGATGAGCCGCGAGTTCCAGCGGGCCAGCGCGGACACATGGGAAGCGGCGGGGTAGCTGGCGCGCGTGGAGCCATCGCCGGCAAGGACCCGGATCTCACCCGCGACGGCCGCGAGGATCTCCTCGCCGTCGAGGGTGACCGCCGTGGTGCTGTCCAACATGGTGTGGGTCTCCCCGTCGGCCGCGTGGTACTGCAGCTGGCCCTCCCGATCCCGGGTGAGGCAGCGTTCGCCGACGACCCACAGCCGATCCAGCGAGGGCACGGGGACCCCCGAGATGCTCTGATCATCATCCAGATCCCACAGCTCCAGCGTGGTCGAATCCCACAGGCATCCCCTCGTTCCGTCCGCCGACACCGCCGCCATCAACGCCCGCTGCTCGATGGCCTCGAGCCAAAAGCTAGGGGACGGTGGTGGCCCCTCACCGTCCAGGCGCTGCCACCCACCGTGCGTGAGGATCGCCGGGGGATCGCCGAGCAGGATCGGTGCTCGCCAGTGGGGAAGGCCTGTCCGGGCATCCCACAACCGTAAGGTGCAATCGTCGGCGGTGGTCGCCAGCCACCTACCGTCCCGGGAGAAGACCGCCCGGTTGACCTCGCCGGCGTGCCCCCGCAGGACGACGCTCCCGCCACCCGAGAGATCCCATAGACGGGCGGTCCGGTCAGCCGAGGCGCTGGCAACTCGCCGACCATCCGGGTGGAAAGCAACGCCGAGGATACGGCCTTCGTGCCGTCCGACGATCTCGTTCGTCCCCCGCTCCAGATCCCACAGCCTGACGGTCTCGTCGGCCCCGCCGCTGACCAGCCGCCGTCCTTCCGGCCCGAACTCGGCGGACCACACCTGCCCCTCGTGCCCCGACAGGATGCGAGCCGTCTGGCCGCTGGTCACGTCCCACAGGCGGATCGTGCCATCCCGGCTCGTCGACGCCAGCAGGTTTCCATCCCCGCTGAAGCTCACGGAGCGCACCCGGTCCCTGTGCCCGCGCAGGCGAGTGGGCGCGGCCCGATCCGCAAGGTCCCACAGCAGCACGTCTGGGCTTTTATTGGCCGCGGCGATGTGCCGGCCGAGTGGGTGGAAGCGCACCCTGGTCACGGCCTGTTCGCTGCCCTCGAGGTCCCCGATCAGGCCCCCGTGTACCCGATCCCACAGTTCCACCGCGCTGTCGTACGTCCCGGCCGCCAGTATCCCGCCGTCGGGGCTCATACTCACGCCATCGTAGGCGTGGGGCTGGTGGAGCACCGTGCGCTGGCGGCCGGTGGCGGTGTCCCAGATCCGCATCGTGTTGTCGTAGCTCGCCGAGATGACCTGTTCGCCGCCGGGGCTGAAATCGACACCCAGCGTGGATGAGGTATGCCCCCGTGGCTCGCTCATCTTCAGCAGAGCGGAGAGCTCGATCAGCCGGATGATGTGTTCCGGGTGGCCGGGGCCCACGGCGAGCAGCTGCCCGTCGGGGCTCACCGTCATGATGTTGCCCTCCACGGCCAACACGGATGCCCCGGTCTCCGCATTCCACACGTTGACGGTCTCGTTGATCTTCTGGGTGACCACCAGCTGACCGTCCAGAGCAAAGAGGATGCGATCCGTGTCCTGCCCGGGGAGCTGGAACACCACGGGCGCGACGTCCCCAGGGGTGTGGATCTCCGCGGTGTTGTCGTCCAGCACCATGGCCACCAGCGGCCCATCCGTTTGTAGCGCCAGGTCCCGCACAGGCGAACGCGTCTCCCAGAGGATCCGATCCGTCCCCGATGCCAGCTGCCACGATCGGACCGTGCGGTCCTCCGCAGCGGTGTAGATCCGCCCGCCGGTCTCGTCGAATCGCAGCGTCGTGATCCGACCTTCATGCCCGACGAGAGGGTCCAGCTGAGCGCACGTCACCGCGTCCCAGAGCCGGATCGTGTGATCGCCAGACGTGGTGGCGATCACCGATCGATCCGGCGCAAAGGCCATGAGCTCGTAGCGGCCAAACGTATCGTCCAGCGTGCAACGGATCTCCTGGTCCGCCACGTCCCACACCTGGACGGCGTCGGCGCCCATGGACGCCAACAGGCTGCCGTCCGGGCTGAACGCCTCCTGACTGACCCAGCCCGTACGGAACTGAGGCAGGACCCGCAGCGCGCCGCTGTCCACGTCGTAAGCCCGCCCCCCGAAGCTCACGAAGCGTCCGTGGGGCGAGAACGACAGCATCCCACCGAAATCCCGGTGGCCACGAAGCACGCGCATCTGTGATGTGCGTGTATCAAAGCAGGCAACCACCCATCCCGAGACCGCCAGGGTCCGGCTGTCCGGGGAAAACGCCATGGCGCCCACCATGCCCCCGGGCATCGTCCGGGACCACCGGACCGGGTTCCGTTCCACCAGCCACCACAGGGCTCGCGCCATGACCGTATCTTCCGACTCCAGCAAGGTCCTGAGCTTGATCCGGGCGTCGAGGGTGTCCCCCTGGGACAACGCCAGCCGCACCGCATCCCGCCGTATCTCCGCGGTCTTCAGCTCGGCCTCCTGCCGTCGGTGCTCCGCCTGGCGCCCCTGGTCACGCGCCTCGAGGGCCAGCCCGGCCAGGGCCAACGCCACCGCGACGAGCGCCCCGATCCCGGCCATCCACAAGCGCTGGATGCGCCGGGTCTGCCGCCGCTCCTTGCGTCGCCCCGCCTCCAGGAACGCCCGGACCGTGTCCGGGAGGGCTGCGGTAGACCCGATCCGCCGCAGCGCATCGTGGAGCGCATCGCCTTGCCAGACCTCGTCGTCGCGGCGGCCCCGCTGGTGCCACAGTTCGGCGGCCTGCCCCACCTCGGCGAGCAGCACCAGCTCCTCCCGCCCCTCGTCCAGCCAGCGACGCAGGCGGGTCCAGCGCTGGATCAACGACTCATGGACCAGCTCGATCTCCATGGGCTGAGACGCCCCGCGCCGGGACCGGCGGACCAGGATCAGACGCCCGGCGATCAGGCGTGAGAGCACCTCCTTGGCCACCGGCACCAATCCCCCGAGCAGCTCGTCCTCCGGGACCACCCGGCGGGTGTTGTCGGGTGTCACCAGCCGCAGCAGGAGTTCCCTGGCGAGCTGTTCCTCCTCGCCGGACAGCCCCGCCAGGACGCCATCGGCGTGCTGAGCCAGGGCGCCGGGCACGCCCCCGAGTTCGGTGAACGCTTGCCGGCAGAGCTGCCGCAAATGACGGTCGCGGCGTCGCCACAACATCTCCCCGGCGACCTGCACCAGGGGTAAGGCCGCCGGCTCCCCCTGCACGGAATTCACCATCTCGTCCACCATGGCCGGGTCGTCATAGTGGTAGCCGGACACCTCCACGGAGCGGACCAGGATCTCCCGGAGGGCGCGAGCGCCTGGGCTCTGCAAGACCGTGACCTGCCGCAGCGCCTGGCGGGCGGGGGGGCTCTCGGCCAGGCGGCCGAGGAAGTCGTCCCGCAGGGTAAACAGCGTCCGCACCGGGCCTTCGGGATCATCCGCTGCCAGGCAGATCGCCTCCATGAAGGCCAGCCGGACGGCTTCGTCGTCCACCAGCGTGTACAGCTCCTCCAGCTGATCGACGAACAGCAGCACCCGCGACTGGTGCCGCTCGGCCAGTTGGGTCAGCCATAAACCTAGGCGCGCCGGTGCGTCGAGGAGCTCGGCAGCCAGGTGCCGGTCGGCCTCATCGTCCGATGACGGCTCGTCGCTCTCGTCGCTGAATTCCTCACCGAGCAGGTCGGCTCCGGTCAGCATGGAGATGCGCGCCGTATCGTCCCAGCGGGTTTCGAGGCGGGTCGCCAGGGCTTCGAAGGGCTGGCTGCCGGGCCGCAGGCGTAGGACCAGCCACTGGGAATTCTCGCGGAGCCGTGGGACCACCCCGGCCTGGACGAACGAACTCTTGCCGGCGCCGGACGGGCCGACGATGGGCAGCACGGGCTCGATGCGCAGGCGTTCGAGGAACTCGGCGATGGCCTCGTCCCGGCCGAAGAAGGTGCCCGCGTGCCGCTCCAGGAAAGGGAGCAGGCCGCGGAACGGAGGCATGTCCGCCTCGCCGCGGGGCCGATCCCGGGTGATCAGTTCGTCGAACACCGCCACCAGCTCCCGGGGCCGCGGCCGGACCTCGGGCTCCTTCTCGAGGCAGCCGGCGACCAGTTCGCGCACGGCGGCTGGGACGCTGGTGGGAAGCTCGGGGGCCCGGTCGGCGGTGCACACCAGCTGGGGTAGAACCGCCGGTACAGTTGTGCCGTAGGGGTGGCGGCCCACCAGCATCTCGAACAGGATCACACCCAGCGCCCAGACATCGACCGCGTCGGTTGCCTCCTCGTGCCGCCATTGCTCGGGCGCCATATAGGCGGGGGTGCCACACAAACCCTCGACACTGAGCATGGAGTGGGAGCCGTCCAGCTGGAGGTCCCCTCCGGAATCCGTGATGGACTGGCCGGCCGGATCCGGTGTGAGCCGGTCGGCAAACGTGGGCCCCTGGACCCCCTTGGCCAGGCCAAAATCCAGCACCCGCAGGCGGCCATCGCGGGGGAGCATCACGTTGTCCGGCTTGAGATCTCGATGCAGCACGCGGTGGCGGTGGGCCTCGCACAGAGCGTCGGCAATGGAGCGGCCGATCCTCAAGGTCTCGATGACGCCCGGGCGTTCCCGGGCCAGCCGTTCCCGCAGCGTCTGTCCCCGGAGGTACTCCAGCGCCAGGTACGGGGCGTCGTTGAACGTCCCTACCCCGTGGATCGTGACGATATGCGGGTGGTTGAAGCGGGCGGTGACCCGGGCTTCCAGCAGGAACCGCTGGACCGCCTCCGCAGACACCAGGACGTTGGGATGCAGCACCTTGAGTGCCACCCGCCGCCCCAAATTGGTATCCCGCGCCAGGTAGACCACGCCCATGCCGCCGTGGCCAATGCCCTTGAGGATGCGGTAGTGATCGACCAGCGTTCCCCGCGGGATGGATCCCTCCCCACGGTCCCAGTCCCCACCGCTGAGCGGCTTCGCCTTCTCGAACCAGTCCTGAGTCGGGGTTTCGCTGGAAGTGTCCGGATTTTCTCCGCTTCCACCATCCCCCGGCGGATCATTCCCTCGCATGGCAATCACCTTCTTGGTGAGATGTCCATGGTACCACCTTCGGTAACCTCGACACTCACGATCCCCGATTGACCTGCGCCGTTGGCGTAGGGATTGCATAAGGCAGCGGCACCCCTCGTTTTGGAGCAAACCATGACTCGGAAAAACGGCTTCTTTCCCGTGCTCGCCACCGCCACGCTGGGGTTGCTGTTGCTGACGGCCTGCATCTCCGGCACCCCGGGGGATCTCGATGAGGGCTATTTCAACTGGTCCCTCCAGGGACCCGACGTGGAAGAAGGGGATTGGCCACGCGTCGCCACCGGCAGCATCTTCCGTATGTCCATGGAGGTCAGCGAGTGCCTGGGAGACGACGCGCTGGAAATGGTGTCGTCGGACAGCTCGGTGTTCCAGGTGTTGGATACCGGATCCTGGGGCGATGAATACGGCTGGTGTGAATCGGGGGTCAGCGGGGACATCGAGGCCGTGGGGGCTGGAACGGCCACCATCGAGGTGCGCCACAAAGGCTCCAGCAGCGTGCTGGATCAGGTAAGCCTCACCGTGACGGACCCGGATCGCGTTCAGGTCAAGTACCAGGAGACCGAACTGCTGGACCCAGTAGCCCTGGTACAAGGCATCGAGGCCGAGCTGGAACTCAGTGTGGTCGATGCCTTGGGTAAGCCCCTGGCTTTCGACGGGCTGGAAGCATCCACGGATGTCGACTCCTTCCTGGCCACCATCGAGCGCGGTGACCTGGTCCTGCTCACCGAGGTGCCCAGCCATGAGGTCACGGTGGACGTGTCCATCGGCGGGACGGTCGGCACAGTGGTGGTCAAGCCCATCGAAGTCGGGGACGTGGATCAGGTGAGCACGCTGGTGCGCAAGGTCTCCAAGAGGAGGTTTTGGGTCTACGTGGCCCCGTGGGCCGACGAGATGCTGGTCGTCGCTCCCCCGTACGAGGTCGAGGTTCTGCTCGGGAAGGTCAGCCACATCACCGAACACGCCGGGCGATTCGACGTGAGCCTGGAAGACGAGATCACCCCGGGGCGCCTCGATGTGCAGGTGGGATCTGCCAGCACGGTAGTGCGGGTACGGGACCAGGCAACGGAGGATGGCTCCTTCGAGGAGCTGCAGGAAGAGGGCCCCAGCACGGGCAACGCGGGCGGGTGCTCAGTGGTGTCCGGGGAGCGGGGGTCCTCACTGGCGCTGGCGCTCGGCTGCCTGGCAATGGTGGCCGGGATTCGCCGTCGGGGGACGAAACTCAATCGCTGATGGGTGTCACCCTTTTTCCCCGTTCGGAGGCTCCGGTAGGGCCCGCGTCCGGACTATTTGTTCGCGTCGAATTGGTTCTACTTTCCCTCGATTTCCGCTATTCAAGGCACTTTGTTGTTCGTGGAGACACCGGGATGGTTCGCGTCGATTGCCTTGCTCGATTTCTTCTTCTCGTAGCCTTGACTCTCACATTCGTGGTGCCTTGGGTCAGTCGAGCCACCCAGGTGGAGGCCCCCGTAGGCGCATCGGCATCGGTGGATCAACTGGTGGAGCGTTTCAGGGAGACCGTGCAGTCGCACCAGTCTGCGGGCTACTACTTCATCGACCTGTACACCTACTGGAACCACGCCCGCTTCGATGGTCACACATTCGTCGGGCTGGGCACGGCAGCGGACGGGTACCCCGACGAGTCCAAGCAGTCTTACCTGCTAGCGAGCTTCGCACCACGCGTGCTCAAGAAAGACGCCGGGATACCCGCGATAGGCGTGGCCGCCCGGATCCGCCGGAATCACGATGAGGACTGGGTATTCAAGGCCGACCCCAAGACCATCCGCACCCGCTTCGTGGTCTCGCAGGAGCTGTTCCTGCGGGCCCTGGCCATCATCGAGGCGGATGCGAGGCGTCTGGACGGCCCGCATCGCACCAATGCCGAATTCCACTTCATCAAGCGCAACTGTGTCAGCTGGGTGGCCTCGCTGATGAAGGAACTGGGCATCGTGTTCCCCGTCGACACCGGCACGCCCCTGGGGGTCGCTACCCTGCAGGAGCGCTGGAACCGCACCTTCGACCAGCTGGCCCGCCAGCACGACGCCGGCGATTTCCCCGGCCTCGCTTACCGCCAGGATCCCATCTCCTCGGACTGGATCCTGTGGGAATCCCGGGACACGATCCCCGGGTTGGACCCGTCTCTGAGCTACCTGGTGTTGCGCTAGGTCAGCCACCCGCTTCGACTAGTTCGAGCCCCGGTACAGATAGGAAGTCCCCACGTCGCCCACGTTGACCGTTTCGGCGCGGAAGGCCCCGACGAGCACCTGCGGGTCATTGAGCTCGAGCTGGCCGTCGCCGTCCAGCGCAGGCGCGCACATCGAAACGGACCGGCCAAAGTAGTCCCAGGTGGCACCGTCACTAGCGTGGATGGTCTGTTGTTCGCTCCAGGTCTGGCCGGAGGGCAAGCTCCAGATGAAGACCGCACCCGAGTTGGCATCCTGGCCATCAGCCTTGGGGGCGCCGATGGCGGCCATACTTCCCCGAATGGAGACCGAATATCCCGCGTAGTCGGAACTGGCGGCTGTACTGGCGATGAGCTTGTCGTTGTATTGCCAGTACGACCCGTCGTGGTGGTACATGTACGCAGCGCCCGCATTGGTGCCGCCGTCATCATCCCCATAGGCGCCCACCAGTGCGTAGCTCCCGTTGATGGACACCGATGTTCCGAAAAAATCGGATGCGGATGGCGCGGTCGGCCTGACCTCCATCACCTCTCCCCAGCTCACGCCGTCGTACTCGAAGAAATAGGCTGAACCGGAATTGGACCCCCCGTCGTCGTCCCCGGGGGCGCCGACCAGGATCGTGTCCCCGAAGACCGACACCGAGGTGCCAAAACTATCCCCAGCCACCTCGCTGCTCGCGATCAGCTTGCCCTCCTCGATCCACTCGACGCCGTTGTCGCGATAGACATAGGCCGAGCCCGAGGAGGATCCCGCCGGATCGTCCATGGGCGCACCGACGACCATCACGTCCCCTTCGATGGCGATGGCTGCGCCAAAACGGTCCCACGCCGACGCGTCACTGGCGTAGATCTTCTGATTGAGGTCCCAGGAAAGCCCGTCGTAGCGGTACACGTAAACGACGCCTGCATTCGAGGCGGCATCGTCGTCGCCCGGCGCCGCCACGGCCACCACGTCGCCGTTCACCGCCACGTACTGGCCGAAGGCATCTTGGGCTTCCAGCTCCACTGGAGCGAGCTTGACCACCTCCCACCAGTTGGGGCCAGCCATCCGGTGAATATAGGCTGCGCCCGCCGAGCTACCTTCGGTGTCGTCACCGGGGGCGCCCGACACCGACATCGTGCCCCAGGTGGCGACGGAGTAGCCGATGTAGTCGTCCTCCAACCCAGAGGCGAAGAACAGCTGGGTCTCCTCGTCGAGGAACTCCATGGCGCCGGCGATGGCCGGCCAGGCTGTGGCCAGCAGAGCCAGCAGGGATGTGATGAACAGGGTCTTGATGCACTCCACGTAAATCTCCAATCCGGGGCACGAGGTCGGCCCAGGTATAAAAGGACTGGAGTCAGGTTATGGGGCGATGGAGGCAGGCGGACTTACGCAGGACTTACCGGGGGGCTGGCGTCACCTCGATCCAGCTCCGCGCCGCCTCGATGACCGTATCCACACCCGCCGCCACGTCATCGGGGTCCAGCCAAACCGGATCATCCAGGTCCTGCTCGGCCGCATGGAGCCATTCGCCATCGGGCCCGCTGAGGATGCCCGGCGTGTAGTTCACGGTCAGGTCCCCCGTGATGGGGTCGGGATCCCAGTACCCCCCGCCGAATCCATAACTGCCGTTGGACGTGCGGCCAAAACGCCGCGTGTTGGGGTGCAGGGACAGCAGGTGGGTCACGCCGTCGCCGGCAGAGATGGCGTGGGGGCCGCTGAGCAGGGCGATGGGGCCTCCGTAGAAGGTCGATGAGTCGGCGATGATGTCGTACGCACCGGGCGCGTAGGGCGTCATCGCGTGGTAGTCATCCGTGCTCTCCCTGAGGTACGCGTTGTAGACGCCGAGCTGGTCCTCGTCGAACAGCAGCGCCATCGAAGGGAGCGAGTTGGTCGAGCTACCACCGACGTTGAAGCGGAAATCCACGATCAAGCCGTCGGTGTCCATCAGATCTTGCACCGCCGTGAGCAGATCGGCCCGGGTGTCGCCGATCCACGAGTAGGACGCAATGTAACCGATGTTGCTGCCGGGCAGCGTGCCCCACACCACGTCGTCCGTGCCGTTGCCGTCGTAGTCGTCCCAGGATTCCCACGGCAGTCCGATGCTGGGTTCGCCGATCTGGTCGTTGCACAGGATGCGGGGCGCGTACGAGAGCAAATCTTCGGTGTCGATGGCGACGACAGAATCGTCGCTGGCCAGCTGGACATCCAGCGCGGAGAAGAGATGCGGGTTGTTCACGGCCGTGGCCAGCCGCAACAGCCGCTGGCCCTCATCCGTCGCCGCATGGGACGCGCAGCTTGGGATCTCCCACGTCTGGATCTCCTGCAGCAAATCCGCCCAATCCCTGCCGTCGTAGCCGAGGATTCGATCCCCTGGCGCCACACCCGCCGGATTGTCCGGGAGCACCCGGTAGACCAACAAACTGCCGTCGTCCAACGGCGTGGCGCAGGCACCGATGACGCTGTCGTAGTGGGTCTGCCAGAACACCGGCGGCCGCTCCGTCAACGGGGTCGAGCACACGGCCGCGCTGCGCATGTAGCTGTGCCCGTCCTGCAGATCGTCGAACAGGGACGCCAGGATCTGCACGTAATGCCCTTGACTCTCGGCCTCCTCGATGAGGGGGCGCTTGTCGTCGTAGACCGCATCCCAGTCCACGTCCGACGTCACGAACGCGCCGTACCCCTCCGCCAGCTCCTCCCACAGGGTGTCGAAGACCTCGAGGCGGGTATCCACGTCCGGGGCCTCCCCCCAGAACTCGTCGCGGGCGGCCTGCATCTCGGCGGCCCGGCTATCGTCCACGGTGTCGTCGTCATCGCCCGCGGTGTCGTCGTCATCGTCGTCCAGCGGCTCCTCGGCTGTGGGGCAGCCGGCCAGGGCCAGGCCAATGAACAAGGCATACCAATGTCGCACAAATCCACCTCTACATCTGTTGTCTTCGGGACGCCTCGGAAACGGGGCGGGTTGAACTGACCCCACAAAGATAGGCTGTAAAATCGGGTGTTTGTCGGAAACTTGTGTCCGTTGACTGCCGGGCCCTCGACGTTCGCCAGGCCTCTAGCGCCCCACCCAACCCAACCCCGACGCGGCCGCCCGCGGCGCGGGACGATTCGTGTAGGGCGCCTCGACGGGTGTTGAACTCCCGTCCTGCAGCGCGGCCTGTCGCGCGGGCCAATCCCGGACGCCGGGTAGCTCACGGTTCAAGCGGTCGTAGCGCACCGCGATCCGTCCGGCGTCCGGTGCGACGCTCCCCTCGCGGCGGTACACACACAGGTCGCCGGTCCCATCGAAGTAGGGCCCCCGGGCGATAAATCGATAGGGTTCGATCTCACCGGCGTCCCACAGCAGCGCCTCCATCTCGCCGATGAGCCCCTCGTCATTACACTGCAGGCACAGCACGTCCGGCGACACGGCCCGGAACTCCTCCAGCACCGCCTTGACTTCGGGGGAATCCGGCTCCAGCTGCCCGCGGGCGTTGAAGGCCCAGTGATAGTCGCCCATCGCCCCCCAGTTGAGCCCGCGGGCATCCAGCAGCCCCAGGTCCCCCAGGGCGTAGCCCACCAGCCCCACGTCGGCGAAGACCACGGCGCCCCCTGCGGGGAGGGTCTCCAGCAGGTACAGCAGGAACCACTCCGGCGTCGGATCAGCGGCCGGCTCCTGCGGGAACAGGGCGCGCGGGTAGATGGCCAGCCCCAGGCGTTGTACATCGATCAACGGGGGGGAGACGATGCGACGCAATCGCGCGGAGGAGGCCTCCGGCGGCGGGACGCCGGGCCCCACATGGGTACTCCGGGGCGGGGGCGGCGGCAGGGTCTCGACCTGGTGGGTCAACCACTCGACCCGCACCGCAGCCAGCAGCAGCACCGCCATCACCGCGGCCCAGGCCCGGCGCCAGTTGCGGCCGCGGCGCACCCGCCCCCCCACGTCCAAGCCGGCCAGGGCGACCGCCACCATCGCCGGCACAGCCGGCGCCACGAACCGCAGGTGGGCGAAGGTGTCCCCACCGACCAACAGGATGAACGCCGCGGTGATCAGCGCCGGGGCCGCCACGAACCACCGGCGGAAGGCCACCGCCAACGCCGCTCCGACGGCGATCAGTGCCGTAAAGGCCGGGTTGTAGACCGCCACCCCGGCCAGGTACCGCAGGCCGTGGAAGATGACGGACAGATCCAGCGGATGGACCTTGGCGTGGTAGGCGCCAGCTACCAGATCACCCGTGGAGCACAGCCGTACCACCATCTGCAGCGCCGTCGGCACCAGCAGCAGCGCCACAGCCGCGACATCCCGCCGCGAAGGGGGCTCCACCCGCCGCCGCCTCAGCCGCAGCAAGACCGGGATCGCCAGGTACAGCACCCCCTCGGGGCGCGTGACGGCCACCAGCCCGAACAGCACCAGCGACCAGGGCCGCACGGGCTCCCCGCTGCGGATCGCCCGATCCTCGGCCAGGGCGCGCCACATCCCCGCCGTGATCCCCAGCGTGAACAGCGGCGTCTCCAGCCCGATGGTGCCCCATTGCACCACCAGCGTGGAGCTGGCCACCAGCAGCGCGGCTCCCAGCGCCGCCAGCCGTCCTCCCCCCGCCACCCGCACGCAGGCCGCGGTGGCCACCACCGTGCCCCCGGTGAGCACCATGCCCCATCCTTGAACCCATGCGGTCACCGGGGCCCCCAGGGCGATGCCCACCGCCGACCACAAGGTCCAGGTGAGGTTGGAGTACCCCTCCACCGGGGGCACTCCTTGGCTCCATATGAGTCCGTGGCCGTGGACCAGATTCCAGGCGTAGCGGAAGGAAATCCAGGCGTCATCCGAGACGAATTGCAGGTCAGGCTGCACCCGCAGCACCGACAACCCGACGCACAGCGCCAGGCCAGCCCGGTACATCCACGAGGTCCGCTCTGAGGTTGCAGCTCCCACGACCACGACAGGATACCCACCCATCGTTATAATCGCGCCCCGTCAAGGGTTCGTATTGGAATAAGTCGGCGAGTTTGGGTTGGTGAGACGCCAAGCTGGCAAGTTGCGAAGAAGGAGCAATGTCCTTCATTGTGACGGATGAGCAACGCAGCCAGCGGGGATGGATCGCCGGCCCAAAACGTTGAGTTATTCCATTACGAACCCTATGAAGCTTTCACAACCGCCCAGGAGCCCCCCATGCATCCCTATTTCAAAAACATGACCCCCTTTGGCAAGCCGCTCTCCGACAAGCAGATCGAGAAGGCGGCTGCCTCCGTCGAGGAGATCCGCAAGGTGGACGCCCACATCGCCGCCGAGGTGGACCGCGTCAAGAATGCCGGCATCCCCGCCGAGAAGATCCACAAGCGCGGCCAGATGACGGTCTGGGATCGCCTGGATTATCTGATTGACGAGGGCACCTGGCACCCGCTGCACACCCTGTACGACCCCATGGAGGAGGCCTCGGGCACCACCGGCGTCGTGGACGGAATCGGCCGCATCGAGGGCAAGTGGGCCGTGGTCATCGGCTTCGACAACAAGGTGATGGCCGGCGCCTGGATCGCGGGCCAGTCCGAGAACATCTTGCGGGTCACCGACATCGCCAAGCGCATGCACGTGCCGCTGGTGTGGTTGGTCAACTGCTCCGGCGTGAAGCTGCCCGAGCAGGAGAAGGTCTACCCCAACCGCCGCGGCAACGGCACCACCTTCTTCCGCCACGCCGAGCTCAACCAGGACGGCACGCCGATCCTCGCCGGCATCTACGGCACCAACCCCGCCGGCGGCGGGTACCAGGGCATCAGCCCCACCTACCTGGTGGCCCACAAGAACGCCAACATCGCCGTGGGCGGCGCCGGCATCGTCGGCGGCATGAGCCCCAAGGGCCACTTTGACCTCGAGGGGGCCCAGTCCCTCATCGAGGCCACCCGCGCCTTCAAAGCCGTGCCCCCGGGCCGGGTGGAGATCCACCATGATGAGACCGGCTTCTTCCGCAAGGTCGGTGAGACCGAGGAAGGCGTGCTGGACGAGCTCAAGAAGCTGATGCGGGGCATGCCGGCCTACGACGCCGATTTCTTCCGGGTCGATGAGCCCAAGGAGCCGGCCCTGCCCCCCGAGGACATCGAGAAGATCGTCCCCTTCCAGCAGAAGATGGCCTACAGCATGGACGACGTCATCGCCCGCATGGTGGATGGCTCGGAGCACATGGAGTTCCGGCCGGACTTCGGGCCCGAGGTCTACTGCGGGCTGGCCAAGGTGGACGGTTTCTTGGTCGGCGTGCTCGGGAACCGCACCCACGGCTTCCTGGGCGCCGGCTACCCCAAGTATGCCGAGGGCAAGTACTTCGGCATCGGCTCCAAGCTCTACCGCGAGGGGCTGATCAAGCTCAACGAGTTCGTCACCCTGTGCGGCCGCGACCGCATCCCGATGATCTGGATGCAGGACACCTCCGGCATCGACGTGGGCGACATCGCCGAGAAGGCGGAGTTGCTGGGCCTGGGCCAGTCGCTGATCTACTCCATCCAGGACACGGACGTGCCGCTGATGATGGTGGTGGTGCGCAAGGGCACCGCCGCGGCGCACTACGTGATGGGCGGCCCCACGGCCAACCGCCACAACGCCTTCACCCTGGGCACGGCCACCACCGAGATCTACGTCATGCACGGCGAGACGGCGGCGGCGGCGTCCTACTCCCGGCGCCTGGTCAAGGAGCAGGACAGCGAGCGGCTGCTGGAGCCGGTGATCGACAAGATGAACGAGATGGTCCAGTCCTACCGCGACAAGTCCCGCCCCGACTACTGCGCCAAGACCGGCATGGTGGACGAGGTGGTCAAGTTCGCCGACCTGCGGCGCTACGTGGTGGCCTACGCCAACTGCTGCTACCAGAACCCGCGCACCATCTGCCCGCACCACCAGATGATCACGCCACGCATCATCAAGGGGTGATCTTCGACACCGTTGTCCGTCGCGGGCAGGCCTCGCGCGCGCTAAACTGACACCGTGAATTCCCTGCGTACGACCTGCGCCTCGGTGATGCTGCTCGCAGCGGTCTGCGGGCCCGCGCCAGCCGCTGCCTCGCCCTTGCTCCAGGTGGAGACCGACTTCGGCTCCCTGAAGGTCGTCCCCCTTCAGGATTTTGATCCGCCCGCCCCCGGCGAGGTCCTTCCCCCCACGATTCCCTACGCCACGACGGGCCTGGACCACCCCCTGACCGTCCAGGACGCGGACTCCGCCACCGAGTCCTTGCTGCCGCTGGCGATGACCGCGCTGGCCGAGCTACGGCAAGCCGGCTGGGTTTCCCCCGAGGCCGCCGGTCTGGCCGACCTCTCCGCCCGCGAGTTCACGCTGGTCGTGGCCCACATGACCCGTCGCGCCCTGGATGTCCCGCTGGTGCCCGCCGGGGTCGACGAGTTCTGCTTCGAGGAGTTGCTGGCGAGCCGGTTCGGGGTCTGCCGCCACGTATCCCGGTTCGGAGAGGCGGCCTTCAGCCTGCTGCAGGGGCGATGCCCCGCCGCCCGGGATTTGCGGCTGACCTCGTACGGCGATGCCAACACCCACTCCTGGATCCGCGCGGCCGCGATGGTCCCCAAGGCGGATGGCTGGCAGGTGGTGGAGACCCATTTTGACGTCTCCTCGCCCGAATCCGATGGGCTGTTCGCCGACGTCTCCCAGGGGGACTACACGCAGCGCTACCCCCTCGCCGCGATCGTGCTGGACCGGTCGGGCCAGCACGCCCTCGCTGCGGATGCCTACCGGGCCTTCATCCAGGACGAAACCCACGAGAACCGGGCGGTGACGGCCGTCGCCCTGCTGCTCTCCTTCCACGATCAAGGGCAGCATCAGGCGACCCTCACCGCCGGCGAGCTGGCCTGGCGCACGCTGGACGCGGAGCAGCAGCTGATGGGCCACCGTTCCCTTCCCACCACCGTGGAGCAGGCCCTGGAGCTACGGGTCTCCTCCCTGCTGGCACTCGACGAGGCCCTGACAGCGGCCCCATCGGCCAAGGTGCCGGCCGGGCTCCCTCCCCCGGACAGCTGGGAAGCGCGCCGCATCAGCGATCGGCTGCTCTACACCCAGGTCAAGGATTTCTTGGCGGACGTGGACCGGGATATGGCCCAGCTGGACCTGGAGCGGGCCCGGAGACGCTTCGACGAGACCCAGGAGGGGGGAAGCAGCAACACGTGGGCGTACCGGGCGGCCTACGCCGAGTCCCTATCGCGGGCCAAGCGGCTGGTCCGCCGGGTGGACAGTACACCCCTGCTGCTGACCCTGGTGGCCGAGCGGCAACGGGCCCTGCCCGACGACGACGAGGCCGCCGCTGATCTATCCAATGTCCTGCTGCGCCACGTCCAGGAGCTCAAGACGGCGCAGGGATCCCTGGATCCGCAGACCCTGCTCGAGTTGACCGAGCTGATGGGACGCATGCCCACCGCCCTTCCGGAGAGCCACATGGTGCGGGCGCTCATCGCCGCCGAGGAGCACGACCCCACCGCCCAGCGCCAGGCCTGCGAGGACATCATCCGCTCCTGCGATGCGATGGATCCGGCCAAGATCACCGCCCGCGAACGCCAGTTCAAGATCCACGCGCTACTGGAGCTGCAGGGCCTCGCGGCCGAAAGCGGCGACGGGGAGGAGGTCGCCGGCCGGGCCTCGGAGGCACTGGCCGAACTGCTGCGCACCTCCGCCATCGATGGCCTCGACGAAAACGAAGTCACCAACCTGATCACCATGTGGTGGGACGTGGGCATCACCCTCACCATCGCCGACTGCGATCCCGCACTGGCGCTGCGCGTATGGCAGGCCTTCGAGGCCTGGCGGCCCGGGGAGGCGCGGGCCCGTTACGGCCTGTCCCGCGGGCTGGTCCAGCTGGCGCTCCACCAGCTGGAGCAAGGCGACGAGGCCACCCTGGCCACCGCCCGGGAGGCGGTACGGAGCATGCGCGCCACGCTGGCGATGGACGTGCCGGTCCCCAACAG
The DNA here is from genome assembly GCA_964504165.1 of uncultured Rickettsiales bacterium. Classification (GTDB taxonomy): domain Bacteria; phylum Myxococcota_A; class UBA796; order UBA9615; family CAYRNR01; genus CAZDDH01. Next base: position 23,428 of record CAZDDH010000050.1, on the reverse strand, counting down.
TCAAGCCATCATCCGGCTGGCCTGGTTCAACCTGGCCACCGGCTTCGAGAACGCTGGACGGCTGGAGGAAGCGCTGGAGATCGAGCGCGCCCTGGCCAAGGCGCTGCCGGAAGAACCCGCCGGGTCGATCCTGGTGGTGCGGACGCTAGCGCTGCTGGTGGTTCGGGCCCAGGAGAAGGACGCTTGCGCGGACGCGACGGTGATGCTCGACGAGGGGGAGAGCCTGCTGGCCGCCCTTGAGCCGGGTGCCGCCCTGGAGCCCCACATCCAGGCCTCGGCGGCCATCGCCAGCCACACGCTGGCAGTGGCATCGGCCCGCTGCGACGATCGCTCCCGGGCGTCACGCATCGTCGCCCTCGGCCGGGCCCTGTTCCCCGACGATGCCAACCTGACGGAGCTGGAGCACAAGCTACAGTAATCGGCGGCGGCGGTAGCCCCACAACAGCAGCGCCACGATCATCCAGGCCCCCGGGGCAGCGCCCCCTTCACCCGCCCGACACTGGCAATGGAAGCCCGCCGGGATGCCATCGTCGTCATCGTCGTCGGCCTGATCATCGTCCCCCCAGACACAGTCCGGGTCTTCCTCGTCCTTGAGCCCGTCGCAGTTGTCGTCCGTGCCGTTGTCGCAGATCTCGGCGGCGTCCGGGTGCACGTCCGGATCGCCGTCGTCGCAGTCGCCCAGGCATCCCCGGTACCCGTCGCCGTCGTCGTCCATCTCGTCGGGGAGCGTTTGCCCGTCGCAATCGTTGTCGAAGCCGTCGCAGATCTCCTCGGCGCCCGGGAAGACGTAGGGGTTTCGGTCGTCGCAGTCCCCGCCGGAGACCGCCATCTTGTCACCGTCCCAGCTGAAATCCTCGCCGCCTGGCCCACCGTGGGGGCCAATATCGGCGTCCGAACCATCCCAGTCCGTCCACAGGTCGTCCGTGAAGCCGTCGTCGATGCCGGCGGAGCCTTCCTGCAGATGGTAGTCGTCACTCACGTGGTCTGCGTCGGCCGCCGCCGAGATGAACTTGGGTTCCTGATCCCACAGGGTGTTGTCCCCCTCCTCCCAGTTGAACAGGTCGCCGGCCGAGTTGGCGAAAAACCCGTTGTGGTCGACGTACATATCGCTGCCGCCCTCACAGCCCTGGGCGCCCACACCCCACTCGTTGTAGATGAACCAGTTGTTGATGGCGATGACTGCCGCGGACCCGGCGTCACCATCGATGCACTCCACCTGGATGCCGGTCTGGTTGCCGTTGAAGAGGTTCTGCAGGATCTCCAGCTGGATGGATGGCGAATCCTGCAACCCGACGCTCAGGGCAGCCAGGCCATTGTCGAAGATGTTGTTGCGCACGGTGAGGAGCCCCATCATGGCGTTCCCCGAACCATTGATCCTCACTTCCAGATAGTTGTGCGGCTGGCCTCCGATGAAGTGGTTGTTGTTGATGAACACGTTGGAGTCGTTGGAAAACGACAGGCGAATGGCCTCGCCCGCGCCGCCAAAGACATTCCCCATCAGGGCGAGATGCTCGTACTTGTCCACGCTGTCCAGGTTGATGTGGGACGACTCCTGATCGAAGAAGTTGCAGTACATGACGCCGAAGGTGGTCCCCGGGTCTCCCTCGTAGAACACGCCGTACTGCCCGCCGACGAGTGTGAGGGTGGCCAACACCGTGTCCGATTGCGCCTTGAACCCGACCATGCCCCCCTGCACGACGACACGCGTGTGCGCGGCGCCGGAACCCGCGACCGTCACACCCCTGGGGATGATCAGCCCACCGACCTCGTAGTCCCCGGGGGCCATCTCGATGATGTCCCCTTCCGCGGCGGACGCCAGGGCGCTCTCCAGCCCACCAACGTCTACGACCTCGAAGGTCTCGGCAGCGGCCGGGCCTACACCCAACCAGGCGATGAGCCCCCCCCATGCCAGCAGCTGGGTGACGGTGTTCGGCAGGAGTTTCGACGTCACGGATCACCTCCCCGCGGGTGTGTCGCGGCCCAGCTCTAGTCTACCAGGGACGACGGCTCGTTTTTTTTCGTTTATCATCAACCATTGTCCGGGTCGGTCGATGGTCCAATGAAACAGGAGGGGTTGACACACATGACTGAACAGCGGCCCGGATTATGGTCACGCTTGGTGAGCTGGATACCGTTCCTCGGTGACCGGCGGCAGCCAACACCGGGGGCGGCGCCTGACGGTGAACCGTCTGCCGTGGCAAGGGACGTTCCTCCCCAGGGCGTGCCAACCCTCGAAGAGATCGATCTTGCCCGCCTCCCCGCCCTGTTCCCGGAGCCCAAGGACAACCCCATCCTCGCCGAACTCGAGCTCAACGCGAGCTTCCTTCGGTCACCCCCTCAGACCGCCATCGACATCCTCAACCTGACGGCAAAAGAGGACGCTTCGATCCACGACCTCGATCGTCTGATCTCCAAGGACGCGGCACTGTCCACGACCATCCTGAGGGTGGCCAATTCGGCGGCCTTCCGCACGACCTCCACGGTGGACAGCATCCGCCGGGCCATCACCTTGCTGGGCTTCACCGAGATCCAGAACGTGGCCATCACGACGTCGGCGCTGTCCTCGTTCGATCTGGAAGATCCGAACATGGCGCGCCTGGCGACCCACGGCATGGAGGTCGGGCTGCTCGCCCGTCACATCGCTTACGAGCGGGACGGGATGGACGCGGAGATGGCATTCGCCTGCGGTGTGCTGCACGACCTGGGCAAGCAAGCCCTGCTCGCCCAGCAGGGCGCACCGTATGCCGAACTACTCACCCGTCAGGGAGAGAGCCCGAACGCCATGCACTTGGTCGAGGATGACGAGCTGGAGGTAGACCACGGACAGCTGGGCGCGATGGTGCTCACCGGGTGGCAGTTCCCCGCTCATCTCGTGGCCGCGGCGGGGCTCCATCACCGCATGGAGGAGCTCTACGGAGAGGACGACCTTGCCGGGCTCGTATGGCTCCTGGCGGCCATCAAGCTCGCCGATCAGTACACCTACTTGCTCGCCGAGACCGCCGACGCGTCTCCCGAGATGATCACCAGCCTCCACCAGTCGGAGGCCGCGACCTTGCTGGGCTTCGGGCAAAAGGACATCGAACGCCTGTGGGAGGAGCTGCAGCGGGTGCTGATCCAGACCGGTAAGATCTTCGATTTCGGTGACGATGGTGCGACGGCCGATACGGGAGATACGCAGGCGTTCTGATTAGGAAACTCGCCGTCAGGCGACCTCCTTGACTCGAGTCCGAGCGAACACACGAGAATCAGCTCGTTCCATCGACGATGGACCGTGGACCGTGAAGATCGTGACCGTGACCGAGCACGTTTCGTTCGCTAGAGCGCGGTGAGGATCACAACTCCGGCTGGGGCAGCACGTGGGGCTTGTCGCTGGGCCCCGGATAGACCGCCTCGATCTCCCCCACCAGGATGCTCTGGGGAGCCAGGATCACGGCGGGGATGCCCGTATCCCCGTCGGCGCTGCCGCCCAGGGACCACGAATCCAGGTAGGGCAGCACCTGCTGGCCGCCCCCCGCCGCGACGATATCCCGCAGGGTCCGCCGGTCCACGTTGGAGAAGCTCAGCGACTGCACGGGCTCCTCGTGGCCGTCCGGGAACCGCCAGACCGCCTCTGTGGGCCGCGGCAGGCCGCCGGCCTTGCCCGCCTGGACCCGCCGCACCACCAGCACGCGCTCCAGGTCATTGCCGTGGATGCTCCGATCCACCAGCTTGTCGAACGCCCGCGCCGACAGGTTCTTGTGGGGGATCACCTCCCACACGGACGGGCGAGCCGTCCAGCTCCCCTGGATCGATCCGCGAGCGTGGCCGTTGGAGGCCTGAAGCTCGGCGCGGGGGACCCGGGTCATCAGCAGGCGCCGGACGTAGCCGTCCTCGACCAGGGACACCCGCTGGCCGGCCACCCCCTCGCGGTCGTAGCGGTAACTGCCGGCGACCCCCGGCAGCTCCCGGCCCGGATCGTCCACGACACTCCAGCCGCCGGGCAACAGCCGCCGCTTGATACGGGGGCCGGTGCGGGTCTGCTGCTGATAGGTCCGGTCCGCCTGGGGCACGGGGGGGGTCCCGCAGATCTCCTTGGGGATTAGATAGCGGAAGAAGTCGGCGGCGGCGCTCCCTTCGAAGACGACCGGCCCCTCGTAGTAGTCCACCACCTCGGCAGCGGCCCGTTCGCCGAGCCTGCGACCCATGGCCTCCACCTCGTCGGCGATGACCTCCGCGGAGGGCAGATCGGCCACCGTGCGGGCGACCCATTGCCGCCGATCGTAGATCTGGACGCCGTCCTCCTTGAGCAGGTCGGCCCAGGCATAGACCACGGCGTACCCCTCCTCCTGGACGATGCGGGTGCCGTCCGAGGTGACCAGGTAGAACTGGCCCTCCACCGCCCGCACCTGGCACTCACCGTGGCGCAGGCCTTCCACACCGCGGAGCCGCCCGGAGGCCAGCTCGGCGATGGCGCGCAGCGTGGCGCCGTCCACCGGCACCGGCGCCGCGGGGGCCACGTCGACCACCGGGGGTGCGTCGCTCCAGTCCGGGGGGGGCGGATCACCGCCAAGGGCGGCCAGGGCCGCCCCCTTGACCCGCAGCTGCATGACCGCATTCTTGTAGGCGTGGTCCGACACCAGCCACAGGTCCCGGGCCAGCGCGGCCTCCACGTCCTCCACCACGAAGGACGGCCGCATGACCACCGCCGGCAGCCGATCCTTGGAGCGGAACCGGCTGGAGTTGAGGGTGTCGTCCCCCACGACCACCTCGACGCGTCCCGGCCGGGAGCGGTGGCCCGTCTCCGTGACCAACGATCCGAACACGGCCTTCGCAGAGTAGTAGTCGTGATCCAGCGCGGCCATCACCGTGCGGGACGGCGATGGCGAGCCCTCCAGGGACAGCTCGGCCACCGTCTTGCCCGCCCACTCATCGAGGACGCGCAGCAGCAGATCCTCCTCCTGGCCCGTGGCGGTCAGGGGGGCGAGGATCAGCAGCAACGCCAGCATCCACAGCGTGGTGTTCCTCATCGCTCCGCCTCCTCTGCCGACGCGCGGAGTGAGTTCTCGTCCGGAGCATTCGACGGGGGTGGCAACAGCGGCGGCATGGTTTGCCCCTTGGCCTTACGCTGGGTCTCGATCTGGGACACCAGCAAAGACGGCGACACACCCGACACGGGCACCCACCCGCTCTCGGCACCACACGATCCGTTGAAGACCGCCGGCGCGTCGCCCGCCCGCACGATGCGTGAAAACGTCACCAGCGGCGTCCCGATGAGGTCCACGCCCCGCACCAGCTCGTCCGGGCGGCCGTCCACATAGACGCGCCAGGCCAGCACCGCGTTGACGTTGAAGGCGTTGGGGATCCGGCGGCCGGTGAAGGTGAAGCCCCCCTGGATCTCGTCGATGAGCAGCCCGTACTCCAGCCCAGCCTCCTCCGCCATGCGCAGGAGTTCGTCGCGCAGCTGAGCGTCCGGGACGGTCTCCGACGCCTCGATGATCAGGTTGCCCTGCCGGGTCACGGAGTCCTTGCCTTGCTGGCGCCGCCCGTGCCCATTGCTGGTCTCACCCTGGCGCACCGGCGACCGGCTCTGCAGGAATCCCACCAGCACGCCGTCCTTCACCAGCACGGTGCGCTGCCCGGTGACCCCCTGGTTGTCGAACCGGTAGTAGCCGTTGAGGTCCTGGTCGGCGGCCTGGGCCAGGGAAGGGTCGTCGGTGACGGAGATGAAGGGGGGCAAGATCGCCTGCCCCACCATGTTGCGGAAGGTCTGGGCATCGTCGACCCGCTTGAGACGGTGGCCTTCCAGGCGGTGGCCCAGGATCTCGTGGAAAAACACGGCGGCGGCCCTCCCGGTGAGGATCGCCGGGCCGTTGTAGGGCTCCTCTTCGGGTGCTTCCCGCAAGGTGGCCAGCTGCTGAGCGAGGGCGCGCGTCTCGGCGATGAGGGCTTCCCCATCGGGGAGGCCGTCCGTGGAGTGGGCGTCCCAGTAGCGGCTCAGTTTGAGGGACGTCCCGTCATCCGCCAGGGCATCCACCTGGATCATCACGCGGTAGGCCGTGCGGCCATGGCGCAGCCGGGTGCCGTCCGAGCTGGCGAACCGCTGGGTCGATGCGACGGCGGCCAGCCGGACCAGCCCGTCGGCCACCACCGGGCTCTCGGCCAGCACGGCCGACGCCTGGCGGATACGTTCCTCCCACAGCGCCGTGTCCACCTCCAGCTGGCCACCTTCGAGGAGGACCTGCTGGGATTCCACCGGTGCCAGGTCGTCCGCCGGCTCCTCCTCCACCAGCACCTGCTTGTCGCTGATCACCTTGGCCCAGCGCTCGGCGGCCTCGATGTAGCGCTTGTCGATCTCCCGCCAGATGGAACGCTGGAGCACGGCCACGTCGTCCCCCAGCGGCATGGCACGGCCGCCGCGCCCTCCTCTGTCCTGACCGCTGCGCAGGGCGTGGGTGGAGTCCAGCTTCGGTTCGCCGATACGGATGTCCACGTCCACCCAGCGAGCGTGCGCGGGGCTATGCCCCTGCAAGGCCCCCTCTTCACCGGTGATCATCACACCTTGGGTCTCCGTCGTCTCGACGGCCAGGTAGTACGGCGAGATGGGGGTGCCCGCCAGCGCTTCCATGGCGCGCTCGACCTCCTGGCTCATCGCCTGGAGCACGGCATCCTCGTCAACCGGGGTCTCATCGGCGGATGCGGAAGCGGCCCACGCCAGGCACAGCGCCAGCAAATAGATCCGGGTCAGGTCCGACATAAGGTCAACTCCCATCGCTGCCCCTCGAACAGGGGGCAGGCGGATGCTTGCAATCGTTCCCGCAGCTCCTCGACCGCCGGTGGCCTGCGCTCGTCCAGCCACCGCGGATACCCCCCGCGCCAGACATAGGCCACCAGCTCCTTGAACCAGCGCCTTTCGAACCGGATCTCGCCGAAGCGTACCGTACCGTCCGGGTCGGCCCGTACCTCGAGGGCGTGGGGCTGTCCCCAGCGGCGAAGCTCCTCGATGACGGTCTCGCGGTGCACGGCGCCATCGGGATGCTGGCGAAAAGCGGCCGGATCCGTGGGGAAAGGGAAACGCTCGTAGACGGCTCCGATGAACCCGCTGCGGTCGTAGCCGTGAATGGCACCCATCACGTTGCCCATCGACAGTGGATCGGGAATCAAATATGCATCTTTGACGGTCGTGGTATCGTGCTCGTTCAGCTTGCCAATCGCTTCGCAGAATCGATCGGTATTGAAGATGAGCTGTTGAAGTAAGAGCAGATCGGTGTCGACGTTGAAATAGCCGAATGGGACGACACCGTGGGTGATGGATTCGAAAGCGAGCGGCATGTGCCAGGATGGTACAGAAACCCGCCAAATAATTCATGAGATGTTACGATACTTCGGTATCGGTCAGGAGGGACATCCGATGGGCGACGATTTCGACGTGAAGGACGACGATCTCGACGTAACAGACGATCTCAAAATGACGGACGCTGCGGAGGACGACGATCCTTCAAATCGACGGCGCTTTACCCGAAAGCAGGTAACCGTCAAGGTCGGGATGAAGACGCCCCACGGTTTCTGGGCCGGCTTCACCGAAAACGTCAGTGAGGGTGGGTTGTTCGTCGCCACGCAGGCGCCGTTCGTTCTGGGGGACGAGGTGATCGTACACCTGTCGCTCGCCGGCCACGTGGGCCGGCTGCCCGTCAAATGCAGGGTCAAATGGATCCGCCCCGACACGGGTGGCGGGTTGCTCCCTGGCATGGGGTTGGAATTCATGGATCTGGCCGACGACGCGCTGGAGCAGCTACGCACCTTCATCGAATCGGACAACCTCGAGATCCTCTTCTGGGACGACGAATAGTCCAGCGGGCGCCGATCTCGCCGCCGGAACCGGAAGCCGATCCCACTACGAACCGATGGAAAACTTCCGTCCCCTGATCATCGTCGCTATCAGCTGCGCCATCTTGATGGCCGCCGCGGCGTTGTTCTTCGCCCTGGACGGAACGGGTCCCGAGGTCCCTGAACCGAAGCTCGGTGAGCGCACGGCCGGGGGCAACGGCCAGCCGTCGGCGCCTAAACCCGGGTCCGCGAGCGGCCACGGCACTTTGCCCGGGGCCACGGACGAGGACGCCGTCCACACGGCCGGGGACGAACCATCGGCCGGGGAGGAACAAGGCGGCGGCCCGTCTCGGCGTGCAGCTCCCCCCGCGGACGACGGTGCCCCCCTGCCCATGCAGGCCGTGGGTGCCGACCGGGGCATCGACACCACCATGGATGCGGACTGGTCCCCAGCATCGGAAGCCCAGGGTTGGTTCAGCGCCCTCGACGACGCCTTCATCGCCGCGCGACCGCTCACGCCCCAGGTCTACCGGGAGATCATGAACGAACACCAGGGGACGGTGACAGACGTCCTCAAACGTGCCGCCGAGATCGCGGACGAGGAGGGCCAGGAAGCGGGCATGGCGTTCATCGAGGAGTGGAACGGCCAGGTGGACCAGTACAAGCGAGAGGCCCAGGGATCGTTCTGACGCGCATTCATCCAGCCGAGGCGTTCCTACTCGAATTCAGCGATACGCTGGCACCCATCCAGCATCGCCACCAGCTGGCCCTCTGGTCCGGTTCGCCCGCCCGCGAGCCCCGCGATTCCGTAGATCGCCTCTCCAGTGAACGAGCCGAGCTTTTTGCCGATCGCGCCGGATTCTCGGCCGTCTGCCGATGGCTCGAGGAGTTCGATCCCAGCTCGCTCACCGGGCGGCAGCTGCGGCTGTACTACAACGAGGCGCTGCCCCTCCAGATACCTGCCGAGCTACACACCCGCCTTCAAGAACGGCAGCAGGCGCTGGAACTGGAGTTCGAGTCCTTCAGGCCCCTGTTCGAAGGGCGGCCCACGGACGACGATACCCTGGACGTCGTGCTGTGGTACGAGATGGACGAGTCCCGCCGCAAGGCCGCGTGGGAAGCCAGCCGGGAGATCGGCCGCACCGTCGCCCCCCGGGTCCTGGCCCTCGCCCGCCTGCGCAACGAACAGGCCCAGCTGCTGGGGTACCGCACCTATGCCCAGCTAGCCCTCGAGACGTCCGAGATCGACCCCCGGCTGCTCGGTCGGATCATCGACGACCTGGAGCGCCTCACCGACGACGCCTACCGCACCTTCAGGAGCGCCACCGATGAACGGCTCGCCGCCCGTTTCGGGTGTGCGCCATCGGCGCTCGAGCCCTGGCACCGAGTCGTCCGATTTGCCCAGCAGCCCCCGACGCCGGCCAACGTGGAGATCCTCGAGCAGCGCTTCAGCCCCCGCCGCATCGAGGCTCTGCTCCGTACCACCTTCGACGCCCTGGGGATGCCCATCGACTCCCTGCTGGAGGGCAGCGACCTACGCAGCAGCAGCGGGCGCCGGCCGGCCCGCTGCCACCTCATCGACGTGCCGCGGGATGTCCGCGTCCAGTGCAACATGGCCGGCGGTACCCGCTGGATGGCCACCGCCTTGCACGAGTTTGGCCACGCGGTCCACGCCCACCACGTGGACCCGGAGCTGCCCCTGCTGCTGCGCACCATCCCGGCGCAACTGTCCGAAGCCGTGGCGCTGCTCACCGGCCAGCTGGCCCGGGACCCGGGGTGGCTCACCGAGGTCGCCGGGATCGACGAACGCTCCGCAGCTCGGGCCGCTGCCTTCGGCCGCCACGAACGGCTGGCCTTCCTCCGCTGGGCGATGGTCGTTGTGCGGTTCGAGCAGGCACTGTTCGAGGATCCGGACGGGGACCTCAACCGGGTGTGGTACTCGCTGCAAGAACGTCTACAAGGCCTCCCCACGCCGCCCCGGGACGCCCCGGACTGGGCAGCGGTGATTCACATCGCCTGCTACCCCGTGTATTACCAGTTCTACCTGTTGGGCGAGGTCGTGGCCGGGCAGCTCGCGCGGGCGGGGGCGGGGCGGCAGGGTTCAGCGACCCAGCCGGCGGACCGCCTGCCGCTGAACCGGGGCACCGGGAAGTTCCTCCAGCGGCTCTTCCGTCCGGGGGCCACGGTGTCCTGGGCGGATGCCCTGCAGCAAGCCACCGGCCGGCCCCTGGACACGGGGCCGTTGTTGCAGGGGTTGAAGGAGAAGATGGATGTCTGACTGTTGTGTGCCACTGGCGGCCATCGACCCCATCGGGGCCGTGATGGCGTTTGGTGTGTTGTCCGTGCTGCTGTGGTTCCTGCTCAACGCGCTCAATCGGAGCCACAAGACGCGGATCCAGCGCCTGCGCATCACCATCGAGGAGCTCCGCCAGGAATCGGACCTGGCCGACGACATCGACGCAGAGCTGGAGACGGTGCTCGGGCACCTCACCGAGGCCGAGCAAGCCGGACCGTTCAGGGGCCGCCGCCCCCTGAGCGCTGCCCACGGTGCGATGGCAGCGCTGGTGGCCCGCCTGGAGAGCGATCAAGAGGTCGTCCTGGGCAAGTAGCCCATGGTTGGCACCGTCCTTGCAGTTCGGGGAGAGTCAACCGGCGGGGGCTGGACGCACTCAAAACTGGAGGGACACCATGACACATTCGAACCTCAACACGATCGTCAAGACTGCTGGAATCCTGGCCTTCACCGGCGCGATGGCGCTGGCCATGGGAGCTTGCTGGGAGCTGGACTCCGAAACCGAGGTCGAGGGCAACTTCGCCATCACCTACAACGATATCGTCCGCGTGTACTTCAACGATGAGCTGGTGGCGGAGATCGACGCCGCCGAGGGGGGCGAGATTCCCCTGGGCGAGCTGGGGACCTTCGAGTACGACGAGCTGTGCTCCAGCGAGGACGTGGTCTGCCCCTCCGAGCAGTTCTGGGACGAGGTCGCCGTCGAGCAGCCGCTGGGCACCGACAACGCCCTGCTCAACGCCGTCAACATCGGTACGTACGGGGAAGAGGGCACCCGCTTGGCGGGCCTCATCGAGGCGAACGGCGACTACGCCCTGCTGCTGGGCATCTCCGCCGCTTCCGCTGGTTCCTGCCTCGCTGTGGGCGTGAGCGTCGCCGAGGGCTCCTTCACCCACGCCTTCGTTCCCAACGAGCGCAACCCGGTCTACGACCGCATCGAAGACGGGGTCATCACCGTGGCCTACGGCGCCGGCTGCTACATCACCGAGGACATCATCCTCACCGGTTCCCTGAGCTTCGAGACCGATTTCACCGGCGTCCGCACCGGCGACCTGGACTACGAAGAGGTGGAAGCCGAGCCGGCCATCGACGAGGACGGTGAAGAGATTCCCGAGGAGCAGGTCGTCGAGTAACCCGCTCCCCTACCCCGACCCGACCCGCGTTGTAATTCCGACAATCCCCCTTCACGAACGCACAATCCATCGAGCGGGATGGCCTCTCCACCCAGGCTCGAGAAAGGGGAGGAAGAAAAAATCGCAGAGGACGCGGAGAGGGGCGCAGAGGGCACAGAGGCGGGGCTCGTTGTGGCTGTTCGAAACGGTTCAGATTCTTCTCGTCACCGACTTTTACTAGATTCTTTTCTCTCCGCGTCCTCTGCGCGCGCTGGACGCGCGTCTCTGCGCCCTCAGGCCGCCAGGACGGCGGCCCCTCTTCCTCTTCAACCGACTGTCGATAGACTACGAATACATCGAGTCGATGAGCGATTCGAAGTGTTCGTCGATGACCCGCCGCTTCATCTTCAGCGTCGGGGTCAGCTCACCGTCTTCGATGGACAGCAGCCTCGGTAGCACCTTGAAGTACTTGACCTGCTCCCACTTCCCCAGATCCTCGTTGGCCTTGTCCACCTGGGCCTGCATCAACGCCTGCACCTCGGGGATATCCCCCGCTCCCGCACCGTCGGCGGGCAGCTCTTGCCCGAGCTCGGCTGAGAGCGCGGCCACGTCCGGTGCCAGCAACGCCGTGCAGAACTTGCGCCGGTTGCCGATGACACACGCCTGTTCGATGTAGGGGCTGAGCTTGAGTTCGTTCTCGATGGGGGCCGGCGCCACGTACTTGCCCCCCGAGGTCTTGAGCAGCTCCTTCTTGCGGTCGGTGATGAACACAAATCCGTCGTCGTCCATGTAGCCGATATCACCGGTGCGGAACCAACCGTCGGCGGCCAACACCTCGTCCGTGGCCGCCTGCTTGCCGTAGTAGCCGATCATGATGTTGGGCCCGCGGGCCAGGATCTCCCCCTCGTCCGGCCGGTCGGTGTCCGGCTCCGGCTCGATCTTGATCTCGACGTCCTCCACCGCCTGCCCCACCGCCCCGAAACGCGTCCAGGCCGGGCCGTTGATGGTGAGGATCGGCGCCGTCTCCGTCAGGCCGTACCCCTCCAGCACCGTCAGGCCAGCGGCCTTGAGGAAGACGGCGATCTCCCGCGCCAGCGGCGCGCCGCCGCTGATGGCGAACTCCATGCGCCCGCCCATCTTCGCGTGGATCTTGCGGAACACGAGCCGGTAAGCCAGCGGGTACATGAGCTTGGTTGCCAGCGGCACCGGCTTACGTTCGGCCACGGCATGGGCCTTGACCGTGCCCACCTTGACGGCCCAGTCGAAGACCTTCTTCTTGAAACCGGACGAAGCCTGCGAGTGCACCGCCGCGTAGACCTTCTCGTAGATGCGGGGCACCGAGATCAGCACCGTCGGCCGCACGTCGCCGAAGTTCCCCAGCAGCTTCTCGATACTCTCGGCGTAGGCGATGGTCCCGGCCACGCGGATGGCCATGTAGTACCCGCAGGTGCGCTCCAGCGAATGGGACAGGGGTAAAAACGACAAGAACACGGTCTCGCGGAATGCATCCTCCCCCATGCGGCGGAAGGCCGCGTGCACATTGCGGATGATGTTGCGGTGGGAGAGCATCACCCCCTTGGGCTCGCCCGTGGTCCCGGATGTGTAGATCAGCGTGGCCATCTCCTCGGGATCCAGGCCTTCCATTCGCCGGTCGATCTCGCCGGCGTCCCCGCCTTGAGCCACCAGCGCATCGAGGGTCAGCACGCCCTCGGGAGGGGAGTCCACCGCGTCCAGCACGACGATCTGTTCGACGATATCGATGGCCCCCTCGCCGCGCAGGGACAGCGCCCGATCCAGCTGCTCCGCCGAGGAGACGAACAGCACCTTGGCCCCCGCGTCGTTGATGATGTAGGCCACGTCTGCCGGCGTGCTGGTGGGATAGATCGGCGCCAGGATCCCCCCCAGCCCCAGCACGGCCAGATCCACGTAGGTCCACTCCTTGCGGTTCTCGCACAGCAACGCAACCGTGTCGCCCGCCGCCACGGAGTCGGCCAGCGCCGCTGCCAGGCCCCGGACCGCCTCACCCCACTCGCCGTAGGTCAGCGTCAGCCATTCCTCCCCCTGCTTCCACTTCAGGGCCCTCTGATCCCCCATGTCGTGCACCTGGGTAAAAAACAGCTCTGGAATGGTGGTTGCCGCATCGACGTCCGCGGATAAGTGCATGCTCTACCCTCCTGGAGAAGGCTCCTCTCTTACCACAACGACAGTCACAGGGGCCAGCTGAATGAATCGCCATTCAGCCAGAAAACAGGAAGGGTCAGTAGGTCGTCTGCCCGAACACGCGGGCCAGGTCGATGCCGTACTCCACCAGCTTGCGGTCCAGGCCCTCGCGGGTGATCCCCAGGATGCGGGCGGCCCGGCTCTTACGGCCGCGGGCCTTCTGCGCGGCGTTCATCACCAGCCGGCGTTCCACGTCCCGGATGGCGTCGGGGCTGAGGGTCTCCTCGGCCGCTGGATCGGACTGGAACTCCAGCTGCTCCACCACCGTGGCCAGTTCCACTTCCGCCCCGGTGGTGAGGACCAGGATGCGGTGCATCACCTGCTCCAGCTCCCACAGGTTGCTGTGCCAGGGATGGGATTCGAGACGTTTCTGGGCTTCGGCTTCCAATCCGGTGACGGCCGTGCCAGCGATGTGGTTGAACTCGCTGACGATGGCCTTGATCAACGGCACCAGGTCGGCCTTGCGTTCCCGCAGCGGCGGCACGTCGATACGCTGACGGGAGAACACGCGGAACAGGTCCTCGCGCAACTCGTCGTGGCGCACCATGCGCGTCAGGTCCCGCCGGCTGGTGGCCATCACGCGGACATCGCTGGACACGGGACGCACCGCCCCCTGCCGATAGACGCGGCCCTCCTGCATCATGCGCACGACCTTGATCTGCAGGGCCGGCGGTAGATCACCGATCTCCCGCAACAGCACCGTGCCACAGTCCGCTTGCTCCACCTTGCCCTTCCGGCGTGCCTCCGCACCGGGGACCGCGCCCTTCTCGTAACCGAACAGCTCGGTCTCCAGCTGTTCCTCGGTGAGTTCGTCACAGGGGACAACCGTGAAGGGCCCGTGGCGACGAGCCGAGCGCTCGTGCAGCCGCTGGGCCATCTTCTCCCGCCCGGTCCCGATCTCCCCCTGTAGCAGCACCGGCGCTTCGTTCCCAGCAAACTGGTCGATGGACTGCATGACCCGCTGCATGGAGGGGCTCTCCGCGACGATCGGCTCCGGCGGCGGCGCCAGGCCGTCCTCCCCCAGCGGGATCTTCAGGCCCCGTAGGATGATCGGGTAGCACAGGATCGCCAGGTCCTCGACCACGGACAGGGGCATGGATCGGAACGCGCCCCGCACCTGGGTATCCAGGTACAGCACCGCCTCGAGCTTGCCCCGGCGGATCACCGGCAGGCACAGGGCCGAGCCCAGCCGGGTCTCGATCTTGGTGCGGCCGCCGCGGACCTTGAGGTCGGCGATGGCGTCCTCCATGCGCAGCCCCTTGCCCTGCTCCAGGACCCTCTGCAGCAGCGGTCGAGGAATCGTCAGGCGGCTCTGGGCCGGATAGGTCAGCAGCGCCTTCATGTCGCCCGACGTCCCGCGCGTCTGGAGCATGGCGGCCCGCTCGGCCCCCACGCCACGGACCAGCGCCTCGAGGATCAGCCAGGCGAATCCCGTGTTGCGGTTGGAGGCCAGCACCCGGGCCACGGCGGCCATCAAGCCAGCCGGCTGGAACGGTAGCCCGTCGCTGGAGCTGAGCCCGCTGACGCCGACTTCGCTGATCTGCTCACTCTCGCCGGCGGCAGCCAGGATGATGGCGCCAGCGCCGCTGCGGTCCAGGAAGATATCCATCGTGGGTTCGAACAGCAGCAGGTTGTTGCCGATGGCGATCTCGGCTCCCGGCTTCAGCTCGCCCGGCTCCAGCAGCAGCTCACCGTCCAGGCCGGTGCCGTTGGAGCTACCCTCGTCCCGCACGGCGTACCCCGTGCCTTCCGCGTAGATCGTGGAATGCAGCCGGCTGACCTTCTCGTCGAGGAGCTGGATAGAACAACCGGACGAGCGACCAATGGTCGTCAGGTCGAGCAATTCAAAGCGGATCCCAAAATGGTATCCATGGGTAGCCAGAAGCGAAGGCATGCTGTTGGTTCCGTCAGTGTCTGTCCCCGAGGAACCCTGCCATGCTATCAGACGAGCGCAAATAGCTCATTGATTCCCCCATGATTTCCAAGATCATCGCGTAGAAGTAGCAAAGCATGGTAAGGGTTCCTGGGTTGGATAGCGACTGATGGCACTGTTCTTCTTCCTGGTCCCCTACGAGATCGAACGACGCGCTCGGATGCGCGTCCCGTGGGTCACATTCTGTGTGATGTTAGCCTGCGCCGGGACGTTCGTCCTTTCCTACAATGCCCAGCAATCCAAGGTCGAGGGGTTCGACAAGGCGCTGGACAACGCCGTGCACTACGCTGCGCGCAGCCCAGCGGTGGACACCAGCTTGCTGACGAGGCTGTGCCACGATGTGGGCGAGCCCACCTGTATGGACCGCGCCGCAGCCACGGAGGTGGGCGGCGGGAGCAGCCAGCCCAAGGCCGTCACCGCCCCGGCCGGGTCCAGCGATCCCATCCCGGTGGCGCAACAGCTCCATCTGGACCGGCTCACCAGTGATGCCCGAGAGGCTTGGGAGGCCGAGCCCTGGGTGGCCATGGGCCTCACCCGCAAGCCCTTCAAGGCCCACGGGCTGTTCGCCATGATGCTGGTGCACAGCGGCGTGCCGGCGTTGCTCATCAGCCTGCTGATGCTGTGGCTGTTGATGTCGGCCATCGAAAACCTCTACAACCGCTGGCTCACGCTGACGATCTACCTGCTCAGCGGTGTGGCGGCCGGCGGGCTCCAGCTGTTGCTGCACACCCAGCACCCGAGTATGCCGTTGCTGGGCGCCAGCGGCGCCATCGCCGGGCTCGCCGGCACCTACCTGGTGCTGTTCGGCTCCCGCCGGTACCGGCTGTGGTCGTTCTTGTGGCTGCCCAAGTTCCGCAAGCACTTCCTGCACACGCCCACCTGGCTGGTGCTGACGCTGTGGCTCCTGTTGCTGGTGTTGGGCTGGCTGGTGGCCGGCGAACTGGATCTGGCCCACATCGCCCAGCTGGGCGGCCTGCCGGTGGGCCTCCTCGGTGGCCTGCTCCTGGCGCGTACGCGGCCCGCACACGGGGTCGTCGAGGACGATCGTGCCGAGGAGAAACGGCCGCTGATCTCCCAGGCTCGCTCGGCCGCCGAGCGCGGGGAACAACGCACGGCAGTGCGCCTGTTCCGCAAGCTCGTGGAACAGGATCCCGATGACGACGACCTGAAGGTGGAGCTGGCCACTGCCATCAACAACGCCGGTAATCGCGACGAGAGCTCGGAGATGTTCCGCGAGCTGATCTGCCGGCTGCTCAAGGACGGGCGGGCCGCCGCCGCGGTCCGGCGCTATCAGGAGATGGGCCAGGTCACCGGCGACGCCGAGATGCCGCCGGACGAGACACTGGCGCTGGCGGATCAGTTCCTGGTGGGGCGCATGGACCATTACGCGCTGTACACCTACGAGCGGTACCTGGATTCCTATCCCGCCCACCACAACCGGGTGAAGGCCCTGCTGGCAGCCACCGGCCTGCTGGTGGATCAGCCGGAGGGGCGGGAGCGGGCCGTAGAGCTGCTGGCCGAGGCCGAATCCCTCACCAAGGACCCGGGTGATTCGTACTACATGCGGCGTATCGAGGAGCTGCGCGCGTCCCTGCACCAGATGCCGTCCCCCCACGAATCCAAACACGAGGAGCTGGAAAAGCAGGCCGAGGGCCTGGTCAAGGACGACGAACTGGCCCGGAACATCGAGGACTGGGTCAAGACTCCCGTCCAGCCGCGTAAGGCCCAGGCCGCGCCGCTGAGCCACGATCTGCCCCCCGGCGCGCTGGCTCCGCCCGCGCCCTCTCCCGTCGAGCAGTCGAGCGATCCTTCCCAGCCCAAGATGACCGAACCCATGGCCGAGGCCATCGAGCCGTTCATTCCGCCGGAATTCCAGGAAGATCCGATGATGTCCTCGACGGGGGTTCCGCGGACGGAGCCGCCCGTAGCCGCCCCGGAGCCGCTGGAAGCCGCCCCGGAGCCGGAAGTTGCTCCGGAGCCGGAAGCTGCTCCGGAGCCGGTCGCCCCCCCTGAGCCGCCGAAGGATGTGAAGCCGGCGGATGACGGAGCGACCGGGGGCGACGGAGAGAACCCGGACGACGACGGGAACAATCGCGCCAAGATCACCCTCATCGGCGCCCCCTTGTTCACCGACGATCCCACGGTCAAGGACCTGCCCACGACCAAGGAGGACGACGGCGAGCTGACGATCCCCACCGGCGAGATGGCCCCCATCGCCGCCGATCTCCCCAGCCGCGATCCGGAGTCCGTCGATCCCACCTCCCTGGACGACACCTCCCCGTGGACGCCACCTGGACGACGGGACCCCACGACTTCCGGTGAGTTCTATGCCGAGGACGCGCTGCCGGACGAGTCGTGCACCACCATGGAAGAGGGTCCGCCCGGTTCCCGATCGATGGAGATCGTCGCCCCCGATCTGGACAAGGCGTACATCCTCCAGTCCCGCCAGAGCGTGTTGACTCTCATCGAGCCCAAGCGGCTCAACTTCGAGAACGCTTTTGGTGCCCCGTTCAAGGTGCCCCTGGAGCGAGTCTCCTGGCTCGGTGTCGCCACCATCGCCCGCGACGAGCGGGCCCCTGATCGGCGGGATTCACTGGTTTGCGACCTGGTCCACGCCATCCACCATACCCCGTTCAAGATGCTCGTCGAGACGGTTCGCCTGCGCCCGGATCACCTGCCCTACGGCATGCTGCTGCCGTCCGCGGGGATGGACGACAACGCCAACTTCTTCGCCCTGATCAAGATGCTCGAACCCAAGTTCCCGGACGTCCAGTACCTCAAAGACGAGCTGCTGGATAAGGGGGCGTTCCCCTATTTCGACACGCTGGAGGCATACGAGCGGGCGTTGCTCGAACGGATTGCTGGAGATCCCTGATGCCTCCGCGGCCCCGCCAGCTTGGGGCGCTCTTCGCCCTGGTCGTCGCGTTGTGTGGGCTACCCGCCCACGGCAACGGTGCCGAGGCTCCAAAGTCGACCCGAACAAGTGGATTGCCGCCCCTTGAACCGATCCCCTTGGACCGGCCCCAGGCTCCGTCGGCCGAACCCGCCTTCCGCATCCTCTTCGATGGCCGCACCGACGGCATCAGCAGCGGATGGATGCGGATGGGATTCGGCGATCTGCTGTTCAGCTTCCTGGAGGCGGAGGGGGGGCGCATCACAGATGCCCAATCCAGCATGGGCGCCCTGTACCGGCGCGGCCGCTATGTGTGGACCGACGACGGGCTGCTGTCCGGCGCGGTCTCCTTCCTGGAGCCCGGCGGCTTCGAGGTCGTCGAGCAGGTGCAGCCGGCCCCGCTGATCCGCACCGACCGCGCGGTGCTGCTCCAGGGCGCGCACGACCCGGATCTGTCCGTGCTGGACTTCCTCGAGCGGTCGATGAAGGAGCAGGCCGGGTACGGCGACGCCATCCGCCTGCAGGGCGTGCTGACCCGCTACCGCAACGCGGTGGGTGCGGAGGCCTGGGTCGCCCAGGGGCCCGGAACGCTGGCCGAAGAGGAGCTGGCCGCCGATCCCGCTGCCTGGGAGGTGCGGATCCACGAGACGGTCCGCATCGAGGGGGAGCCGGGGCCGCGCACGCTCTACGCCCTCTCCCGCATGCTCGGCGAGGGGACGCGGCGCAAGGCGACCATCGACCACATCTCGGCCCGGGGGGACGTGCCCACCATCTACGTATCCGCTGGCGAAGCCGTGGAGGGGCGGTCCTTCCAGGAGGGGGAGTCGTACAGCCTGGACCGCCCGCTCAGCTGGGCCGCCTACGGCGATAGCGGGCTGCGCTTCATCGCCCCCGGGCGCGCCGAACTGCTGGGGGGGATCGACATGCTCGTGGAGGAGGCGGGCGGTGCCGGGGTCACCGTGCTGTCGGCCAATCTCCTCGACGCCAAGGGCAACAGCCCGTTCGCCGGGGCCCAGCTCGTCGAACTGGGGCCCGTGGCCGTGGCCTTCGTCGGGCTGACCGATCCGGGTGCCTACGACCAGCTGGACGAGAAGACCCGGGCGACCCTCACCATCTCGGATCCGGGCCCGGCCGCCACCCGCGCCCTCCGCGCCTTGCGCGCACGCACCGAACGTCAGCCCGATCTGGTCGTGCTGCTGGCCGGCTTCGAGAGTTCTTCGCTGGGTAGCCTGACGCCCGAGCTCACCGAGATGGACGTGGTCATCGGAGATTTCTGTGCCCGCTCGACACAGGCCGAGAGCCAGGAGATCCAGATGGACCCGGAGCGGTCCCACCGCAACGCCAACGATCGGCGGCCCGCGCTGGTGGTCCACTCCAGCGGCGCCGAAGTGGGCGAGATCCTCGGCAAGACCCGTGAGGGGAAGCTCGTCCAGCTCAGCTACCGCACCCATCCCATCTCCCAGCTCAAGGTCGCGGACGAAGAGGCGCTGAAGCCGGTGATGGCCATCCGCCAGCAGGTGTACCTGGAGGGGGAGCAGATCCTCATCCCCAGCCTGCGGGATCTGGTGGAGGAGGACATCAACCGCCTGCAGTTCCTGCTAGACGGGCAGCCCTATCGCCCCCAGCTGGAGACCGAGCTGGCCAGCGGGACCCTGGCCGTGGACCGGCTCCAGATGCAGATGACCCGCGAGCTATTCGCCAACCTGACGGCCAACATGCTGCTGCGCCGCAGCGCCGCGGACGTGGTCATCCTGCCGGCCCTGCCATGGCCCTTCACCCTCAGCGGGCCCACGCGGGAGCTGTACGCGTCGGCCTACCTGGCGGTCCCCGATACGCTCCGCCTCTACGAGATCACCGGCACGCAACTCAAGGAGCTGCTGCGAGTCACCGGCGACGCCCGCAACACCGACAGCCAGTCCGCTCCCTGGGCGGCATCGCGGGGGGACGCCAACGCCGACCAGCGCACTGGCGCCCCGTGGGTCGCCGGGATCGACGCCGCGCACGGCAAGATCGGCGGGCGGGCCATCAGCAGCACCATGGTCTACCGCGTCCTGACCACCGACCGTCTGACCCAGCTGGACAAGGTCCCGCTGGTGCTCTCGGGCATCAAGCCGCGCACCACCTTCGTGGTCGGGGAGAGCCGCATCCGCCCCGGCTCACGGGGTGAGGCGCTGACGCTGCGCTCCCAGGCCCGCTACTGCCTCGACGAATTCCGGGCGATGGACCCGGAATTCGGGCAGGTCTACCGCGAGGAACTCTCCGAACTCTTGCAGGACCGGGGCGAGCAGGTGTGGCCGCTGTTCTACGCCAACGCCGAGACCCTGGGGCTGACGCTGACGCGCTACCTCGTCGAGGGGAACCAGGACGCCTACGCCAACGTGCGCGAGAGCCGGGTCACCACCGCCGAGAGCTTGGTCTTCGGCCTGCGGGCCAAGGGCGGCGTGGGGGTGGACACCCGCGACATGGAGCTGGCCACCTCCGCCGAGGCGGTCCTCTCGCTCAACAAGATCGGGGACGACGATCCCACCGAGCTGGAGGACGACCTGCAGTTTGCCCTGGAGTCCGGGCTCAAGGGGCTCAGCGTGCGCTCCGTGCCCATCTATCCCTATCTGCAAGGGGCCTTCGACAGCGAGTTCCTGCGGGCAGACGAGACCGACGACGAGGGGGCCGTCATCGGCAAGCAACCGCGCCAGAAGGACCTGCGCGGGCTCGTCGGGGTCAAGGCCAGCAACGTCATCCCCACGGTCAAGAAGATCACCGCCGGCAGCTTCCTGGAGTACGACTTCAGTGCCACCGAGGGCGCGCTGGAGTCGGGCATGGCCCTGGAGATCGAGCAAGAGCTCAACAAGAGCCCGGTCAAGTGGGCCAACGCCCTCAAGCTGTACGGCTGGTTCCCCACGGACGACGACACGGACGAGGACCTGCTGATCACCCTCAACTACCGCAGCGAGCTGGGAGTCAACCTGACGCGCAATCTGGCGTTCAAGACCTATGCGGACCTGCTGGTCTACCGCGGCAAGGTGGACTCCACCTCGGAGCCGGGGTTGAGCACGGTCATCGGGGTCGAGCTCGCCTACTCGGGCAAGCTCCAGCGCAGGTTGTTCCGGTAGCTGCTAGGATGAGGCCCCCTGTCGGGGCGACGAGGGAGGAGAGGCAAGGTGAAGCGCGGCAAGATGCTTATCGGGCTCGCTCTGGTGGCCTTCTCCGTGGGCATGCTGGCCCTCGGCGCGGTGAGCATCACGCGGGTCAACAAGGCCACCGCCATGCACGATCAGGCCGTACGGCAGATGCGCGCGGGCAACTACGAAGGGGCCTGCGCTTCCTTCAAGGAAGCCCTCGATCTGCGCCCCGACGAGCCCACCTTCCTGGCCAACCACGGCCTGTGCCTGGAGATGCGCGAGGACTACGACGGGGCCATCGAGGCCTACCGCGCCTCGCTGGATTTGCTGGAAGACGCCGAGGTGCTGTTCAAGCTGGGGCGCGCCATCTGCCTCGCAGGCGACCCGGAGCGCGGCGTCCAGACCATGTGGCAGGCCCACTCGCTGGTGATGGTGTCCGCCCGGCAGGCCGGCGATCTGGGCCTGTGCCTGGAGCGGTCCGGGAGGCCGGACCAGGCCATCCCCTACCTGGAGCAAGGGCTGACCTCCGAACCCAACAACCCGGCCTGGACCGAAGCGCTCGGCAAGGCCCGCAGCTTCGTGCCGCTGGGGACGGCGACGCATTAGGAATCCCATGCCGTGGATCCGGGTCGGAGCGGGGATCGTCGTGGTGCTGGGGCTCACCCTGTTGCTGGCCGGCTGCCCGACCCGTCCCGACAACCAAGACCACCGCGACGCCGTCGACGAGGAGTGCATCGAGTGCCACTTCGGAGGCGACGAGGATGCCCCATCCCCTCCGCAGGACCACTGGGACGGGGACACGGCAGCGACCGACCGCGACGCCTGCACGCATTGCCATCGGTGAGCGGTATCTGGCGCTCATCATCCGTTCCCAGATGTAGAATGCTGTCCACACGTAGAGGGGAGCCATGAAACGGCCGAGCCAACGCGGGTAGGAGTCAGTGACCGAATAACAACCAAGAAGCCGGATCGTGTAATCCGCCCTGTATCTTCACAACAAAAAGGAGCAAACAACCATGCGAAATCGAATCGGAATTATAGCCATCGCACTGTTCATCCTGGCTGGCATCGCCGTTGGATCGTCGATGATCGGCGAGGCCGAGGCCAGGATCAGCGGGGGTACCGTCTCGGGCCCCTGGCGCTGCGAACGCTTCGGCGCCATTGGCGAGAACGACGCAGCCGAATGGCTCGCCACCTACGCCCCAGGGGGTCCTTCCCACGTGATCTTCGCCGGTGGCGGCGAGGGCGGCGGGCATTTCATGATCTGTGCCTGGTCGGGGGAACCACCCCAGTAGCGGCCCGGCGCGCAGAACGGTCGCCTTTTCCCTCAGGCCGTACTGTACCGGGTTTAATATACAGATATTGATTGCTGACAATGGCGGCATCCTATCCGTTGATGACTGCTGGCACGTAGACTGGGGCCGGGGACTACCCGATTTATATAGTGTTGAAATGATCGGTAATCAGGCGACGCAAAGCGGCGACCTACTACGACACCTGCACGCAACGCCATCGGTGATCGGGCTCGCTCCGTCCCGCGCGAGGAGCTGCCCCCACCAACGGCCCCGATATTGCAAAACGCCGTCGGTATCTCGAATCGCACCACCATGGAGGAGGGAATCATGAAGAATACGTTGGCTGGCCTCGCCATCCGAACAGCCGTCCGGATGTCCGTGCTGTTTTGCCTCTCCGCGCTCGTTGCCTGCGAAACCACGGAGCAGGATCTGCCCGGCGATGACGATGATACGGTTGCGGATGACACCATCCCGTCGGACGAAACCCTCGCTGAATGGGTCGCCATCGACCAGGGGATCTACGGGCTGACCACATCCCACGACGACGTGGGGGACAATCCCGTGGAGATCTTCCCCGACGGATCTTTGGCCCCCTGTAGTGTTGCGAACGCCCGTCGTTACAAGGAAATGTCAGGAACGAGGCGCCTTAGTGTAAGCATGTAAAAACGTCGTGACATGCTTGACCATGGGATCGTCTTGCGATATCAGGTCGGCATGTACATCGCGACGGTCCCCAATCGCACCTCCCCACCGGCCATCCTGC
>CAZDDH010000049.1:0-44402 GCA_964504165.1 uncultured Rickettsiales bacterium | reverse complement strand
CGTCCGCGGCGTCGTCGTCGTCGGCGGGGGCGGCGTCGTCGTCGTCCGCCGGGGCGGAGTCGTCGTCGTCCGCGGAGTCGTCGTCTTCAGGCTGAGGGCAACCACACAGCAGCACGCCCAGGAGCAGGCCGAAGAGGGGAGCGGGACAACGAAGCAGATCCTTTTTCATGATCGTGCCGGGGGGTTTGTATGCTTCATGCAGGAATTCTTTGTGCCGGCTGGAGAATACCAAAAGGGCAGTCCGCATCAAGGTTTATTGCAACCAACACATAAAACCCTGAATTTCCACACAAAAAGGAAAATGTGGATAAAGGATCAAATCAGTAAAAGAGGGGGGCGAATGGGGACCGCAGCTAACCGCCGAACACCGACAGATCCTGCTCCGCCAGCCAGTCCGCGTAGCCGTGCCAGTGCAGCATGCTGTACTTGGAGCGCAGGTGCATGACGTCCACGTCGTAGCCCTTGGAGATGAACCACTCGTACATCAACGCCATGTCCTCGCTGGCCGCGCGGATCGTCTCCATGGGGATCTGTTCGTAGCGCACCTCCTCCCCGGTGACCACGGACAGGGCCATGGCCACGTGCTGGCCTGTCAGCTCCCCGCCGGCCAGCTCGATACGCCGGTGCAGGAAACGCTCCCGGTAGTGGAAGGCCAGCGCCGCGAAGGCGCCGATGTCGGTGACGGCCACCTGCTGGAGCTTGCGGTCCGCCGGCAGCGGCGTCGCGTAGACCCCCTGGCGGATGCCCCCCAGGGTGTCGGGGAAGTAGATGTTCTCCATGAAGTACACCGGCGCCAAGATCGTGTGGGGGACGTCGATCTCGTCGAGGTACTGCTCCACGGCGTACTTGCTGTCGAAGTGGGGGACGCCCGTGTCCTTGTCCGCGCCGGCCACCGACGTGTAGACCAGGTGCCCGATGCCCGCCGCCTTGGCCGCGTCCGCCAGCGCCTTGCCCTGGGAGATCTCCGCCTCGGCTCCCCCTTCAAAGGGCGTCGTCATGACGAACATCCCGTCGGCGCCGTCCAGGGC
This sequence comes from uncultured Rickettsiales bacterium, assembly GCA_964504165.1. GTDB lineage: Bacteria > Myxococcota_A > UBA796 > UBA9615 > CAYRNR01 > CAZDDH01. Next base: position 43,374 of record CAZDDH010000049.1, on the reverse strand, counting down.
CGCCTGAAGGGATGCGGGGTCGCCAAAATCGCCCGCGAGCACCGTGGCACCCATCTCGGCGAGCTCGGCTGCAGCGGGGGAGTCGGGGTTGCGGGTCAGGGCGCGGACCCGGCGGCCGGTCTTCAGCAGCGCGCGGGCGGTGGCTCCGCCTTGCTTGCCCGTCGCTCCGGTGACCAAGACGGTGTAGGAGTCGCTCATGATCGTTCCTTCGTGGGTATTTTTGTCTAACTGTACGAGCCAAGACTAAGAACGAATCCCGGAATGGAAAGGCCGGGGGACCGAATCAAGGCGAAGACTGCCTCACACAACTCTTCCGTAGCCGGGCCGACTGCACCCGCTCGCAAATCCCCGGATCCCGGTGGTAGCGCGCAACATCGGCGTAGCAATGGTCGTTGCGTTTGCGGCCGTCCGGGTAGAGGCGGGTGATGCGCTCGCAGATGGCCGGGTCCCCCACCTGGACGGCCACGCGGGTGGTGCAGCCCTCCCGGCTCACCTCTTGCGGTAGGCCATCGCACAGCGCCGGATCCCGGAGGTGCAGGGCCAGGGACATCAGGCAGGACTCGGTGTGGATGCCCGGATCGGTGCAGCGGGCTGGGTCGGTCTGGTTTTCGGACCAGTGCCGTTGGGCGTCGGGATCGCCGCCGGCGCCCGGCTCGGCCAGCGCCGGCAAGGGGCCCAGATCCGAGGGCCTTGGGTCCGTGTCCGAGTAATCCACGCAGGTCCCGCTGTAGCAGGCCAGCCGCCGCCCGTTGGCCGTGTGGATGGCCACCTTGTGATTGGCGGTGGGGTTGGCCGTCAGCAGCGCCAGCAACGGCTCGGTGTTCCCGTCGTAGCGGTAGAAAGCGTTGCGGACCAGCTGCCCCTCTGCCGGCAGGTCGTGGGGCGTGGCGATGCGGGCCAACTGCTGCTGCATCGACACACAGTAGCCGTGGTTGATGTGGCTGCCCTGGAGCGCCCGGCACTCCAGCCACAGCAGGTCGTCGGGCACGCCGGTGTGGCCCAGGCAATGCTTGAGCTCGTGGCGGGCGTGGAGCCGTGTCAGCTCGGCGGTGATGAGATCCCGGCCCCGCTCGGCGGACTCCACGGGCTCCTCCCGCGCGTAGACCAGATGCACCGCCCGGTCGCACATCTTCAGCGTCAGCGGCTGGTAGCGGTATCCCGCCATCAGCGGCAGCACCTGGGTGACCTGCTCCGGGCATTGCTCCAGCAGGGCAAGGCGCAGGTGCCGCTGACGGCACTCGAGGATGTCGGCGCCGTTGTACAGCGCGTCTAGCTGCTCACGGCGGTGTGTACCCCGGTAGCCCTCCCCCCGCGCCCAGGACCAGTCGATGTGGACCGGCGGCGGAGGGGCCGGCTCGCCGAGGGCGTCATCGAGGGTGTGGCCGCGGGACGCACCCCGGGTCGCACCGCCGGCCCCGTCCCGCAGCCCCATCTGGCGGGGCTCGTCCGAGTAGAAGTACACCACCTGGTCCAGGCCCTCGAGGGCCTCGAAGACGGGGGGACTGCCCACCACCCGCACCGTCGGCAGGCCCTGGGACGAGCCGGCGAGGATCGGGACATCGGCTCCCAGCGCATCGATGACCGCCTGACGGGCCGCCCCGATCTTCGCCTCGTCGCATCGCCGGGGCAGCTCTAGCCCGTCGTAGTCCATCGTGTCGCGGCAGCTGGCGTCGGTGAGCCAGACGACCACCTCGGCGGTGAAGGGATAGGGGCAGCCGAGGGGCTCCAACCCCGGCGAGTCGGGGATCTGCTCGGCGCAGCCGGCGACGGCCGGATCCACGGGAGGCCTGGCGTGGGCGGCGGGGAGGGTGGCCAGCAGCACCGGCAGCCATCCCCAGCGTTGCGCCCGGCTCATGGCCCCTCGGCCAGATCCGGCCCGGGCCAGCGGAAGCGCCCCATGTCGATGCGATCCCGGCCGTCGAAGGCCACCCCTTCGGCCTCCAGCAGCTGGCGCTGCAGATTCTGGCCGTGGGGATCATTACGCGGGCTGACCTCCCCCAGCCGGTTGACGACCCGCTGCCACGGCACGTCCGTCCCCGGCGGCAGCGCGGCCATCGAGTACCCCACCTGGCGCGGCGTGCAGCCCCCATCCAAGGCGGCGATCTGCCCGTAGCTGGCCACCTGCCCCGGTGGGATCTGGCGCACCAGGCGGTAGATGCGATGGTAGGTCTTCTCGGCGGTCATGTTCCTGCAGACACTATCGCTGACTGGCCTCACCCGGTGTCAAGCGTTCGGTGGCGCAACACCACCGAGTGGCAGCGAGAAGGTGCACCGGCTGCCCCCCTCGTCCAACCGCTCGATCCAGATCCGACCGCCGTGCAGTTCGACCATCTGCTTGGCCAGCGGCAAGCCCAGGCCGGTCCCGGGGGTCTTGCCCTGCCGGCCCCGGTCGACCTGGTAGAAGGGGTCGAAGACCCGGTCGAGGGCGGTGACCGGGACGCCCGCACCGGTATCGGACACGCTGATCTGGAGGGCGTCGTCCGCCCGTTCAGCGGCCAGCGTGATCGTCCCACCAGCCGGGGTGAACTTGGCCGCATTAGAGAGCAGCTTGGTCAGGATCTGCTGGAGCATGTGTGCGTCCGCGGGGAGACTCAATCCCTCGATCCCGTCGCCGGCCCGATACTCCAAATCGATGCCCTCGGCGTCGGCCGGCCCGCGGATCGTGCCGAGGCACCGCGCCAGGATCGCATCCACCTCTACCTGGGCCACCTCCAGGACCATCTTGCCCGCTTCGATCTTGGCCAGGTCGAGGATGTCGTCGATGAGGTCCCGCAGGTGTTCGGAGCTGCCCAGGATATCCCCCAGGATCTCTTTTTGGTCCCCGTTGATCTCCCCCAGCGCCCCGTCATCGAGCATCTTGGAGAAGCCGAGGATGGCGTTGAGCGGCGTGCGCAGCTCGTGGCTCATGCCGGCGAGGAACCGGCTCTTGGCGACGTTGCCGGCGTCCGCCTCCTCGCGGGCCTGTTCCAGGGCATCTCTGGAGTGAATGGTCTGCAGGGCGGTGCAGATCTGGTCGGCAAAGGTCCGTATCGCCGGCCGGTCCGATTCCACGACCCGGGACCCGGTCACGATCAGCACGCCGAACGGTTCCCTGGCGGGCCGGAGCGGTACCACGAATCCGGTCCGGACACCCACGAGCTTCTCCAGCATGCCCGCCACCCCTCGGAGCGTCTCCGGGATGACCTCGGCGATGATCTCCCGGATGGACTCGCGATAGATGATCTCTCCGTGGATGGCCGCCCGCTCCAGGATGCCATCCGGCTTCAACCGGAAGCTGTACCCGTCCGCCTGGAGGCCGGTCAATCGCTCGGCTTTTTGCCTGACCGAGGGATCGATATGGAGGTAGGGCATCTCCATCCGTTGACGGTCGCCGTCGAGGATGAAGGTCACGGCATGGATATCCAGGGGTACCACCTCCTCGGCAACGAGCCGGTAGACATCCTTGGGTGTCTGAGCGCCCTGGACCGCCTGGGAGGCCCTGCTGAGGGCCAACAACAGGTCGTACCCGCGATCTCCGGAAGCCCTGCTCGAGTGAAGCTCCTCCTGCAACCGCCTCGTGGGCAGCCAGACCAGGGCCGCCAGCGCGATCAGCTCGATGCCAATGAACAATCCATCGATCAGGTAGTCCGACTCCGCGCTGGGGACCACCAGCTCGAAGCTGAATGCGTGGTAGCATCCCACCGCGGCCAGGCCACCCAAAAGACACATCAGCATCGCCTCGCGCTTACCCAACAGCAGGCCAGCGAGTGCCGCAGCCAGCGCCATCGCCAGGATTCCCGTGCCCTCCACTCCCCGCTGGCAGAACGTGGCGACCGCCGCACACATCAGCAACAACGACAGCAGCCAGCTGGCCAGGCGGATCGATCCCCGCCGGACAAGCCAGGCCGGAATGAACAGCAACACCAGAGCGGTACTGGTGACGAGGACGGAACTGACGGGAGCGTGGCCGCTCGCCCAGCCGACGCAGACGGTGATTATGAGGATCGAGTTGATGGCGAACAGCCCCAGCAATACGCTCCGCGCCATGCTCTGCCGGTGCTTGAGCTTCAACCCGAGGCGGGGATGGCCCATTACCCTCATCGCTCCACCAGCGGCAACGTGAACGTGAACTCGCAGCCGCCCCCTCCCGGGGCACGCTCCAGCGCGATCCGGCCGCCGTGTGCCTCGACCATCTGCCGGGTCAACGGCAATCCCAGCCCGGTCCCCGGGGTCCTGTCCTGGGGGCTCCGGTCGATCTGGTAGTAGGTGTCGAAGACCCGGTCGTGCTCCAGGGTCGGGACACCGGCACCGGTGTCGGTCACGGTGACCTCGAGGACGTCGCCCTCCACCTTGGCCCCCAGCGTGATCGTCCCTCCCCCGGGGGTGAACTTGGCCGCGTTGGAGAGCAGGTTGTACAGGATCTGCTTGAGCTTGCGTTCGTCCGCGGGGATACGCAGCTCCCGGATCTCGGTGCCGGCCAGGTACTCCAGATTGATCCCCTCGGCGTCGGCCTCCGGGCGGATCACATTGAGGCTGGCCGCCAGGATGGAATCCACCTCCACGATGCTGACATGGAGTTCCATCCGGCCTTCCTCGATCTTGGCGATGTCCAGGATGTCGTCGATGAGATCGCGCAGGTGCTCCGAGCTACCTTGGATATCTCCCAGGACCTCTCCCTGTCCCGTGTTGATCTCCCCGAACGCACCCTCACCGAGCAGCTTGGAGAAGCCGAGGACCGCGTTGAGCGGCGTGCGCAGCTCATGACTGATGCTGGCGAGGAACCGGCTCTTGGCCCTGTTTGCGTCCTCCGCCAGCCCGGTGGCCCGTACCAGTGCCTCCCTGGACCGCAGGCGTGACAGGGCGACGCCGATCTGATCCGCGAAGACCAACACCGCTGGCCGGTCCGACTCCCCGATCCCCACGCCCGTGACCATCAAGGTACCGAACGGCTCCCCGAACGGCTGGAGCGGCACCAAAAATGCGCTCCGATCGCCCACGAGGGCGACGATGGCACCGGTCAGCCGGCGGAGGTTACTGGGCAAGACCTCGCTCAGTACGTCGGACGTGTGTTCGAAGAATTCGACCTCTCCCCCGAGGGCAGCCTTCTCGAAATGGCCCCCTGGATCCAGCGCAAAGGTGTGCCCCTCCGGGCGCAACCCGGTCAACGCCTGGATCTTCTGCTTCACGGCTGGAGCGACGGCGATATGGGGCATGGACAGCTGGGAGCGATCGTCCGTGAGGACGAATGCGGTGGCGCGGAATCCCAGCGACGCCGCCTCATCCCCGACGATCCGATAGACGTCCGCCGGCGTGCGTGCAGCCTGGACCGCCTGGGAGGCCCTGCTGAGGGACAGCAGCAGGTCGAAACCATGGTCCCTGGATTGGGTACTGCTGTGCAGGTCCTCCCGCAGTCCTCGTGTGGCCAGGAACACCATCTGCGCCAGCGCCACCAGCTCCGTGACGATGACCGTCCAGTAAATCAGCAGGTGCGGCTGTTCGAGCCAGGGCGTCAACCACCCCACGTGGAACGCATGGGAGAAGCCCAGCACGAGGAGCATCGAGAGTAGGGCCACCCCGATGGCGGGGCGCATGCCCAACACCAAGGCGGCCAGCGCCGCGGACAACGCCAGCACCAGGATCCCGATGGGCTCCACCGACCCGCGCAAGAACTGGGATACCGCCCCGAACTGCAGGAACATCACCAGCGTCCAGCACGCCGCGCGGATCGCTCCCAACCGCACGAGCCCCACCGGGGCGAACACCGAGACGACGAACACCCCCACGAGGACCAAGTCTCTGAGGGCAATATGGCCCAGCCCCCAGCCCGCCAGCACGCCGAAGAATATGCAGAGGTTGGCCAGCACCAGCCCCAGCAGCATGATGCGAAGCAGGCCTTCGCGGCGGGCATGCTCGGGATCGCTGGACCGCGGTCGGAGTAGATCGGCGTACCTGTGGGTCAGGGCTGTTCGGAGACCGGTATCGGGAGGATCCGTGGCCATCTCGGGCCTATTTGCTCCCGGCCAGTACCAGCTCGATGGCCTCCCGCACCTCATCCAGATCCAGCGGCTTGGGGAAAAACTCCCGGCACCCCGCAGCCAGCGCCTGTTGCCGGTTTTCCTCCATGGCCAGCCCGGAGAGGCCAAAGATCGGGATATGCTTCGTTTCCGGATCCTCTACCAGCAAACGGGTCGCCTGCAGGCCGTCCATCCTGGGCATCAGGATGTCCATCAGGATCAGGGTCGGTCGGTGCTCTCTTGCCGCTTCGACCGCCTCAAACCCATCCTCCGCTTCCAGCGACTCGTAGCCAGCGAGCTGGCACATCACCCGAAGAACTTTCCGGTTCAGGGGTTCGTCATCGACGATCAAGATCTGCTGAGAAATGGTCGCCCCCCCCTTTTGGAATGATCTCCATTTTACTGGACCCATCCGAATTGCGGAAAATTTGTGAAAAATCAGCGTCTGATCCCGCGATCTCGACACAGCCAACCGGGGTGTCCCGTGATCGCTCTGCAACGTTCCAGTTGGCGCGATGATCGCCGGAGTAAACCTCTGCGAGTACTCGGTAAAACCCGGGCACGCAAGGAATAGGGCGGACCTTGTGGGGGGGAGCCGCGTTGGCACGGGCCGTGCTACCCGTCGTCACCAACCCGATGAGGTGAACGATGAAGACAGCCGTACTAGGGCCGATCCACTGTCTGTCGATGATGTCCGTCTTGCTGGCCAGCGGATGTGCCCAGGAACCGGCCGCGGATGACGACGATGACTCCAGCGGCGGTTGGCCGGCGGACGACGACACCACGGACGACGATACCGCGGACGATGACTCGGGCACCGATGACGACGACACCGAGGGCCTGGCCCTGTTCCTCGATCAGCCTCCCCTCCCCCCCGGCGAGGGGAGCTACTGGGGGGCGGACCTGGACTGCGACGTCTGGAACACGCCGTCCCAGTCACTGGCGGACAACTTCGAGGTGACGGATCCGGCGCTGCCGCCTATCACCGCGGCGGTCATCTGGACGTACTACATGCTGGACAACGCCCCTACGGCCGAGGACGACTGGTCGGTGATCTTCCACGAAAACGTCCCAGGCAGCGGCGGCGACTACCCGGTCCCCGGCCTCATCGTCGAGGCGTTCCGCGGCGTGCCATCCAGCCGCGAGATGACCGCGGCGGCGCCGGTGGACGGCCTCGATGAATACCGGGTGGTGCTCCATCTCGGCGACGGGGTCACCCTGGCGCCCGGCACCTACTGGGTCGAGGTGTTCAACCACACCGCCGGCTCGGACCAGTGCTCGACGCTGATCATGGGGCCCAACAGCTCCACGCCCCCGTCCCTCGACACGTCCGCCAACACCCAGACCCCGGGCGAGGAGTGGGGCTGGTACAGCGCCGGGCCCTTCATCCACAACGTGGCGATCCAGCTGTGGACCGAGTCCTAGGGACGGCCCGTCACACCCTCGAGCGGCAACGAGAAGACGAACCGGCTGCCCACCTCCCCCGCCTGATCGATCCAGATCCGGCCACCGTGCAGCTCGACCATCTGCCGGGTCAGCGGCAGGCCCAGACCCGTGCCCGGGGTCTTGCCGCGGTGGCCCTGGTCGACCTGATAGAACGAGTCGAAGACGCGGTCGTGGGCGGCGGCCGGCACACCCGCGCCGGTGTCGGTCACGCTGACCTGGAGTTGGTCTGCGGTCACCTCGGCCGCCAGCGTGATCGTCCCGCGGGCAGGGGTGAACTTGGCCGCGTTGGAGAGCAGGTTGGTCAGGATCTGCTTGAACTTGCGTTCGTCCGCGTCGATGCGCAGCTCCCGGAGCTCGTCGCCGGCCAGGTACTCCAGATTGATCCCCTCGGCGTCCGCCTCGGTGCGGATCACGTTGAGGCTGCTGGCGAGGACGGTGTCCACGTCCACACGGGTGATCTCGAGGACCATCCGGTCCGCCTCGATCTTCGCGAGGTCGAGGATGTCGTCGATGAGGTCACGCAGGTGTTCGGAGCTGCTGACGATATCCCCCAGCACGTCGTCTTGCTCGTCGTCGAACTCCCCGAACTCCCCGTCGTGCAGCAGCTTGGAGAAGCCGAGGATCGCGTTGAGGGGCGTGCGTAGCTCGTGGCTGATAGTGGCCACGAACTGGCTCTTGGCGACGTTGGCGGCCTCTGCGGCCTCCGTGGCCGTCTCCAGCGTCGCCCTGGACTCCAGGCCAGCCAGGGCCGTGGCGATCTGATCGACGAAGGTCAGCACCGCCGGCCGATCGGCCTCAGCCAGGCCCTCGCCCGTCACCAGCACGGCGCCGAAAGGCTCCCCGAACGGCCGCACCGGGATTAAAATGCCTTGCGGATGCCCACCTGCTGGAGCACGACCCCGACCATCCCACGCAGCTTGGCCGGCATGGCCTCCAGGATGGGCTCCCGGGTGGATTCGAAGAAGATCACCTTTCCGCCGATGGCCGTCCGTTCGAAATGGCTACCCGGCTCCAGAGGGAAGGTGTAGCCGTCCGCCGAGTACCCCAACAGACGCTCGATTCTGTGCAACATCTCCCGGGAGAGGGCGAGGTGGGGCATGGTCATGTGGTCTGGCTCGTCGCCGAGAACGAAGACGGTGGCGCGGAACCCCAGCGACGCCGCCTCGTCCCCGACCACGCGGTAGACATCCGCTGGTGAGCGCGCCGCCTGGACCGCCTGGGAGGCGCGGCTGAGCGCCAGCAACAGATCATAGCCGTGGTCCCTGGACTTCGTGCTGGTGCGCAAGTCCTCCCGCAGACCCCTCGCGGCCAGGAAGACCAGCAGCGCCAGCGACGCCAGCTCGGCGGCGATGACCGTCCAGGTGACGAGGTAGGACCTCTGGGGGTTCCACGGGATCACCATCCCCTCGTGGACGGCGTGGGCAAAGCCCAGTACCAGGGCCGTGGAGATGGCGATGACCAGTACCGCCGCGCGCTTGCCGAGGACCAAACTGGCGAGGGCCGTGGCCAGCGCCAGTACGAGGACCCCGACGGGATCCACCGCCGCCCGCAGGAGCTCGGACACCGCCACGCACAGGAGGAACACCACCAGCACCCAGCACGAGGCCCGGATCGCGCCCACCCGCACGAGCCCCACTGGGACGGCTATCGCGACGACGAATCCCCCCATGATGACCAGGTCTCGCAGAGCGATGTAGCCGAACGCCCAGCCCGCCGCGATGACGACGAAGACGCCCAGGTTCACTAGGACCAGCCCCATCAGCAGGATCCTCAGCAAACCCTCTCGTCGCGCCTGCCCGGGTTCGGTGACACGTGGCTGGAGTAGAGCCTCGAATCGGGCCTTCAGGGTGCCGGTCAGGCAACTCGGGGGGGACTCCCGGACCATCTCAGGAGGGGACGCCCTCGGCCAGCACCCGCGCCATGGCCTCGCGCAGCCGATCCACATCCAGCGGCTTGTTGAAGAACTCCCGGCATCCGGCGTCCAGCGCATTATTCCGATTCGTCTCCATGGCCAGCCCGGAGAGGCCGAACACGGGGATATGCCGCGTATTCGGATCCTGCCCCAGCAACCGGGTCGCTTGCAGGCCGTCCATATCGGGCATCAGGATATCCATCAGGATCAGGGCCGGTCGTTGTCTCCTGGCCAGCTCGACCGCCGCCACCCCATCTGCCGCCTCCAATGGCTCGTACCCACAGATCTTGCAGGTCTTGACCAGGAGTTTCCTGTTCAGCGGCTCGTCGTCGACTATCAGAACGACGTGTGAAATCTGGATGCTCTCCCCATGCTCACAAAAGACTATTCTACCGAGTTAGTCGGGATTACAAAAAAATGTGAAAACGGGTGGGGGTGGTGGAGGGTTGGAGACGACTCAGGCGGGCGTCAGCGTGATGGTCAGCTGGTCGCCGTCCACCTCGACGGCGTGCGTGGTGAGATCCGTCTTGGCCGAGCCGCTGAGCTTCTTGCCGTCGTAGTCGTAGGTGGACTGGGCCAGCGTGCAGCAGCGCACCTTGTGCTCGCCGGGCACCGGGTCGATGCGCCAGCCCGCGCAGGCACAGTGGTTGGTGTAGGCGCGGAAGACGCCGTCGATGCCGTGCAACACCATCAGCCGGTCGGGCAGATCCGGGGACTCCAGGCGCAGCGCCGCGCCAGCGGCCGACAGCTCGGGGGCCCGGGAGAGATCCAGCTGGACGGTCCCGCCCTGGGCGGTGTAGCAGCCCTCGTCCGCCGGGGTCGAGGTCACGGAGATGCCGAAGACGCGCTTGATCATGGCCATGGGTGTCACTCCTATGCGGGGATCCGGGGGTTGCATGCTAATCTCTACCCGGGATCACCATCATGATACGCATCAACGCCGTTTCCATTGCAGCCCTGCTCGGAATCCTGCTGTGGCTGTGCGGATGCAACTCGGGGGCCTTCAGCGTCGGAGACGACGACGACACCGGCGGTGTGCCGCCCAGCGATGACGATGCCGCGGACGACGACGATGCCGCGGACGACGACGACACCGGCGACGACGACACCGGCGACGATGACGACACCGGGCCGCCCACCGTCGTGTTCACCCTGCGCCACGCCGAGAAGACCGAAGAGGAGCCCGATCCCGGCCTGACCCCCGAAGGCCAGCAGCGGGCGCTGGCCCTCATGGAGCGTATGCACCTGGAGCCGTTGACCGCCGCCTACTCCACCTCCTTTGCCCGCACCATCGAGACCCTGCAGCCCACCGCCGACGACCACGGCCTGGCCCTGATCTCCGACCTGGACCCACAGACGGAGGTCGCGCCCCACATCCTGGCCAACCACCTGCACGAGACCGTCATCCATTGCAGTCATCGCTACGCCATGCCGGATTTCTTCGCGGGCCTGGGCTGGGAGGACGGCCCCGAGGACCTGTCCCATGTGGGCTACGGCGATATCTGGATCGTGACGATCCAGGGCGGCGAGGTGGAGGTCACGATGGACCACTACGGGGACTAGCAGCGGCACGCTGCGAGTCAGGGCTCGTAGGTCACGCGCAGGTTGGAGAAGATGGGGCCCACCTGGCCCTGATAGACGTTGTCCTTGCCCAAGAAGATGTACTGCAGCGGCTGGACCCGGCCGTCGTAGTCCAGGGTCGTCAGCAGCGTGCCGTCCAGGTACAGATCGATGATGAGGGAGTCCCACACCACCTTGAAGGTGTGGACATCGGCCGGATCCCAGCTGTTGCTCTCCAGCAGCCGCACCTCCTCCCGCGAGTCCCCGCCGATGGGGGCGGCGAGGAACTTGAAGCCGGTGGAGTAGTTGGTGCCGGTGCGGATGTTCCACCACGCCTCGTCGGTCTCGAACACCGCCTGGCTGCCGTCGCTGGTGGTGTACATGTTGATGATCTGGTGCTTGTTGTTCGAGTACTGGGTCACCGGATCGAAATGGGTGATGTCGATCTCCAGGGTGCCGTCGCCGTAGATGGGGCTGGTCAGCGCCAGCCGCAGCTGGTCACCGCCGCCGGTGGTCTGCCAGCCGCTGGCCGAGAAGCTCCCGCCGTTGGCCACCTTGTCGACAAATCCTGGCTGCAGGGTCCCATCGGTGAGCGGATCGGTGAAGGTCACCACCGGGCAGTCCACCGTCACCGCCTGGGACGCCGTGCCGCCAAACCAGTGCACGCCCTCGCGCACCATCTGCCAGTCCGTCAGGTACTCGCCACCCCCCGCCGGGGCGCTCAGCTCGAAGGTGAACACGTGGCTCTCACCCGTGGCCACGCTGGCACCTTCGGGCAGGTAGATCCGCGTGTCCGGCCCGTAGAACGGGTCCTCGTCATCCACCGTGCCGAGCTTGTAGCCCTCCTCGGGGGTCCAGGTGGCCCAGCCGGTGTTTCGCATCTCCACCGAGGCCTCGAAGGTGTCCCCGCAGCCCATCTCCGCGGGCAGCACCACCGCCACCACCTCGGCGGCGTCCTCCTCCGTGGCCACGTCGTCGTCGTCATCCGCCGTGTCGTCGTCATCCGCCGTGTCGTCGTCGGCCACGTCGTCGTCGCCGGCCGTGTCGTCGTCCGCCGCGTCGTCGTCATCCGGCGTCTGTTCCGTCTGGTCACAGCCGCCGAGCAGGCCCACGGCGAGCAGCCAGGCCAGCCCCCATCGTCCCCAGGATTTATGGTTCATGACTCCTCCGTACCCTGGACCCTGTCACAGCGCAGGGGCCCAGATCTACGGCTTCATCATGGCGTTCATCATGGCGGGCCGGCCGCCAATTCTTATCCCCTTCTTATTCGGCCCCACCGCCCGAGGTCACCATAGTGTTCATCATGTCCGGCATCCGGCAATAGGCTCGAAGACTGCTTACCTGGAGGAGTCTATGACGAGGAACCTGCTATCCCTGTTATTCGTGGGCCTCTGGGCCGTTGCCGGGTGCCAGGACTACGATCTGGCCAACGGCGACGACGACACCACAGCGGACGACGACGACGACGACGACACCACAGCGGACGACGACGACGACGCGGTGGGGGACGACGACACCGACCCGTATGGCGACGACGACGACACGGAGGACCCGCTGGCCGGCATCCCCATCGGGCGGGTGGTGACGATCCTGCTGACCCTCAACGACGCCTGGATGGACCCGGCCATCTCGTCCCAGCTGCTGCTCAATGCGGTGGAGTGGTCCGCACCCCAGGGGGTCACCGACCCGGCCGTGCTGATCATCCGCGACGACGACCACTCCGAAGAGCACCCCGAGGACAGCGAGCACATCCGCGACACCCTAGTGGCCGCCGGCTACAACGCCGTGCTCATCGAGGAGCCGGCCAACGGTATCGATCAGTCGGCGCTGGTGGGCTACCACGTGGCCATCCTGTCCAACCCCGGCCACTCTCCGGACGATCTGGCCACCCTGGAGTGGCTCTACGACTTCTCGTCGGAGGGCTTCGGGATCATCTTCCAGGGCGACGACATGGGCCACTTCGACGACGGCAGCTTCGACATGGCGCTGCTGACCCGGCTGACCTACATCGACAACGGCACCGAGTACTACGGCCACCCCATCGACAACGACCAGGCCGACTCCTACGAGGTGATCCTGGAGACCACCGGTCACCCGGTGCTGTCGGGCATCGAGGGGGAGGTCTTCTTGTACGGTGACGACATCGACACCACCGAATCGGCCCAGGAGGGGGAAGCGGTGCTGGCCCAGGGTACGGTCTACGACACCCAGTACCCGCTCAAGCCGGTCGTGGCAGCGTATTCCAGCTGGTAGGGCGACCAGGGAGCCGAGAACCGGAAGCCTATTCACGCCTCCCGATCCACCTCCACGCCCCGGGACTGCAGGGCCTCGACCTGCTCCTCGTCCACGGAGAGGCCGTGTATCGCCACGCGCTCGAGCCGGGGGAGCTCCATCAGCGGGGATAGATCGCGGACGGCGGACTGGTTGAGGTTGATGCGGCGCAGGTTCTCCAGGCCGGCCAGGGACGTGAGGTCGGTGACGGGCAGGTCGTAGAGGGACAATCCCACCAGCCCGGTCATCGCACTCAGCGGGCCGATGTCCCGGATCTCCGGGACGCTCTCCAGCAGCAGGGTCCGCAGGCTCACCACGCTGGCCAGGGGCGCCAGATCCGCGGACAGCACGTGGCACCTCGCCAGCGTCACGGTGGCCTTCATGGTGCGCCGGAAGACCGATTCCAGGCCGCGGAGCTCCTCCAGATCCTCCAGCGTGGAGTCGAGGAACGCCACCCAATCCAGCCCGTAAACCCGCCCCGCGAGCTTGTCCAGATGGGTGAAGTCGGGCCGCGGGTGGAGATCGGGGCGCCGGGGCAACCCCTTGGAGCGTGCAAAACACTCCAGATGATGGAACAGCAATGCCAGGGCACGGCGCGCTTCGCGGGTGCTGGGATAGGCCGAACTCCCCCGAGCGAAGTCGAGGCTGCACCGGTTGCCCTGGATGGTCAGCGGGTTGGGATCGCCCATCAACCGGTGATCGAAGATGGCCGAGCGCACCCCCTCGTGCTCCAGGACCTCTGCGGCCGCCTCCCGCCGGTCGGTCTTGATCAAGATGGCATTGTCGAACAGCTCGTCCCCGGTCTGGATCTCGTCCGAACGCCCCTTGAACAGCCGGGAGATGAACCCCTCGGGCCCGAATTCGGCGTGGAAGCCCAGATCGCGGTCCAGCGAGACGGTCACCCGGTGGTCCGTGGAGACGGCGGTCTCCAAATGACGATATTGGTAGTGCAGCTCCTGGAAGCGGATCCCCCGCTCCTCCAGCGCCTCGGTGAATCCCCCGCCGTTGCACCCGTCGCACAGGCGCGCGTCGGAGACATGGTTGGCCAGCTCGGGGGGCATCTCGCCGCCGCAGAGGTCGCAGGTTCCGCTGGTCATGTTGGGTCGGTTCTCCGCCATAGCATGAACCCACGATCAGTTCTCGGGATAGAACAGGGACAGCTCGATGGTCCCCAGATCGATGGGCCCGGCGCCCAAGGTCTGGTTCTCGACGGACCAGGCGTAGTCCACGCCCGCGGTGGGCCTGCCTTCGCCGTTGGGTGTGCCGCCCTCGACGTATGGAAGTAGTTGTTTTTCATGAGTTTCCCTCCATGGAGCGGAAGGATAGCACGACAACCGCAGCACCTCCGGCCACCGCCACGGCCGCCCGATCGGTCACACCCGAGTCAACGTTGTCATGAATTTCAAAATTGCTTCAACCAGGTTCAACAGCGGAGGTTGGCGTGTGTGAACCCATCGATAGATCTCGAACATAAAGGAGGACTCATGAACCGCAGATCCCACTTGTGGCTAGCATTTTTTGCCGCGGGGGCGCTGCTGGTGCCCGGCTGCACCGACGACGCAATCCCGGATGATCCGACGATCCCGGAGGCCGAGCCCGACTCCGACGGAGACGGGCTGTGGGATAGCTTCGAGGATCAGATCGGCACCTCCTCCGACGAGCCCGACACCGATGGCGATGGCTACGACGACGGCGAGGAGTGGGACCTGTACACCAACCCGCTGGACGCGCTGGACTACGAGTACGAAGGGGGCTGGGCCCACCATCCCTACCCGGCCGGCCTCACTGGGGGTGGTATCGGAGACAACCGGGTGATCGATGACATCAAGCTGTTCGACTACTACGGCCAGCAGGTGCAGCTCTATACCTTCTACGGCAACGTGATCCTGGTGGCGGCCACCGCCGACTCGTGAGGCGGGTGCGGAGATTTCGCCCGTGGGGCGGAAGACACCTATCAGCACCGCAAGGACAGCGGCTTCATCACCATCGCGCTGATGGTGGACGAATGGGTCGGATACCCCGATCCGTTCCCCCAATACGTCGACACCTACGGCCTGACATTCCCGGTACTCAGAGATGATCAGGGCACCGGTACGTTCACTCTAGGCACCCCTACCGAGGTCCCTTACTACGCCCTGCTGGGCCGCAACATGACCATCCGCTACGCCGGCTACGACCCGCCGAGCCCATCCCACATCGACAGCTTGCTCGAGGAGGATTGGCCGGACGTGGAGTACCCGGTGCAGGGCGAGGACTGAGAATACATTCGCCAACCGGGCCATCCGCCGCTCATTACGTTCACCCCAGGATCGCGGGGCGCGGATCGTGGAGTCGGGTTAGCCCAGCAACATGGACGCTCACGAGCCCATGAGTTCTTTTGGCCTGCGGATGGCGGACCAGGTCAGCTCCCCCAGCTCCTGCGAGGCCTCCCCCACATCCGTGGTGTTCGTGCCCGCGAGGAGCTGGCGGGCGAAGTCCTGGACCGGGCCCATCACCGCCGATATCACCAGATCCTGGGGGAGCGCCCGCAGCCTCCCCGCCGCCGTCTGCTCCCCGAACCAGCGACCCACCTCCATCGAGAACGCCTCGATCTGCGGCCCGATGCCCGGGTCCAGCGATCTCACCTCGGAGGTAGCGGCGACCAGGAACAGGAAGCGGGCCCAGTCCGGCTCCCCCTCACACCAGCGCAGGTGGTAGTCCACCAGCGCACGGATCCCCGCCTCCGCGTCGGAGTGCCGCGCCAGCACGTCGAGGAATCCCCGGTGATAACGCTTCAGTCCGTGCAGGTAGACCGCGGCGGCGAGCCGCTCCTTGCCGCCAAAATGGTGGTAGATGCTGCCGGTGCTGGCTCCGGACCGCTGCCTGACGTCCTCCAGCTTGGCCTTGTCGTAACCCAGCTCCGCGAAGCACGCCAGCGCGGCCTCGAGGATCTCCTCCCGGCGCTGGCCCGAGCGGGCCTGTTGTGAACGTGGCATGGGGCCCCTCACTGCAAGTAGATCTGGATATCGGCGTCCCGGGCCAGCTCGACGAAGCTGAAGTACTGGATCTGCTGGATGTCGTCGAACACCAGGTTCTCCTCGCTGACGCCAAAAGCATCCATCGAACCACCGCAAATATACAGCCGGGCGCCGAGCTCGTGGAGCTGGGCCAGCTTCTCCTGGGGCGGCAGGTGGCCGGCGGAGGCCAGCTGGCGGCGGGCCACCGGGCTGAAGGGCCGCGCCGCGCCGTTGAGCTTCTCCTTGAATCCCTCGCGCAAGACCCGCACCCCCGGCCCCTGGAAGAAAATATGGACCTCGATACCCGCGGTCTGGGCCGCCAGGGCGGTGCCCAGCGGAGACAGCAGCTCTCCCAGACCCGGATCCGATATCACCATCGCCATCTTGGGGTGGCCGCCCGGAGCCTCTCCCCGACGGATCCACTGGCGTAGCCCGTCGCCCCCCTCCTCCACCGCCAGCAACTCGTGCCCCGCCATCCGGCACCACGAGGCCGTGTCCAGCCGGATCGACTGGGTGGATTCCGTCGTCAGCTCCAGCACGCCTCCCACCGGCACCGTGCCGATGGCGAGTGCGGCGCGGTACAGCACGAAGGCGGTGATCTCCTTGCCCCGCACGTCCTCCATGACATCGGGGGAGGGAACGGGCTGGGCCGCGTGCGCCACCCCGGCGGCGGCCAGTGACAAGGTGGCCGCGACCAGGCAAACCGCCCCGCGGATGACAAAAACAAATGATCGATTCGTACGGAAAATCATGGTCCACCTCCGTGGCCTGGAGCGCTGAGCAGCCCCATGGTGTGACTAGAATACTATTCTAGAATCTGATTCTAGTTTGTCAATCCCAATCCGGGTGGCCGGCGGGTTCTGTGGGGGAATCGGCCGCACAGGCCCTCCGCAACGGCGCGCGTTCGATGTAACGTCTGGCCACCCGCGGCGTTTAGTACTCACGACGAACGGCAAGCCAACGATGCGCGTCCACTGGCCCCTGACGATCCTCCTGGCAGCAGCTGTGCTCCCGGCCCACGCCGGCGACGCCGGCCTGCGCTGGCTGGTGGCGCCGGATGATGACCTCGCCGCCTGGCAGCAGGCGGCCGCGGCCGTCTGGCCGGGCAACGGGCTGGCCGTCGAACGATGGGTGGAGGCCTGGCCCCCGGAACCCGCCGATCCGCCGCAGGGCTCCTTCGCCTATCTATCCGGGCCGAGCGAGGACGGATCCGTGGTCCTGCGGTCGCCCGAGGGTGGGGTGCGGCAGGTGCGCGTGGACGAAGCGGACATCACCTCCACCGGTGCGAGGCGCCGTGTCCTGTTGATCCTCCATTCCATGGTCCACCCCATCGCGGTGGCAGACAACGGCTGGCTCCCCGACTCCGTCGAGGTTGTCGCCACCACCGCCGACGACGCCGAGGCCGTCACCCGGGCCACGGCCGCTTCGGACGAGGCGGCTCGCCGCAAGACCCCATTCCTGGCCGAGGGGGCCGTCGGCATGACCTACCGTCGGGGGCTGGACTCCCCCGCCCTGGCCCCGGCGGTGCGCGTGGGAATCCAGCTGGGCGCCTACCCGCGCTTCCGCCTGCTGTTCATGACCGAGATCAGTGCGGATCTGCTGGGCCAGGTGGAGTTGGCCGGCATCGGCACGCTGTTCAACGGGGCCTCCGTCCTGGTTGGCAACGAGCTGCGTTTCGGATCCGAGCGGATCTCCGTGCCCGTCCGCTTCGGTTTTGGCATGCGCGTGCTGTGGGTCCACCGCACGGACAACCGGGCCAGCGACCAGCCGGCCATGGTTCCGTCCTTCCGCGGCGGTGCGGGCCTCGCCTGGCGAGTGCGTCCCGGCGTCCAGGGGGTCGCGGGGTTCGTGCTGGGCGCCGATCTAATCACCGGCACCCCCCCGATCCGCATCGTTTCGAGCGACCCGTCCGCCAAGGGCATCCGCGCCCTCAGCCAGCTGTTTTTGGGCGCGCAGTTCGGGTTCGCGTTCGGCTCGGTGCTGGAACCGATGAAGGATCCGCCGCGCTGACGACATGCAGTAGGCAAGAGGAGAAGAACGGGCACTTGACCACGAAGGACCAAGCAGCGGACGAACGGCTCCATCGGGAGCTCCTGGTAGGGACCCCCGGTGCCCGTCAGGAGTTCTACCTGCGCTACACCGATGCCGTCGTGCGGTGGTGCACCCGCCTCGGCGGTGCGGGCGTGGATCCCGAGGACGCCGCACACGAGGTGTTCATCGTGGCGTTGGACAAGATGAGCCGCTTCAAGCTGGGCTCCTTCGAAGCCTGGCTGTTCGCCATCACCCGCCGCGTGCTGGCCAACCACCGCCGCAAGGCCCGCACGAGGCAGGCCTGGGCCCGCTTCTTCGGGCCCCACCAGGAGCGCCCCACCTTGGGGGATCCCCTGGCCGACAGTCTGCAAAACGAACGACGACGGCTGGTGATCGAGTGCCTGGGGACGCTGTCCGTCAAGCACCGTGAAGCGCTGGTATTGTGCGAGATGGAGGGCCGGACCGCCGTCGAGGTTGCCGAGCTGCTGGGGGTGCCCCAAGGTACGGTCTATACGCGGCTACATTATGCCAAGGAGGCCTTCCGCAAGGCCTCCCATTCGACGGGGCTGCTCCGTTCCCTGGAGGAGTCATGGTCGCCGGTTCGGGAGTCCGCCGTACCTGCGAGGAAGGAGCGGTCATGAACGGCCCCAAGGGATCCGGTTCCGTCGTGCCGCTGCCGCCGGACGACCAGCAACGCAAGGCCCTGGAGGCCGCCGCCGAGCTCACCGAGCCGTCCTCCGAATGCCGCGGACGGGTCATCGAACGCCTGGCCCAGGCCGACGCCCAGGTGATGCGGCGGCGCAGGCAGCGGCGACTGCGCTACGGGTTCGCCGCCGGCGCGGCGGCGGCCGCGGTCTTGGCCCTGGCGACGCTGTGGCCGCTCGGCCGACCGGAGGGTGGGGTGCCCACGGGGCCCGAGTCGATCCTCCCCACCCGCCTCGCCAGCGGGTACGCCCAGGTGCAGGCGGTCTCCCCCTGCGAAGGGGTCCACGTCGAGGCCCGGGAGCTGACCACCGTGGAGATGGACTGGTGTGAGTCCGGCGTGCTGTGCATCGGCCTCGAACGCGGCGAGATCGACGTATCGGTAGGCCCGGCCTTCAAGCCCCAGATCCTGCGCGTCCACGCCGGATCGGTGGTCGTCCAGGTCGTCGGCACCCGTTTCACCGTCTCCAGGCACGCCGACCGGGTCTCGGTCGCCGTCACCGAGGGCACGGTCTCGGTGGCCTGGCCCGAGGGCAGCGACACCGTCACGGCCGGCTCGTCGTGGAGGTCGTGGGCAGACCCAGCCGACACCCTGGCCGCCGCTCCCGACGGACAAGAACGCCGCGACGAGCTACGGGCTGACGAGGATCACGCCCCGCCGCCCCCTGCTCCCCCGCAGGCTCCCACAGAGTCGCTCCCCCAGGTCGCGCTGGCCGAGACCGAGATCCAGCTGCTGGCCACGATCCAGGCTCAGCGCGGGCTGGGCCGGCCAGCGGATGAGCGCCTAGGCGCCCTGGACCGGTTCCTCGCCACCTACCCCGCTAGCGCCTCCGCCGAGGAGGTGATGGCGTTGAAGGTGGAGGCATTGACCGATGCCGGTGCCTACCGGGACGCCATCGACACGGCCCGGGACTACTGCCTGACGCACGAGAGCGGGCCCCGGCGGGAAGAGGTGCGCTGGCTGGAGGCCACCGTGGCACGGGACCGCCTGCACGACTGCGAGCTGGCCCTGGCGCCCTACCGCGAGCTGGCCGAGTCCTCGGCGGCAAGGCGGGGCGAGGCCCAGTACTACCGCGGGATGTGCGCCTTCGACACGGGGCGCACCGACGAGGCCCGGGCCGCCCTCGAGGCGGCGCTGGCCCACGAGCTGCCCGCACAGCAGCAGCAGGTCGCGCGCCAGATCCTGGAGAGTCTGGACGAATGAAGGATCCGATGACCATCCGACATGGGTGTGATCAGGAGGACGACGGGGCCCTGGCCCGCCGAGGGCGCATCGCCCTGCTGATCGTGCTGTGGCTGCTGTGCTCCTCCTGCAGCGGCCAGCTCGAGTTCGATATCTCGGTGGACGACGACTCCGCCCAGGAAGACGACTCCCAGGACGACGACTCGAGCCAGGACGACGACGACTCGGCGGAGGACGCCGAGGCATCCATGGAGGGAACGGTCCTTGTCCGGTCACAGCAGATCAAAGAACCACGCCGAGCAGCCCCTGCAGCGGCGGCAAACGCTCGCGGCCCTCGGGCTGCTGGCCGTGCTGTGCCTGTGGCCGGCGCGGGCCCCCGCCGACGAGGCCCTCCCCTCCCCTGATCCGTCCGCCGCCCGGCTGGCCGGGCGTGTCGAGGTGCGCGGCAGCCGCGAGGCTATCGACCACGCCCAGGTCAGCGCCTTCCCCGTAGCCCCCGGGACCATCGATCCCACCGCGGTCGAGCTGGACATGGAGCCGGTGGGCATGGCCATCACCACCGCGGGGGGGCGGTTCGGGCCCCTGGAGCTGCCCCCCGGCTGCTATGTCGTTGTCGTCGGCCAGGCCGGCTATCAACGGGAGCGCTATGTGGAGGATCTGGGTCCGCGCGCGGACCGCGACGTCATCTACCGGCTCCGGCCGACAGGCGTCCCCCAGACCATCGTCACGGCGCGCACCGACCGGGACAATCCCGAGCGCATCCTCACGCGCGACGACCTGCGTACCGCCGGCGCCGGCAGGGATCCGATGGCCGCCGTCGGAGGGCTGCCCGGGGTCATCCATGCCCCCGTGGCCGGGCCCCAGCGGTCCCCCACCGCCGCTCCCGTGCTGCGGGGCTCGGCCCCCGAGGACTCGGTACTCTACCTCGACGGCCTGCCCACGCCGATGCTGTTCCACGCCATGTCCTCCCTGGCCATCGTCGACGACGGCCTGGTGGACCGGGTCTCCCTGCACCCCGCCGCCGCCAACCCCCGCTACGGCGATCTAATCGGCGGCCTGGTGGGCATCGATCTGCGCTCGCCGCGGGCGGACCGAGTAGGGGGCTACCTGGACCTGGGGCTAGGGGTCAGCGCCTTCTCCGTGGAGGGCCCCATCACGCCGCGCTCCCGCTTCTATGTAGGCATCCGCCGCTCGTACTACGACCTGATCATGACGGCCACCCAGCAGGGGGATTCGCCCCTGGACTTCCGCACCGCGCCGTACTTCCAGGACCAGCAGGTGCTGCTGGAGACCGACCCGGCACGATGGCTGCGCCTGAGCCTGGGCTACCTGGGCGCCCTGGACGGGCTAAGGCTTTCTAACCCCGTCGAAATCGAGCCTGGGTTCGAGACCACCACCGACCTGCACCGCCTGCAGCTGATCCTCGAGATGACCGCGCCGTCCGGGCTGACGAACCGCCTCCAGCCGGCCATCAGCCTGTGGGGGTACCGCTTCCACCGCCTCCAAGAGTTCGACACCGAGGACCGCCACACCACCTTCCACCTCTCCGACGAGCTGCACCTGCCCGTCGCCCCCTGGATCGCCTTGGACGCCGGCGGCCTGCTGGAGGTGGACAAGCTCGTCCAGCGGCGGGACCTGCCCTGGCCCGAGCCGGAGGAGACCGGCCCGGAGACCGCCATCGGCCAAGGCTATCAGGGCACCGAGCGGCGCAGCCGCACCTGGCTCGGCGGATGGATCGAGGCTCCGCTGAGGCCGGTGAAGCGGCTGACGCTGACCCCGGGGTTCCGCATCGACCACTTCGCCTACCTCGGCAAAGCCGTGCCCCAGCCGCGGGCCACCATCGGCGTGGAGCCCATCCCCCAGCTACGTTTCAGCCTGGCCGGTGGGCGCTACGCCCAGGCCCCGTCCGCCGACGAGCTCAGCGAGATCCTGGGCAACCCGGGGCTGGGCCCGGAGCTGGGCTGGCACCTCAACGCCGGGCTGTGGGCGGCCCCGGTCACTGGGCTGCGCCTGGACATCCAGGGGTACGTCAAGTGGCTCGACGAGCTGGCCGCGACCCGCCTCGACGGCGCCCCGTTCTCCATGCCCGATGACTGGCAGCACCTGTGGACCGACGCCGGCGACGACCCCACCCACGGCCTGGCCAACACCGGCCGGGGCCGCATCTACGGCGGGGAGGCCTTCGTGCGCTTCGATCTGGTGCGCCGCCTGCGCCTGTCGGGCTGGGTCGGCTACGGCCTGTCGTGGTCCCAGCGCCGCGATGGCGACGGGGAGGACTGGATATGGTTCGAGCACGACCGCCGGCACCAGCTCAGCGCCGTGCTCCAGCTCCACTTCCCCGGCGAGTTCTGCCTCGGCACCCGCTTCCAGCTCCAGTCTGGCGCCCCCGAGACCCCCATCGAGAGCTGGGTCCACTGGGTGGACGACGGCAACGCCTACCCGGTCTTCGGCGCCTTCCAGAGCGCCCGCACGGCCCCCTATCACCAGCTGGATCTTCGCCTGGACAAGATGCTGCGGGCCCGCAAGCACACGGTGGACCTCTATGTGGAGGTCCTCAACGTCTACGCCACCCCCGCCGCCGAGCTGGAGTTCCTCACCACCATTTACAAGGGCCTGGGCATCACCACCTTGCCCACCGTCAACTTCGGTGCCCGGGTGGAGTTCTGATGCGTATCCTCCTCGCCAGCGTGATTGCCCTGCTGGGCGCCGGGAACCTCTCCTGTGGGTCCGACGCCTACAACCCATGGCACCTCCAGGAGCTGACCGCCTTTGCCATCCAGACCGACCCGGCCACGGCCGTGCTGGGCCAGCTGCCCCAGCCCCCCATCACCGTCACCGCCCTGGCCATCGATCCCGCCGATCCGGACCTCAGCGGCGCCACCCATACGTGGTGGTGGGACATCGAAGACGGGGTGGAGGGGGCCGAGCTGCTCACCGCCATGCTGCCCGACGGACCCCACGGCCCCTCCATCGAACTCGACCCCACGGCGCTGGCGTTGTACTGGGCCTCCCCCGAGGAGACCGTCACCGCTTCGCTGCCGCTGCACTACCGGGTGGAGGCAACGGGCGAGGCCTTCGACGCGGTCAAGCTCGTCACCCTCATCGCGCCGGCCGCCGACGAGTGGCACGACACCGACACCCGGCCCGACGACTACAACGAGAACCCCCGCATCACCGCGCTGAGTATCAACGACGACCTGGCGATCATCGACGACGACGGCACCATCCTGGGCATACACACCCCGGTGGTCCTCCCGTCCACAGAGCCCGACACCGGCCTCCATATCCGTATCCGCGTCGAGGACGACGACGACCCGGACCTCACCTTCGCATACCTGGTCTGGACCGCCGGCTGCGCCCAGCTGCCCACCGCCGATTCGGTGGCCCGCGACGAGTGCCCGGAGATCACCGGCTGGGTCTACGGCGGCACCGCCACGCTGGGGGACCAGTACGTGCCACGGGAGTTTGGCTGGACCCCACTGTCGGACACCGAGGAGGCGCGGCTGTTCATCGTCATCAAGGACGCCGAGGGGGGGCTGAGCTGGCAAGAGATCCGGGCAGGCTAGCGCCTCAGAAAGGCATCTCGTAGCACTCCTCCATCGACGCGATCGACCCATCGAAACAATCCGGATCCGGCAGGCAGACGTTGCGGTCGGCGGACTCGTCCGGCCCACACTCGAAGAATCGCATCTCCAGGCCCTGGTAGCTGATCCAGCATTGGCTGTCCTCGCTGCACAGGGTGGCGCAGCCCTTCTCGCCGCCGGACTCGGCGCAGACCATGTCGCCTTCGCAGTCATCGTCACTCGCGCAGGGCAGGTAGGGCGCCTCCTCGGGGGGCGGGGCGCTCTCGGCCGAGTCGCCGAAGCGGCAGAATTCCAGGCCGACCAGCGCAAAGGTCTGATCGTCGCAGAAGAAGCCGTCCGGGCAGTTCCCGCACGGCTCGGAGCAGTACACCGGCGGATGGTCACCGTCGATCAACGCCACACAGATATCCCCCTGGCACTCCTGGGCTTCCTCGCAGGGGCCCTCGCCGGTGGCCATCTTGCCGCCCGCGGCATCATCATCGTCTCCACCACCAGGGGCGTTCTCACACCCAACGAATAACGCCACGGACAGCACGGTGGCCAGCATCAACATTGCAGTACGAACCATCTCTCGATCCTCCGATTCCCCCCGCACGGCGCGTCTGGGAACGGGTGCATCAGACGCTCACCTGATATGAATATTCGAACCAAAATAGGTTGGCCTCGAGGGGGCAGCGGATGACAAGTGCGAGATTCGGACACCGATCGATCGGGCCATGGGTCCGGACTGCCGGGATAGCCTGGCTACTGCTGCTGGGGGCTTGCGGCGTGGACCCGGCGGGCGATGACACCGACGGTTCGGCGAACGGAGACGACGACGCGGCCGACGACGATGACGCCAGCGGCCCCGACGGCGACGGCGACGGCTGGACCTCCGATGAGGGAGACTGCGACGACAGCGACCCGGCCACTCACCCACATGCCGCCGAGAGCTGCGACAGCACGGACAACGATTGCGATGGGACCATCGACGAGGGCATGGGCTGCGGCGGCACCCTCGATCTGGGCTCCGCCGACGCCAAGCTGACCACGCCGGAATACCACCTGGAGGCAGGGCTGGCGGTGGCCAGCGCCGGCGACGTGGACGGGGACGGCTACGGCGACGTGCTGGTGGGGGCCGAGGACTGGAACTCCGAGGGGATGTCCCGGGCGGGCAAGGTGTTCGTGGTCTCCGGGCCGCTCAACGGCGAGTTCGACCTGGCCGAAGCGACCGCGGTGTGGACGGGGGAGGGATCGGACGACGGCGCTGGCGGGAGCCTGGCCGGGGCCGGCGACGTCAACGGGGACGGCTACGACGACATCCTCATCGGCGCCAAACAAGACAACTACTACGAAGACGATCCCGGACGCGCCTACCTGGTCTTCGGGCCGACGATGGGTACCCACGCGCTGTCCGTCGCCGACGTGGAGCTGGTGGGCGAGAGTGCCGACTCCTGGTGTGGCCACTCGGTGGCGGCGGCGGGTGATGTCGATGGCAATGGCGTCGCCGACATCCTCATCGGCGCCCCGTACGAGTCCAGCGAGGAATACTTCCGCGGGGCCGCCTACCTGATGTACGGCCCCATCACCGCCGGGACCGTCGATCTCGCGGCTGCCGACGTGCGGCTCCTGGGCGGCCACGTCCAGGACACGGCGGGGACGTCGGTGGCCGGCGCCGGGGATGTGGACGGCGATGGGATCGACGACGTGCTCATCGGCGCCCCGGGCTCGGACGTGGACGGCTCGGACACGGCCGCGGCCTATCTGGTCCACGGCCCCATCGACCAGGGCACCCAGCACCTTGCCGAGGCCGACGCGTGGTTCATCCGGCCGGCGCTGGGTAGCGAGGCCGGAGATGTTGTCGCTGGCGCCGGGGACGTGGATGGTGACGGGTTCGATGACGTGCTGATCGGAGACTACGCCGGCACTGGCAATGGATTCTACGCCGGGGTCACCTACCTGGTCCGTGGCCCCATCGACGGGCCCATCGATCTGAGTTCGCAGGCGGACGCTGCGTTTGCGGGGGAGGCGGGCGACGACCTGTCCGGATCGGCCGTGGCCGGCGCCGGTGACATCAACGGCGATGGGTATGACGATCTGCTGATCGGAGCGCCCAACCACGTGGAACCGGCCTACTTCTCCGGCGCGGCCTACCTCCTCTTCGGCCCACTGGCCGGCCCTTCCGACCTCGCCGATGCAGACATCAAGATCCTCGGCGAAGGTGAAATCGACGATGCCGGCTCCGCCGTGGCCGCGGCAGGCGACATCAACGGCGATGGATGGCCGGACATCCTCGTGGGCGCGCCCGGCGAATCCAGCATCGAATACGGCCAGGGAGCCGCCTATCTGCTGCTCGGGAGCCCATGACCGTCGCCCATTGAGGTTCCCCTCGCCAGCGCGCCGTCTCCGGGAACACCAAGACCCTGGATCATCTGGGCGCACTAGCGGTATGTTCATTCCTCGGGCGGATTCAATCGCCTACCATCCTGAATTCAATTTGATTGGAGTGACCATGCATCGTGTTCGTATCGTTGCCCTGTTGTTCATCATCCTGGCAGTCAGCGGCGGGGCCAGCGCCCAGGAGTTCGGGGAGCAGGGGCAAGTGGTGCCCAGTGGATCGATCGCGTTCTCGCACCAGAAGGTCCAATCCGGAGCCAGCTACTACGGATGGGCCGCCATGGCGGCCGGAACATCGTTTACCTTCGCGCCGGGCGTCCTGGCCTTCGCGGCGCCCAACCTGGCCATCGGTGGTGAGCTGATGTTCACGCTCAACGGAGCGGGAACCGGCGAGTATTCCACGACGACCGCGTGGTTCGGCCTGGCGCCCACCGTGGGGTACCACATCCGCCTGGGCAGCTCCTCGAGCTTCGGCTGGTTCCCCAAGTACAAGCTCGTCTTCGAGTTCATGGGCAGCAGCGTGGGCGGCGAGGCGTCGGGAACCTACAGCACCTTCGGCATGGAATTCGACATGCCGCTGCTGTTCCACGTCGTGCCCCACATGTTCATCGGGTTTGGACCCAACATCGCCTTCGACCTGGCGTCCAACTATAGCTACCAAGGCGATTCCACGCCGGGCAACACGAGCTTCGCCTTCCAGATGCGGACGGTCATCGGCGGGTGGTTCTGACCGCCTAGGTCGTCTCCAGCAAGTACAGCTCGTGCATGTCCCCGTACTTGTAGGTGGACTCGAACACCTTGCGGTTCATCCGGTTGCCCGAAAAGAAGTAGACGCAACACGGCTCGCGCTCGGGCACCAGCCGCAGCTTGGTGTGGTTGTCGATGAGGCTGTAGTGGACGTGGGACAGGCCGTGGTCGAGGGCGTACTGGAGTGAAGCGACGATGACCCGCTCGTAGGCGAAGGCGTTGCGGGTGTACTCGCGGTTGAAGCCGCCGAGCACGCCGCCGAGGTGGGTGCCGCAGACCTGGAAGATGTGGAAGCCAGCCAGGTGGCCATCGACCCGCACGCGGATGTGCACGTAGCGGTCGGAGGTGAACACCGAGGTGCCAGCGATGTGATCCTCGAAGAACTGCTGGCAGGGGTTGTTGACCTTGCTGAGCTTGGCCGAGCAGGCCACGCAGGCCCGGATCTCTTGGCGGACCTCTGGCGACACGGGCCCGGTGACGACCTCCGTGAGGATCCGGCTCTTACGCCGCGCCAGGTTCTTGCGCAGGCTGCGGTGCTCCGCCAGATACCCGGCGATATCGTCGTAACGGCTCACCTCGAAGGAGGCCTCGGAGGAGGTGGGGAAGCAGGTG
This sequence comes from uncultured Rickettsiales bacterium, assembly GCA_964504165.1. GTDB lineage: Bacteria > Myxococcota_A > UBA796 > UBA9615 > CAYRNR01 > CAZDDH01. The sequence goes on along the minus strand of CAZDDH010000049.1, from coordinate 15,961 downwards.
AAGCCGGCGCGCTCGTAGAGCGGCTGGTGGTCCGCCGTGTCCACCACGGAGATCATGTCGGCGTCCCGGCGCTCCTCGAGCCAGCCCAATATGGCGCCCATCACCTCGTCGTGACGCTCGCCCTCGGTGCAGAAGAACGGCCGGGTGATGTTGGAGGTGACGAGGTTGCGGAACGACACATACAGGCAGTTGCCGCTGAGCACCGAGACCCCGGCGGCCAGCTTGCTCCACAGGCGGCTACGCCGCAGCTGGGCGTACGAGGTACGCAGATCATAGGGCCGGATGCGCAGGAACATCCCCAGCCCCACCAGCTGGGGCCCGTCATGGACCTTGAGGTAGAAGAACTCCACGCGGTCCGTCGAGCGCTCGGCCCACTCACCGAACAGATCCCAGATCCCCAGGTCCAGGCCCTGTTGCTCCAGGTGCGGGGCGAAGGCTTGTTTTTCGGGGTCCGATAGAACGCGGTCCTTGCTGCAGCTGAGCGAAGTCATGGCCCGTACCTTCAGCGATGGCAACCGGTGGGTCAAATCGGTGGCCGCCGGCCGACAGAGATGTCCGCGGCCAGCAAAGGCCCCCCCGTATGCTGGGTTCTCGGGCACGAGGAGGCGTGGATGGCGAAGCGCTGGCAAGCGACGGTTTGGTCCCTGGCCGTGCTGTGCCTGATGGGCTGCCCGACCGGTGATCCGGACGGGGACCCGCCAGGGGACGACGACGACTCCGCGGATCCGGTGGGACCGGACCGGGCCTGGATCTTCTCCATCGACCCGGTGGCCACCCCCGATCCGGTCGAGGTCCAGCTGGCCTGGGTCGCCGATGACAGCGGGGGCTCCCTCACCGCCGCCGAAGACCACGCCGGCATCCGCAAGATCGTCGCAACCAGCTGCATCGATGAGGGCCGCACCAACACGCCGATGGGTATGGGAGAGCAGCGGGTATGCACGCTGCGCCAGCTGGCCAACGCCGGCGGCACCACGGCCAGCTGGACCCTCGATGGCCTGGAGGCCGGCACCACGGTCTACCTGCACCCGATCAACCGCGGGGCGTCGCCCTGCTGGCTGACGTCCATCGAGGTAACGGTGCTGTAACTCCCGGCCTTTGTTCCGTCGTTGACACCCACCCCTAGAGCAATTACTCTAATTTTATAAATGTTTGCTCTAATCGCGCTTCCGGCCCGCGAAGCGCCGAGGACTCCATGACGCCGCCGCCGCGCCCCGATACCCGCGAACGCATCCTCGAGACGGCCCGCGCCCTGTTCAACGAGCGCGGCTACACCTCCACGTCCACCAACCACATCGCCGCAGAGTTGGGCATCAGCCCCGGCAACCTGTACTACCACTTCCCCAACAAGCAGGCGATCGCCCGCGAGCTGTGGCAACGCATGAGCGATCGCTGGGGCTCGTTGTGGGCGACCTTGCGCCCCAGCCGGGTCGGGTTCATCCGCATGGTGGACCTGTTCTGGGATGGCTGCGGCATCGGCTGGGACTACCGCTTCTATCTGCAAGAGCAGATCACCATGCTGCGCGAGGATCCGGAGCTGCGGCGGCTGCAGTTGGCCAACATGGCCGATCGATCCCAACTCATCGGACGGATGATGGCCGAGGCGGGCGCCGCCGGGCTGTTCGTGGACACCCTGACTCCCGAGGTCGGCGAGCAGATCAACCGCGTCGAATGGTTCATCACCCACTTCTGGCTGTCGTTCATCGAGATCGGTGGCGAGGAGCCGTCCCTGGAGGCCTTCCGCGGCAGCGTCCGCATCCAGCTGCTGCTGATGGATCCCTACCTGGAGCCGACGCTGCGCCAGGAGATGTGGGACTACCTCGCGGACCTCGAGCGGGACGCCGGGCGGCCTTCACCATGACCCTTCCATCTTGGAGAAGAACATGAAGACGACGATTCACGGCTTATGCGTTTTGCTACCCCTGGCCGCGGTGGGCTGCACCACCTGCGATCCGGTGCCCGACGACGGGTTTGGTGATGTGGGAGCCTCCCCGGCCGTCGAGACCTCCTTCGAGCTCCTCGAGGACTCCCAGTTCGCGGTCTGGCTGGAGTCCGAAGACGGGGACCTGCGCACCCTATTTGCCACCTGCGCCGGGGCCAATCGCTCCTGGAAAGGGGGCACCGATCGCCCCGAAGCGCTGCCCGCGTGGTACGCCGCCCGGGCCGACGAGGAGGGGGCCGGCGGCGCACCGGAGATCGACGCCATCAGCGGCGCCACCCCGGCCGGCGGTGGGTTCACCGCCTGGGCCAGGCGCCCCGACGGATGGGAGGGGCCGATGACGCTGCGGGTGGAGGTGAACTCCTCCTTCGATACCAACGACACCTGGACCGACCGGGTGGACGGCCAGCCGGCCATCGTCTGGGGCGTGGAGCTGGTAGCCGGCGACGACGCCGAGGGCCCCGTCGAGCTGGAGCTGCTGGGCCGCAGCGAGCTCTCCGGCGCCATCGATGCAGACGTGGACGGCATCGACACGGCCCTGGACCTGGCGACCGACGTCACCGCCCAGTGGCACACCGAGTGATGCGCCACGCGCTGCACCTGCTGATGCGCCCGCTGCGCGGCCCCGTGCTGCTCGGCGTCGGGCTCGCCGGCCTGCTGACGGCGGCCTCGGCTTTCTCAACGCCACCCGGCGGCAAGCCGGGCCAGGGAATGCCCCACGGCCTGCCGGCGGGCACGGACTGCACCCGCTGCCACGGGAAAGAAAACTTCTCCGCGATCCACGCCGAACAGGTCCACCAGGACGGCTCCTTCCCCCTGGTCGGTGAACACGGGAAGCTGAAGTGCGTCAAGTGCCACGACCCAAAGCTCGGCTTCGGCAATCTCAGCGCCGAGTGCGTGTCCTGCCACTCGGTGCGGGATGCCCACCTGCGGCTGGTGGGGGACGACTGCGCCACCTGCCACGACCCCCGGGGCTGGATCCCCAACCGCTTCCGTCACTCCCAGACCGGCTTCCCCCTGTCCACCGCCCACCGGTTCGTCAACTGTGACCAGTGCCACGCCATCGGCTACCCGGTGGTCCCCACTGACTGCCAGTACTGCCACTAGCCATGATCTGCCGCGCCCAGTGGACCGGATTCGCCATCCTCGTGGCACTCCTGTGTGCCGGCCCCGCCCGCAGCGCCGACGAGCCGTCCGTGGACGGGCGGGTCGGCTTCGGCGCCGTCGGCGGCTTCACCCTGGGCTCTTTCGACGCCCGGGCCATGCTCGACCTGCGCCTGGACGCCGCCAACCTGGGCGGCAAGCCGGTGGGCATCGCCGCCGATGGGGATCTGTTCTTCGACCTCGACGACCTGCTGTTGCGCACCTACCGCCTGACCGACCTCAACCTCCACGTCCGCCCCGGGGCCGGCAAGCTCACGATGGTGCTGGGACGCCAGCGGGCGGCGGACACGACCGAGGAGCTGGTGGATGGCGTCGGTGTGCGCGTCGAGCTGGGCCGGGGGTTCCACATGGGTGGGTACGGCGGGCTGATCCCCGATCCGTTCACGACCCTGGCCACCCTCGAGACCGGCGGGGCTGGGGCCGTCCTGGGGTACCGCTGTGCCCGCTTCCATCTCGAGACCGCCACCGGCTTCAGTGCCCGCGCTACAGGCTTCGACCACGGCTTCGTCAGCCTCTCTGCGATGGGCAAACCGCTGCCCGTGCTGTCCATGTACGGGCGGGCCAAGATGCAGGGCTATGCGGGGACCCCGGGGTTCGGGGTGGCCGATCTGTTCGCCAGCATGACGCTCAAACCGGCCCCCATCCTGCGCATCCGTGCCCTGTACAACGCCTACTCGTCCGAGCGCTATGTGGACCTCCTGGACCGCAACCCCGCCCTCTCGCGGTTCGCTGCGCGTGCGGACGATCTGGACCTCATCGACGAGCTCCCCAGCGACACCCTGGACACCACCCTGTACCACCAGTTCGGTGGCGACGTGGGCCTGCGCGACGGCGAACACCACGGCACCCTCGGGGCCCGCTTCCGGTACCGCCTCGCGCCCGACCCGGACGATCACTACCTGCGGGCCGACCTGTACGGCGGCGCGGTCCAGCTGGGCCAGGGCAGCGCCGATCTGATCGGCACCGGGCGTTTCATCCGCGCTGGCGGCCACAACATCGGCCAGGCCGAGATCGGCCTGGAGACCACGGCCGCCAGGCGCAAGCTGGACCTGGGCGCCTACCTGATGTTCTCGGGCTCCCCGGCCGTCGGCGAGGAGGCCCGGCCCTCCCTGGGGATCTACGGCGACCTGTTCACCGCGTGGTGGCTGGGCAAGGGCTGGTCCCTGGCCGCCGCCCTGCGCCTGGGCTGGGAGGCCAACGAGGAATCAGCGGGGGTCGGCGTCGACGGATTGCTCAAGGTCACGTACCGTTTCCACCGCAAGGGAAAAGCGGAGGCGACCCATGACCCACCCCGACACCTGTGATCTGTGTGGTAGCTCCCTGGATGGGACGGACGGTCGCACCGCCGCCGGCCTGAGGCTGTGCTCCCCGTGCAACGCCGGCACGTTCCACGATCGCCTGGCCGACCGTGGCCTGCGCCTGGAGTGCCTGGGCAAGCACTACTACTCCCATGACGGCTTCGTCGGCAGCCTCGGCAGCAACGCCGAGGGGGCCGTCCCCTACGAGCTGGGCCTCACAGGCCATTTCTCCACGGAGGACATCTTCAGCAAGGTCGGCAAGTGGTTCAGCAAGGAACTGCAGGTGGGCGACTCCGGGTTCGACGAGGCCATCTACATCAAGACCGACGATCCCGACGCCCTGGGCGAAGCGCTCACCAGCGAAGGCCTGCGCGCGGCCATCCGCTACGCCGTAGAGACCGTCGGCGAGCCGGTGGTGTTGGACGGCAACAAGGTGACGTTCGAGGCCACGGACATGCTCGTGGAGGAGTTCCCGCCGGCCCTTCGCGCCGTGGCTCTGATCCTCCATCACCTGGAGCAGATCGCACTCCAGCGGGGCCTGCCCCGCCGCCCCGAGCTGGCCGTCTATCCCGATCTGCGCGAGACCATCGACCACCTGCGCACCTGCGCCACCGTGGGCCAGAAACGGTACTGGCCCAAGGGGCTGGTCCTGACGTCGGCCACCCTCGACAGCCTGAAGGCTGTGGGCCACGCCCACGATCTGATGGTGAACTCGGGGCAGCCGATGATCTTCTTGCGGATCATCGACAGCCACCTGATCTCCGGGGACGCGGGCCCGCTGTCGACGATGAGTCGGCTGCAGGAGCTGGTGCTGGACGGCGTGCCCACGGTCCGGGTGCTGCCGCCCTTGGCCCGGCTCACGGAGCTCGAGGATCTACGGATCTGCCGCTGCGCGGTGACCGACCTCTCGCCCCTCGCCGGCCTGCCGTCCCTCACCGAGCTGTGGCTCCGCGGCACCCCCGTATCCGACCTGCGGCCCCTCGGGGGGATCCGGACCCTCGAGAAGCTCGACTTGCGCGGGACCCGCGTCACCGACCTGTCCCCGCTGGCCCAGCTACCCAAGCTGAAGATGTTGTGGATCCAGGGACTCGACGCCCCGGCTGAACAGGTCCATGCCCTGAGGGCGTCGCTGCCGGCGCTGGAGCTGGACCCCTACTGAACCACCGCCCGCGGCCCCGGCCGTCCACCGTCGATCATCCCACCGCCACCCGCCGCACCTTCGTCCGCGCCGATCGCCGCCCGATGAACTCGGCGCACAGGTTGGACGCCAGGATCATGCCCGCGCCGAAGAACAGCCAGCCGTTGACCTGCTCGACGCCCGCCACCACGCTGATGACCGCCGCGCAGACCGGCTCGCCGGTGTAGATGATGCCCGCCCGCGACGGGCTCAGCTCCTTTTGCCAGCGGTTGAGCACGCTCAGCGCCACCACCGTGGCCAGCACGGCACAGGCGACCGCCGTGAGCACGAACGGCACGTCCGTGAAGACCTGGACCGTCTTGGCTGGGGCCAGCATCGCCACACCTCCGGGCGCCCCCAGCAGCAGCAGCAGCGTCCACAGGGCCGAGAACACCAGCATCGTCAGCGTGATGGCCAGGGGATCGGCGCGGCGGGTGGCCACGTCGGTGAGCACGATGTGCACGCCGAAGACGACGGCGCAGGCCACCGTGGCCCAGGCCCCCACCGAGAGCCCGCCGGTGGGCGGACCGGCGATGAACCCAGCCCCCAGCAATGCCAGCGGCAGGCCGATCAGCACCCCCAGCGTCGGCCGTTGGCGCAGGGCGATAGCGGCGACGATGGGCGCCGCCACCACGTACAGCGACGTGAGGAACGCCGACTGGCTAGGCGGCAGATCCGGCTGGGTCAGCCCGAACACCTGCAGCACGAACCCCGCCGTCATCACCAGCGACATCCACAGCCCCTGGATCCAGGCCTGGCGGTCCAGCCGGCGAACGCACACGGGAACCAGCAGCGGCATCAGCACCGCCGCGAGGAAGAAGCGCACGAACAGGAAATACGCGGTGATCGCGATGGGGGTTTCCGCTCCGAAGTGGACCGCCAGACGCCCGGTGCCGATCTTCATCAGCAGGAACGTGGACCCCCACACCAGGCACACCACACCCAGCGCCAGCGTGGCGATGCGCTGGTTCCTCTGCGTGCTCCGCGGGGCCTGCTGCGGGGTTGGTTCGTCCATGGTGCGGGAGAGTAATCCAGTGGGCAGGACGAAGCCATAGATAGAGGGGTGAAGACCAAGAGATGCTCACGAGTGCGGCCGGGGTCAAACGCAAGCCACGCTTGATTGCCGCAGGACCGCTGGGTCTGATCGTCCGGTTCTGACGGGGCGGGGGCGGGGCATCAGGGCAAATAGATCAGCCCATTGGCCGCTGGCGTGCCCTGCCCGGCGTTGCCACCGATCCACAGCACGGAGCCGTCGTCGAGGGCGGCCGCCACGACGGCGCTGGCCGGCACCTGCAATTCCAGGTTCTCGGCGATCTCGAAGGTCTCCGTTTGCTCGTCGAAGATCTCACAGCTCCGGAGCATCTGGTATCCGTCATGACCCCCGCAGATCAGCGCGCGATCCTGCGCCACGCGGACGGCTGCCGGGAACGCCCGCGGGCTCACCATCTCCTCCACGAGTGGTCTCGCCGTCGGCCCTGGCAGGGACACAATCTCCGCGGTACTCAGGGGCGAACTGCCGTCGTCCGTCCCGGGAATCCATTCCCAATTTTCATCGATCCCGCCGACCAGCAAGAGACGATCTCCATCGTCCCCCAGCGGCACAGAGGCGGCTCCGCCCCGCGGCTGGGCGAGCACCTGAGATAAAACCTGGACCTCGCCCGCCGGGGCGTCGTAGACATCGCAGCTGTCCGATGGAACCATCGAGGATTGGTCCACATCGATGGTATACCCACCGCAGCTGACCGCCCCGAGCGGCGAGGAAGCCGCCGTGGAGTGAAACCACCGCACCTCTCCGCTATGGGCCAAATAGGTATCTTTCGTCGGCAACTCCACAAGCTCCACATTGGGTGCAAAAATCACATAGGCGTCTCCTGTCTCGTGGACACCTCCAGTCAGGGCGATCAGCCCGGCGCCGATGGCCACCGCGGAGCCCGCGCTGCGGGATTCCATCAGATCACCGGATGTGGAAAACGAATCCAAATCGGGATCCCATACCCAGTACTCGTCCATCACGTCACTGTCGGATAGCGGGCCATCCATACCCCCTCCCAAGAAGACCTGCCCGTCCATCTCGCCGCCGCGGATGCGGGTCGCCATCGAGCCCATGAGTTGGGGCCCAGAGCCACGCTTGATCAGCTCGTACCCAGCCGTCTCCGTGCGCACCAGTTCACTCAAGGGTGCAAAGCCTCTCCCATCATCTCCGCCAATGACGACCGCGCCACCCGCCACCGGGACGACCTGGTGCCCCACTCGAGTGAACCCATCCCCATCTAGCGGCAGGAACACCCCGTGCCGATGGAGCAGTGCCCATCCGTCGAGCCCATCCTCGATAGAGACAGGTGGGCTGTCGCCCACGGCAATCTCCTCCTCGCCCGCGAATCCGCGCAGCCCAAAGACAGCCCCCTCGCCAGGCGTTATCGACTCCAGGGTCAGCTCCGACGTAATCGCCATTCCACCGAAGACGAAGTTCGAACGGCTTTGGTCCGGGTAGATCACCTCCACCTCGAGTCGATCCAGCTCGTCGAGCAGCGTGTCATCCCCGGCGGTATTGAGCCTCAGCTCGAACACCGTGAGCTCTCCATCTCCGTCGACGAAACCCAGGTTCCGGTCCAAACAGCCTTGAAGCAGGGCAAATCCGGCCAGCACAATCAACGGACATCTCATCAGCGGCCCTCCCTTTGCTCGATCAAGTTTCAGCATAGGTATCGCCAGGGAACAAGCGTGCATTCATGCATGCATTCGTTTGTGTCTTGCAGGGTGAGTTTCGCGATAGGAACGGGCCTTGCAGCGCACGGTGCAATTGCAGTCCTGCGGGTCCGACCCCGCCCCAGCGGCCCGATCAATCGGTCAAACCGTCGAGCTGCTGCCCTTCGTCGTACTCCACGACGTTGAGGTCGGAAGAAGGTGCAAAGAAGGTGCCGGTTGTTAAGATTTAATATTTCACGTCGCATCGGTTTCCCAGGTGTTCCCCACCTCTCTCAAGATGCGATCGTCACGCCCGGGCACGAGGCGCAGCACCAGATCTGGTATGAGTGAGCATGCTCCGACTACGACTACCGCTTTGTTTTCTCCTCGCCCTACCCCTCCTGTCCTGCCAGAAAAGCCACGTCCCCGTCGGCGCCTCCGTCCTCGGGGAAAAAGGCCGGGACGGCGCTGTGGCCGAGGCCCTCGCCGATCCCGAGGTGGCGGCCACGGGGGTCGGGATCGCCCGCCACGTCCTGTACGGGGAGCCCGCGCCGGACACCTCCGCCCTGCAGGCTCTACCCGGACGCCGCGCGTTCGTCTGCGCGTACCAGGAGCGCCCCAGGCGCCTGTGTGAGACCGGCGTCGGCGAGGATCTCGCCGGCTCGTTCGAAGCGGCGGCGGTGGCCCTCAAGGAGCGCGCCGGAGGCAAGATCGATCCGGACGAGCGCGGCGATATCCGCCTGCGCTTCGACGTCGTCACCGACACCCGCGACGCCAAGTTCAAGGAAGACTGGGACAAGCCCAAGGGCCGCAGCATCGCGACGTGGGGCTTCTTCGTCGCCACCGAGGAGGGCGAGGTGTCGTGGGTGCTGCCCAGCCAGGTGCTCGAGGACGGCCTGTGGGACCGCAAGAGGGGCTTCAAGCGCAAGAACGTCCGCAAACGGCTGCGCAAACAAAACGAGGACATCGGCGAGCTCGACGGATCGTTCGGTTACCAGGCCTTCGACACCGTGGCCTGGATCGAGGAGGCGCTGCCCCAGACCGACCCTCCGGGGGTGTTCCGGCTGTATCGCATCCACCCGTACGAGCGGGACGAGGCCACGGCCGAGGTGATGCTCCAGCGGATGGTCTGGGCCGCGGACTACCTGCTGTCGTCCGTGGACGCCAAGGGCCGCATCCGGTACCGCTACTCCACCGCCCGGGACCGGGACAGCTCGTCCTACAACGTCATCCGCCACGCCGGCACCACCTACTCGTTGCTGCAGATGTACGACCGCACCCGCTACGAGCCGTACCTCGAGGCGTCGGTCCAGGCGATGCACTTCCTCATCGATAACCACGGCCGCCGGGACAACCGCGTGGGCCCCTATCTCCCCGCAGACCACCCGGACCAGGGCGAGTGCCTGTTCATCGTCAGCCGTCCCCGCAGCGGCAAGACCGAGGGGGACGTCCACCTGGGCGGCGCCGGCCTGGGGCTGGTGATGCTCGATCAGTACGCCGAGGCGACGGGGGACACCCAGACCTTCTTGGAAGAGGCGCGGGGCATGGCCCGGTTCATCGTGGCGTCCCAGAAGGAGGACGGGGAGTTTTACTCCTTCCCGCCGCGGCACGCCGGTGAAAAGCCGTGCCGCGATGAAGTATCGCCCTACTACCCGGGGGAATCGATCCTGGGCCTGGTCCGCCTGTACTCCTACGATCCCAATCCCCTGTGGCTGGACACCGCCGTGCGCGCCGCCGACTGGCTCATCGATGTGCGGGACAAGGGCAAGGACGAGTCGGAGATCGCCAATGACCACTGGCTGATGCTCGGCCTGAGTTACCTGTACCTGTACACCGAGGACGAGCGCTACGCGGACCACTCGATCCACATCTGCCGGGCGGTGGAATACCAGTACGAGAAGAACCGTAAGCACTTCAAGAAGTACCCGGACTTCCAAGGCGGTTACTACAACCCGCCCCGCTCGACCCCGGCCGCCACCCGCGGCGAGGGCCTGGGCGCGGTGCTGGAGACCTGCCGCCTCGCCGGCCGCGAGTGCGGCTGGATCGAGGAGCTACTGGTGGAGACCGTGCGCCACGAGATGTGGTGCCAGTACACCCCCCAGTCGTCCTACTGGATGCCCAACCCGGCCAAGGCTTTCGGCGGCTTCAACGGCGGCCTCATCGACGCCGACATCCGCAACGACTTCGTCCAGCACAACATGAGTTCGATCCTCGGATTGGAGCGCCACGTGCTGCGCCAGCAAGGCACCGAACTCCCCGGCGGGCCTGGATGGATGGAGAAGCGCCTCGCTGGCACGGTCTTCGGGGGGATCCCGCCAGAGGAACTGGCCCGCCTACGTGAACTCAGCGTGGCGTACCGGGGGGCGACGATCTGGGAGAAGACCGCTGAGCCCTGACACCCGACCGCCATCCAGTGTGAAAACGGAATAGTGACCGAAATCCGGTCATGAAATGGATGTTGGGGGGGGTGAGTTGCGGAACGTGACCGGATTTCGGTCACGATTTCTACTTTGGTGCGGGATCACTCCATTCGCCTTGCTCGAAGCTCAGCGTCACCGCCTCGATGTGGTCCGAGTAGCGCTCGTAGCGGCCGTACGATGACCACCCGATGAGCTGATGGAAGTGGCTATCGGTCGCCACCGTGGTGTGCAGGTAGGTGCGCCGCCACTCGTCTTCGACGGTGTCTATCCGGTATTGCACGGCCGGATGTCCGTCGATCTCCAGTTGCTCCGGCCCGGTCTCCTCGTATTGCTGGCCCTTGTCGCCCAGGCGGATCCGCGTGTACTCCGAGTGTTCCACCACAGTGCGCCCCTCCTCGGCCTCCTCCCTGGCGAAGCTCAACACCATGAAGAACAGGTTCACGTCGGGGTAGTGGATCTTCAAGGTGACATCGTCTTCTACCGCTTCGTAGAGGACCCACCCGGCGGGTGGCGTGATACGCGCCACCCCGTCTTCGGACGTCAATGCGTCCCCCGGACCGGCCTCGGAGACGGCGCGGATGCCCAGGTAGTCCAGGTTGGCTGGCTCGCCGCTCTCCTTGAAGCTCTCAACCACCCGACGGATGGCCTTGCGGTGAGTGAGATACCGCGAGTCCGTTCCCCATCCCAGCAGGTGGTGCCATTGCTTGTCCCCGTCGACAGCCGTCACCAGGTAGGTAAAACCCTGGCCGCCCATCGACGCGTCGACCTCGACCTGGGCGGCCTTCTCTCCGCCGATGGAAAGATACTTCGCCTCCGACACCCGACACGTGCCTGGATCCATGTTGACCCGCATGCGCTCGACCACCATCGTCAGGTATCCATCCAGGTCCAGCTCGAAGTCCCGCTTGTCCTCGGTCACGACGATGACCCTGACCTTCTTGGCGACCTCGTGGGTCTCCAGCGACGAGAGCTCGTAGAGGCCGCTTGTCTCCTCCCAGCCGAACGGTACCTCCAGCGTGGAAGCGCCGTCCGCCGCCCGCAGCTCCAGCGGCGCGAACACGCCGCAACAGCCCTGCGCCGCCAGCACACAGCACAGCGGCAGCCACACGACGGCTATCCGTGCCGATGTCATGTCGATCTCCTCTCCCGCGGCGCGGCCTGGTCTGCCCGAGGATCCGCCCGTGGTTGGAGAGTGTACTGCTTCGCCCGCCTGAGGTGGGCCGGACTCACAGCCGCAGCGTCGGTGACCGAGGTGATGGGGATGTACGCCTCGATGGCGCCGCCGCGAGGGCATGGACCGCCATGGATTCGAAGGGCCCTTCGAGCAATGCCCTCGACAAACCCCTTGACATCATCGGTCCGACGATTCATCTTGAACAGTGTTCAATACGTCGTTCAAAACAACGTTCAAGAAAGAGCCAGGACATGGGCAATCGTCAAGAGACCAGAGCACGCATCATGCAGGCCACCGTGGAGGTTATGCGTGAGGCCGAGGATTATGGGGACGTCACGATGCGCGAGGTTGCGCGGCGTGCCGGCGTGGGTGTGGGCCTGCTCAACTACCACTTCCAGACCAAGGAAAACCTGATCAACCAATCCGCGCGGTCGTTCCTGGCGACGATCATCGGCCAATGGCAGCACAAGACGCCGGCGGACATCGAGGATCCGCGCTGCCGGCTGCTCGCCATGCTGGGCCTCGCCGCGGATTTCCTGGCGTCCTACCCCCGCATCTCGCGCCTGTCGATCCTCAACGATCTGACCCATCCCGCCGCCAACGACAACACCATGCAGACCCTCGAGGGCATGCTGCCCCTGCTCACGAGCCTGTGCCCAGACGAACGCCGGGCCCGCTGGGCCGCCTTGGAGATCGTCACCGGAATGCAAGGCACGTTCATGCGCGCCGAGCTGCTCCGGTCCGAGATGGGATTCGACTTCTTCGACGAGCAGCAGCGGGCCGCCTTCCTCGACAGCCTGGTGGACCGTGCCCTGGCGCCGGTGGAGGCGTCATGAGGTGGCATGCACCATTCATCGTCATCGTCGGCCTCGCCGCCGCGTCCGCGGCCCTCCTCCCGGCGAGCGTGGGCAGTCAACCTGCCGATCCCTGCGCGGTCCCGGCGGCCACCACCACCGGTGCCATCCGCGGCATGCTCCACGACGACTCGCAGACCTGCTCGTGGCACGGCATTCCCTTCGCGGCCCCCCCCCGTCGACGACCACCGCTGGCAGGCCCCCATCCCGCCCGAACCCTGGGAGGGCATCCGTGACGGCTCCCAGTGGGGCGCTCGCTGTATGCAAAAGAAGCACGCTTTCGAGCGCTTCATGAACCGCGATCCGTCCGGCCAGATGAGCGAGGACTGCCTGTACCTCAACGTCTGGAGCCCGCACGAGCGCGGCGACGGCCCCTACCCGGTGATGGTGTTCATGCACGGCGGCGGGCTGGGCATGGGAACGGCCAACACGCCAATGTACTGGGGCGACCGGCTGGCCCAGGGAGGCGACGTGGTCGTGGTGACGCCCAACTACCGCCTCGGCGCCCTGGGATACCTGGCCCTCGAGTCCCTGGCTGCGGAGGACCCCGACGGCAGCACCGGCAACTACGGCGTGATGGATCAGATCGCCGCGCTGCAATGGGTCCACGACAATATTGCGGCCTTTGGCGGCGATCCCCACCGCGTGACGATCTTCGGCGAGAGCGGAGGCAGCTGGAGTGTGTGCACCCTGCTGGCGAGCCCCCCGGCCCAGGGCCTGTTCCACGGCGCCATCTTGCAAAGCGGGGCCTGCCAGAAGGTCCGTTCCCTCGACGACGGCTTCGAATGGAGCGGGGGGGTGGCTGAATCGCTGGGCTGTGAGGCCGATGACCTGGACTGCCTGCGGGCCCTCCCCGCCAAACGGATCGCCGCTCGCCAGCCCATGCCGAGCTTCTCGGCCATCAGCTACAGCGCCCACATCGACGGCCACGTGCTCGCCGGCGATCCCGTGGCGGAGATGGAGGCCGGCCGCTTCAACCGGGTCCCACTGGTGGCCGGCACCACCCGCGACGAAGCGCAGATGCTGATCCCCGGCCCCGAGCGGCGCGTCAAGAAGGCCTCACCCCTCCACTACCAGCGGGGCATCGCCCGCCTATACCCCCTCGACGACGGCGCCGTGGCCCAGCTGGCCCTGCTCTACCCGTTGGAGCAATACGACGACTCACCGTACCTCGCCTACTCCGCCATGGTCACCGACGAGGTCTTTGCCTGCCCCACACGTGAGGTGGCCGAGGCCTTTGCCCGCCACGATCAACCCACCTACGTCTACCGCTTTGCCTACGACGACCACCGCATGGCCAGCCAGTGGGGCGCCCACCACGCGGTGGACCTGCCGTTCACCTTCGATGCCCTGGGCCGGCCACCGTTCGACGCCTTCTTCTCGGACCGCCAGGTCCAGCAAGCCCAGCCCCTGGCCCGTGAGCTCTCGTCCCGATGGACCACCTTTGCCCATACCGCCGTGCCCCACCACGGCCACGATACAGCCTGGCCCCGTTTCGACCCCACAGCCCCCCGGCTGCTGCTCATCGACCACCAGAGCGCCGCCGTCCCCCTGGACGACGACGATCGCTGCGCCTTTTGGGCAACCCACCGGGTACGAGCCTCCTTCTGACCGCACCGCACCCTCCGGTGATACGACGCGTCAGCGATCGCCCAGCACCACCACCCGCAACGTCCCGCGGGGGGATTCGGCGGTCACCAGCAGCGTGTGATTGTCCGGGCTGAGGGCCAGCGATGGGTTGAGCGGCAGCTGCCGTGGAGCGATGGACAGCACATCGGTGGTGGACCCGTCGCGTGTGTCCAGCTGATAGACCCGGGATCCTTCCCCCACCATCAGCCGCTGGCTGTCCGCCATCCAGATGGGGTAGCCACCGCGGTCCAGCAGGGGCTCGATGGCCAGGCTCTGGGCATCCATGCGAGCCAGGCGGCCCTCGCGGGTCAGGGCCAGCCAGCGCCCGTCGGGGGACCACGACGTGGCCAGCCAGCCCGCCGCTTCGGGGCGCCGCTGGGGCCCGGCCTGCTCCATCCAAGCCCGCTGCAGATCCACCAGGTAGGGCATGTCCCCGACGATGGTGACCGCCATCTGTTGGCCGTCGGGGGACCACAGCGGCAACACCAGATCCATGTCCAGCTCTCCGGATACGCAGCGCGGGTTCTCCCCGCGGTGATCGACGCTCCAGATGGCCCAGCTGTCCCCCCGATCCCCGGCAAATACCAGCTGCTGTCCATCCACCGACCAGCGTGGCATCGCGGTGAAGCCCGAGTCGTCAATGAGGCGGGTGGGCTCGCTCCCGTCCAGGCGCCGGGTATAGAGATCGGCGCGGACGCCGTAGGACGTGAAGGCCAGCCATTGGCCGTCCGCGGAGATGTCCGGGCTGACGGCCGTGTCCACCCCCAGGTCCAGGGGGTGGGGTTCCCCGGTGGGCATCCCGGTGGCCGGATCGAGGGGTACGGTGAGCATCTGCGTCACGTGGGCCACGGTGCTGAGGAGCCAGCGGGATCCATCCGCCGTGGTGCTCAGGTGCGAGATGACCTCGTCGGGCAACTCGAACAGGGGGACCTCATCGCCCAGCGGCTGCCCCGTTTCCGGATCGACGTCGAGGCGTTCGACCAAGGTGCCGGTGGGCTGATTCCACAACCACAGTAGCGATCGCCCGCCGTCGATCCAGCGGGGTGAGTGGACGTAGCTGGACAGGGAGATCACCGTGGATCCGTCGGGACGGACGCTGTACAGGCCGTCGGTGCCTGCGAAGACGATGCGATCGCCCGCCGGTGACCAGTGGGGATGGACCGCATCGATGTGGCGCATGATGACCCGGTGCTGGCCGCTGGCCACATCGACCACGCCCAGATCCCCCCGTCGGGTCCGGATCTGGAAATCTGCCGCCGGATCCGTGGAATAGGCGATCTGCTGGCCATCCGGGGACCAGCTGGGGCTGTGGCCACCTGTCAGCAGCTGGGTCGGCTGCGCCCCGTCGGTGAGCGCAAGCAAATACAAATCCCCGGTGGAGAAGGCAATCTGCATGCCGTCGGCGGAGAAGGCCGGTTCGGCGGCCGGGGGCTCGAAGGTGGCGGTGAGGTTGCGCGGGTCGCCTCCCGCGGCATTCATCAGGTACAGATCTACGCCGTCGCTGTAAACGATCTGGGTACCGTCCGGCGACAACGTGCCCTGCACCGCGGCGTCGGGTGACGTGACCACCTCGTCCACCCTGGCTGGGGGGAAATCTGCCTGGACGGCATCGCGGGGGGGGCGG
>CAZDDH010000048.1:0-45216 GCA_964504165.1 uncultured Rickettsiales bacterium | reverse complement strand
GAGCACACTGGCGATCATGCTTTATGTGTGACGGTCTGCAACGTTGAGGTGTACTGGGAGAGCGACTATGACAACCCCATCGTCTTCGACGTGCTGGCCGAGTTGGAGGACGGCGCCGCCGAGTACGAGATGGACGAACTGTGGGAGGAGGTGTTGGCGGGGGATGACGACGACAGCGCGGCGGGGGATGACGACGACGACACGGCAGCAGCCGACGACGATGACGACGCGGCAGCGGATGACGACGACGACGATCCGGCGGGGTGCAGCTGCAGCGCGTCCCCCGACCGCCCGGTTCATGGCGCGGTGCTGGCCGCCTTGTCGTTGCTGGTCTATCTGTGGAGTGGGCGGCGCCGGCGCTGAGTCACTGGTGCTGCAAGCACTCCACCGGCTTGAGGGTGGCCGCCTTGTAGGCCGGGTACAGGGCCGCTAGCACCGTCAGGAACCACGAGGAGATGGCGAAGCCGGCGGTCTTGACCGGGGACAGGTCCCCGTAGATCACCATGTCCAGGGCAAATCCGGCGGCCTCGACGGAGCCACCGGTGAGCTTGGACAGATCCAGCCCCTGGGTGGCCAGCGGGTAGTTGAAGGCCAGGCCCAGCCCCACCCCCAGGGTCACCGCGAACAGGCCCAGCACCATGGCCTCGGCGATGACCAGGCGGGCGAGCTGGGACGGCGTGGTGCCCAGCGAGAGCATCACGCCGAACTCCCGCATGCGCTCCAGCACCGACATCAGCACCGTGTTGACGATTCCCAGCGCCACCATGGCGAACAGGATGAAGTACATCACGTAGATCTCGCCCTGCTCGGCGGCGACATACTCGGCCAGATCCGGCAGCGCCTCCTGCCACGACAGCACGTCCAGCCCTGCGCCGGCGAAGGCCGCCTTGGCCGCCAGGGACGCTGCGTCCGACTCCCGGTGGCTGGGCAGGTGGGCGGAGACCTGGGTCACGTCCGAGCCGATCCCCAGCATCTCCTGGGCCGCCGGCACGGTGATGTAGCCGGTGAAGCCGTCCAGTTCGTCGATGCCCATGGAGTAGATGCCACGCACCCGGAACAGGCGGGATTCCATCTCCCCGTCGCCCTGGGCTAGCAGCACGACCTTCTCTCCCAGCACCACATCCAGCGTCTCTGCAAGGGTCCTGCCCAGCACGATGCCCTTGTCGTCACCGTCGGAGAGGAACTCCCCTTCCACCAGACGCTCGGCGATATCGTTGACCTGGGTCTCCTGGCCCGGCTGGATAGCCGTCAAGGCCACCCCCATGGCGCCGGAGGGGGAGGTGAGCAGCCCGTCGACGAACACCCGCTGGACGATGATCGCATCGGGCAGGGTCTCGGCGAGATGCTGGGCCACAGCCGGGGAGTCGGGCACGACGATCTCCATCAGCCGCTCCTCCTGCCAGCCCTTGCCCTGGATCACCACGTGGCCGGCAGCGGAGCCGGTGCCCTTCTCGATCATGTTGTTGGTCATGCCGTCCGTGCCGCCAGATGAAAACATCAGCATGCCCAAACCCAGGGCGATGGCGGCGGAGGTGATGATGGTGCGGCGCTTGTGACGCCAGAGATTGCGCAATGCGATCTTGAACAACATGGCCCTACTCCTGACGCATGGCCTCGACCGGCTTGAGCCGGGCGACGCGGATGGCGGGCCAGACGGCGGCCACGAAGGAGATGAAAAATAGACCGATGACGACCTGCACGACCTTGCCGGCGTTGAACTCCCCCATCCACAGCGGCTCGTAGTCGATGCCCAGGATGCTGTAGCCCTCCATCCAGGCGCTCATGTCCAGGCCGTGGTAGACCAGGTAGGCGTCCCCGGCCAGCCCCAGCGGCACCCCGACGAGGCAAGCCACGGTGGCCAGGGCGAAGGTCTCGAACATCACCAGCGTGATCATCTGCCGCGGCTTGAGCCCCAGGGCGCGGATGACCCCCAGCTCCTTGGTGCGCTCGAACACCGACATCAGCATCGTGTTGAGGATGCCCAGCGCCGCCAGCGAGAAGATGAAGATCATCATGATGATGCCGCTGGCGTCGGCCATTTCCATCATCTGGGCCAGCTGGGGGCTGACCAGCGCCCAGGACCGCACCTTGCCGCCGTGGGCCTCGGCCGCCGGGGCGGCGGCGGCGATCATCGGGTCGATGACGTCGCGGGAGGCGGCCTGCATGGCGATCTCGTGGGCCTGGCCCGGCAACACCAGCAGCTCACGCAGGTCCTCCATGTGGGTGTAGGAGGCCGAGCGGTCCAGGATGACCGAGCCGGTCTTGAAGATGCCCACCACCGTGTACAGGTCGTTGCCCGTCGAGCCGTCGGCGGCCTGGGTGACCGCCACCACCTCGTCGCCGATGGAGAGCTTGAGCTTGCGCGCCAGCCCCTCCCCCATCACCAGCTCGCGGGACGGAGCGTCGGACAGGTAGCTCCCCTCGATGACCCGATCGGCCAGGGAGGTCATCGCCGTCTCCGAGCCGGGGACCACGCCGATGAGCTGGGAGCCGGTGGACCGGTCCTCGAATCCCAGCAGCGCATAGCCGAAGAGCCGGGCGGTGGCGTGCTGCACGTCCGGCAGCCCCTCCAGCTCGGCCAGCAACTCGTCCGCGTCCGTCACCGTCTCCCACATGGCCCGCTTCTTGGGGTACTCGGGGTTATGGACCTGGGCGTGGCCCAGGGAGTTGGTGACGATGCGATCGAAGAGGTCCGAGTAGATGCCGTCGGACAGGGCGATCATCGTCAGGCAGAACACGACCCCGATGGCCATGGCGCCGACGGTGATGAGCGTTCGGCGGGGCTGGCGCCAGATATTCCGCCAGCCAATGCGTGCGAGAAGGAACATGGGGCCTCCTGGGTGCGTTACATTCATCCAGGCTGCCATCAGGTACTTCTCACAGGCGATGGCCTCCATGTGAGAACACGGACGGAGGACCCCCATGGAACGCATCGGACCCTGGCTCACCCAGTCGCTGGATCACCTCAAGGTGGACTGGCAGAAGCACATCGTCCCAACCCTGGTGATGTTCGGCGGGATGATGGTGCTGTCCATCGTGCTGTGCGTGTTCATCGTCTTGGGGATGGTCGCCGGCATCGCCATCGGCAGCGATGAGGTGATGGCGATCCTGGTGATGTTCTTCAGCTTGATCGGCACGCTGTTCATGGTCGTCGCGCTGGCGCCGCTACAGCTGGGCTACATGCGCGGCTGCCTCAAGCTGATGCGGGGGGAGCCCTTCGAGCTCTCCGAGTTCGGCACCGCCCTGCGCTTCACCCCCGGCGCCGTCATCCTGATGTTCATCGTGATGACATCGGTGATGATCGCCATGTGCTTTTGCTATTTCCCGGCCTTCATCGTCGGGGCGCTGTTCATGTTCGGCTTCCCGGTGATGGCCGACCGCGAGTGCGGGCCCATCGAGGCGCTGAAGATCTCCGTGGAGATGGTCAAGCCCAACCTGTGGGCCTTCGTGCTGTACAACTTCCTGCTGGGCATCATCGTCGGCTTCGTGGCCTACGTCCCCGTGCTGGGCATGTTCGCCGTGGTCCCCATCGGCACCACGATGATGCTCATCCCCTATCTGGACATGACTCGATCTAAGGAAGCTTCTGAAACTCCATCCAGCAATGCTTGGTGAAATCGGGCGCCCACCACTCCATCAGTAGCAGCTCCTTGTCCACCGCCCGGTATCCCATCGGCTCGATGATGTCCGCCAGGGCCTGGCAGCGGTGCTGCCCCTCCACGACCGGCAGCTTGAAGGTGTACTCGAAGACGTGCAGCCGGCCATCGGGGCGGATGGCGCGGGTGAGGCTCTTCATGCAGTCCTGGCTGGCTCTCTGTAGGTCCGGATCGTCGGGCATGGGTAGGTAGATCGGGGTGGTCAACAACAGGGCCACGTCCACCGACGAGGGCTCCAAATTGGTGTCCATCGGCTGGGACACCACCGGGACCACGCGCTGCCCCCCCTCGAATCCCGCCTTCTCGATGACCCGCTTCATCAGCTGCCCGGGCACGTCGCTGAGCTCCAAAGCGTAGATGCGCCGGAAAGGCACGCCCCGCTCCAGCAAGGTCACCTCCAGCCGCCCCGTCCCGCTGCCCAGATCCGCCAGCACGTCGTCCGGGCCGAGGGCCAGCCGCTCGATGACCTGGTCCATGGCCGGGCCGGCGCCGTAGAGCGACTCCATCGATCGGCCATCGTCCACCGCACCCTCGATGACGGGGGTGTAGCGGTCCAGTTCCGTGACGGCGGTGTGCACCTCCAGATGGTGTGGCAGCTGGCTGCGCATGGCCGGGTCTTGCATCAGGTGGCGCCCCACCATCACCAGCCCCACGATCGTGAGCACACCTGCCAGCAGGGTGAGCTTGTTGCGCATAGCCGTCCCTTCGACGGCCACTATATCCCGCGGATATCCCAGTGGGCCAGGTGGCCATCCTCGCCCAGGGTGATCAACCCGTCCCCGTCCGGCGTGAACGCCAGCGCACCCGCCACCGGGAAATCCGCGGACAGGCTGGCCAGCGGCTGGCCGTTGCTCGTATCCCAGATCCACACGGCGCCCTGGCTGCCCGAGGTGGCCAGCCGTCGGCCGTCCGGGGAGAGGGCCACGTGCTTGACGCCGTCCGGCGCCCCATCGAAGACCTGCAACAACGCCCCGCTGTGCCCGTCGTGCAGCAGGGCCACGCCCGATCCGGCCGAGGCGACGCGGGTGCCGTCCGCAGACAGACCCAGCGAATGGATCCCGGTCCAGTGGCCCGCCAGATCCAGGCGGTGGGTGAGGCTGTCCCCCGCCACGTCGTACAGCTTGATCTCCCGGTAGTGGCTGATGGCGATGACCGCCGCGTCGGGGGTGGCGACCGTGTCGTGGGTACCCAGGTACTTCCGCAGGGAGGCGACCTCCTCGCCGTCGCGCAGCAGCCGCATCTTGGGGCCGGCGCAGACCACCGCCCCGTCCGGCCGCACGAAGGCCCGGCCGCAGTCGTCGTCGAAGGACTGCAGCACCTGATTGGCCTCGATGTCGTGGATCTGTGATTTGCCCCCGTAGGAGGCGGAGATGACCAGGCGCCCGTCGCCGTCGAACCCGACGTGGCCCACCCGCGTCTCCCAGTCGATGCTGGAGGAGCGGACCTGCTGCCCATCCGCGCAGCGGTAGACGACCGCCGCACCGTCCGCTGAGGGCGCCACGGCCACATGGTTGCCGTCCGCCGACACCGCCAGCTGCTCGACCGAGGGTTCGACGGTGTGGTGCGCCAGCGGTTTGTACCGCTCGATGACCTTGCCCGAGCCCCCGGCCGCGATCTGCTGCAGATCCATCAGGTTGGGGGCCGTGCTGCCAGGCAGGGGTGTGCCGGCGAGGCGTGAGCCGCCGCCGGAAGTGCGGTAGGACCCCATCTCGTGGGTCATGATCCGGCCCGAGCCGTAGCCCAGCAGCAGTCGCTGGCCGTCCGCCGAGAAGCCCTGCACCCCGATCCAGTCGTCGTCGCCGAGCCTCGGCCCGCGGACCTGGCCCACCTCCGCACCGGACGCGGTGTCCATCACCACGAACCCGTCTTCGCAATCCCCGGCGATCAGCAACCGCCCCCCTGGGGCCGCGGACAGGATGTCGCAGGTGTCCAGATCGAGCTCGTCGGCCATGCCGGGCGTCCACAGGTGGTGATACCCGTCGTTGTCGGAGGCCACGACGATGTACCGATCCTCGAGTACCGCAACGTCGTACAGCTCGTCCCGCCCACCGGAGGTGGTCCAGCGCAACACCCGACCCGACTCCAGATCGACGACCTGGACCGGGGTTCCATACCCGCCGGTGACCATCAGCGTGCCCCCGCGGGCGAAGGCGAAGCGCCGCCAGCCCACCCCCTCGAAGTGGTGGCGACGCTCCATCGTGGCGGTGTCCCAGATCTCCCCCTGCCCGCAGGAGCTGCAATCGTCGTCCCAGGCGGACAGGATCAGCGCCCCACCGTCCGGGGAGAGCGCCACCGCGAGGCCGCGCTCGGGGAACGGGAAGTGATGGCGCACCTCGCCGCTGGCCAGCTCGAACAGCCACGCGCCGTGGTAGCCCCCCACCAGCAGGTGCCCGTCCAGCGGGCTGCCCGGCGGGGCAAAGGCCAGGCCCGTCACCTCCTCCAGGTGCCCGAAGAGGTGGGCCTTCACGACCCCGCTGTTGCGGTCCCGCACCAGCACGGTGCCGGTCTCGTCTCCGCTGGCCAGCAACCGCCCAGACTGGGCCAGCGCCGTGATCCCGCCCCGGTGGAAGGCACCGACCCGCTGCGGCTCCATCGAGGCGGCATCCCACACGCCCCAGGATCCGTCCCCGGCCACGAGCAGCCGCCGGCCATCCGCGGATAGCAACAAGTCTCCCCGGCCCTCCAGCCGGTGCGTCTCCTGCCCGGCGGCCACGTCGATGACGGAGGTGTCGGGCGGGTCGTGCTGCACCACCACCCGGGGGGTAGCCCCCGTGCCGGCCCGGCCCCAGATGCCCCGCGCGCCCGGCACCGCCCAGGCCGGCGGGGCGCCGTCCCGGCGCAGCTCCAGCCGCTCCAGCCGGCCCTTGTCGCCCCCCAGCCAGGCCACGGACAGGTCCCCATCGACGAAGCAGGCGTTCCAGCGCCAGTCCTTTTCGTAGAACAGGACCCTCCCGCTGCCCACGTCCCACACCCGCAGCTCACTGGAACCGAACGCCAGCAGCCGTTTGCCATCCGCCGAGAACGCCAGCGTGGTGAGCCAGCCGGTCCCGCCGAGTGTCGCGCGGGTCTCGCCGCTGCCCACATCGACGATCCACACCTCCGCCGAAGACGACGCGGCCAGCGCCGCCAGCCGGCCGTCCGGGCTGAAGACCGCCCGCTCGAAGCCATTCTCCTCGTCATCGGACCAGGTGGCGAGGGCCTGGCCACTGGCTGCATCGTGGAGCCAGGCGCCGCCGTAGTCGCTCACCCGCACGAAGGTGCGGCCGTCGGGGCTGAACGCCAGCGCGGTGGTGTCCCTCATTCCCCGGCTCCACAGCTGCTTCCCCTCCGGGATGGACACCATGCTGACGTCGTCGTAGGTACCACGCAGCGCCCGGTTGCCGTCCGGCGAGAGGGCCATCTCGTCGGTCCACCGGCCCGATGCGGCCCCGGAGCCGTAGAAGACCGTCCCGCGACCGCTCTCGGAACGATGGGGCTTCCCCGGCTGCCACGAAGACACCCACTCCACCCGCTCGGTGAGGGGGGTCACCACCGGATCCAGCGGCCAGCCGTACACATTGGTGCCGCCCGTCAGACCCTGGGCAGATGCCGGGGCCACGGCCAGGGTGGCGACCAGGGCCAGCGCGCCGGCGCAGGGGAGCCGGTGGTGCCGCATCACGGTAGCCATGACGTATCCCAGATCAGCGCGGTGGTGTCCCCGTGGCCGGTGACGAGGAAGCTGCCGTCCGGCGCGAAGGCGATGTCCGAGTAGTAGGCGCTCTCCTGCGGGATGCGCGCCACCAGGCGGCCCGTTTCAATCTCGTAGAACAGGAACCCTTCGTGGTCAGACGTGGCCAGCAGACGGCCCGCCGGATGGATGGCGAAACGGTCCGAGTGGGAGAACTCCGGGTGCAGCTGCCAGCGGATCTCGCCGGTCTCCACCACCCCCGCCGTCATCGTCGGGCAGCTCCCCTCCTGGCGGTCGATCCAGATGACCAGGCCGCCGCTGAAGGCCACGTCACGCACCTCGGCGGACCCCCGGAAAGCGGTGGCCTGTTCGCCCGTCCGAGCGTGCCAGACCTTCACCAGACGATCCGTCCCACCGCTGGCGATGAGGGTGCCGTCCGCCGAATAGGCCAGCGTGCTGGGGTAGCCGGCATAGGCGGGGACCCGGTACAGCTCCACGCCCTGGCGCAGGTCCCACTCCACCAGCTCCCCCTGGGTCAGCGTGGCGGCACGGGAGCCGTCCGGGGACAGGGCAGTGAGATCGGGGTAGAACTCCTCGAAGATCCGCTCGGTGGCCAGCGTCCGATCGTCCACTAAGGTGAGCTGCCCTGC
This sequence comes from uncultured Rickettsiales bacterium, assembly GCA_964504165.1. Taxonomy (GTDB): domain Bacteria; phylum Myxococcota_A; class UBA796; order UBA9615; family CAYRNR01; genus CAZDDH01. The sequence goes on along the minus strand of CAZDDH010000048.1, from coordinate 37,243 downwards.
CGTCACCGCCAGCAAGCCGGGCCCGGCCACCTGTGCGGTGATGTACCCGTCATCCAACAGGCGGACACCGGTGGCCTCGCCCCGGGCCGCATCCCAGCGCCGGACCATGCCCCCCGTATCCGCCGTGAACACCGTCCCGCTATCCTCGCTCACCGCCACCGAATAGATCCCCTCCGCGTGGGCCGGCCACGGGTAGAGCGGATCGCCACTGGCCACGTTCCAGAAGCGCACCTGGGAGTCGTTCCCCCCCGAGGCCAGCGTCTTGCCGTCCGGCGAGAAGGACGCCCCGAAGGTCATGTCCGTGTGGCCCTTCAAGATCGATCGTGAGACACCCCGCCGTGGATCCCACAGCTGGACCAGAGGATCCTGGCCCACCAGCGCGAGGGTCTTGCCGTCCGGTGAGAAGACCATCCTGAACGGGCTGAAGGCCGCCTCCCATCGGGGCAGCTGCTCGCCGGAAGCGACATCGAAGCGCTCGATCCAGCTCCCGGCGGCGACCAGCAGGGTCTCGCCGTCCGGTGTGAAGCTCAGGGCGTTGGATCCCCATTCCTTGAACGAAGGGAGCTGCAGCACCTGACTCCCGCTGGCCATGTCCCAGATCCTCACGACGGTCTCCGAGGAGACGGCCGCCAGCCGCGCCGAATCCGGGGAAAAGGCCAGGTGCTCGACGCGCGTGGGGAACTCCACGAAGGTATGGACCGGGTCCAGATTGGCCACCCGCCGCACGGTCACGCGGCCCTCTTCGGTGCCGGTGGCCACCAGCCGGCCGTCGGGGGACAGGGCCATCGACTGGATATCCTCCAGGGCATGCGTGCGTTGTTCGTCACCCGACCGGGCGTCCCACACCGACAGCCCGTCGTAGTCGTAGGTCACGATCCGGGCGTCGTCGGGTGTGAACGCCACCGAGTCGCGGCCGAAGCTGGAGGTTAGATCCAGCGTCCGCTCTGCCTGACCGGTGGCCGGATCCCACAGCGCCACATTGCCGTAGTAGTCCACCACCCACACCCGCCGGCCGTCGCGGGTGTAGCGCAGGTGATTGATCTGATATTCGATGCGGCCGCGAGCCGTCCCCAGGCGCACACGGGCGTGGAGGGGCAGCGGATCGCCGTGGACGTCGGTGGCGGCCCGCTTGGGGGTGGGCGGTTCGATAGGCGGGATCTCGGCCGTCTCCTCCTCGATCCGCACCCGCAACGCCTCGCTCCGCAGATCCGCCGTCCTCCAGATCTCCGCCCTTCCACCGAGGCGCCCCACGATCAGGTGGTCTCCGGCCGGATCGAAGGCCAGCGCGGTGGCCGGCTGGTCCGAGGCCTCGACGCGGTAGCGCTCCCCCGAGTCCAGATCGGCGAGCTGCAACGCGGCGTCATGACCGACCCAGGCCAGGGTCCGGCCATCGGCGGCAAGATCCGCGGCGTACCAGCGCAACCCTTCGGCCACGGCGGTCTGCTCGCCGGTGGCCAGGTCCACCGTCTCCAGCACGCTCTCCCCGACCACGACGGCGCGCCCCGGGGCCCAGCCGACGATCTCCGAGCCGTGTTCCAGCTCGTAGTCGTGGATCATCTCGCCGGTGGCCAGCGACCGGACCCGCAGCTGCTCCCGGCCCCCGATGGAGGCCACCGAGCGCCCGTCTGCCGACAGGGCCAGGGAGTAGATCTCCCCGTCGTCGGTGTCGAGGGACCGGATCAGCTCGCCGGTGTGGCCGTCCACCACGCGGATGCCCGGCTCGTAACCGCCGTACACCACCGTGCCCCCGTCCGGGGTGGCAGCCAGGGCGTTGGCCATCACGTAGCCCAGCTGATCGAGGCGCTCGTACAGCAGCTGGTGGGTTTGCAGGTCCAGGGACCACAGGTGGTCACCGCGGGCCGTCAATCGCGTGCTGTCCGCGGTGATGACCATCTCGTCGGGGGCCATCCCGAAGGAGCGCGGAGCCCCGTCGCTGGCCGGATCCCAGAAGTACAGCCGTTCCCCGTCGGACAGGGCCGCCTGCCCGTCGGCCATCAGCGCCGCACACCGCCAGAAGGAGGGACCCGAACCCAACGACTCGTGAGCGGCCCGCCCCGCCTCCAGATCCACGGCGTTGAGCAACACCTCCCCGCCCCCCAGGGCCAACGTCCACCCATCCGCCGAGAAGACCAGCCGTCCCAGGTCTGCGCCTTCGTCGTACAGCGCGGGCACCTCGGCCTCCGTCCCGTCGGCGGCGCGCCACACTCGCAGCCCACGGTTGTAGTCGTAGGCTGCGAAGAAACGGCCGTCGCCGGACAGCCGGTAGACGTACGATGCCCCCACCTTGAAGGATCGCCGGTCCAGCATCGTGCCATCCTCGGCAGACCAGTCACTGATGGTGGCGGTCTCGTCGGGCGAGTCGGTGTAGTAGGACTCGGGGACGCGGTGGCTCACCCGCACCGTCTCGCCGTCGGGGAGCCAGGCAGCACGGGCCACCGACGGGACGTCGGACCAGGTCCAGCGCGCCCGGGCCAGCACCTCCCAGCGCTGTGTGTCCCACACGGTGAAGCCGTAGCCGCTGCCGTGCACGATGGCCCGCGTACCGTCCGGAGAGATCTCGATGCGGGTACCCTCCCCTTCGCTGACGATCACGCCGTCCCCCGTGTCCTCTTCCTCGGAGAGCCGGGAGACCACCGTGCCTTCCGGCAACTGCCAGGCCACCGCGTTGCCGCGATAGTCCGCCGACATCAACAGCGTGCCGTCACCGCTGGCGGACAGGGCGATGATGGAATCGGTATGGAAGACGGGCAGGGATCGGGCCTGGACCTCCGCGGCGTGCCCGGCCGACAGATCCCACAACCGGATGTCGCCCACCTCATCACCGGTGATCAGCAACCGGTCGCCGGCGAACAGGACCCGGGTGAACCATTCACCGTGGTGGCGCAGGCGGGCCAGTAGATCGCCGCTGACGGCGTCGAACACTCGCAGCGTCCCGTCGTTGCCGGCGCTGGCCAGCAGGCTTCCATCCGGTGAGACGGCCAGTGTGCCCGGTTCGGTGCCCATCGGATCGAGGAAGCCGTCCGCGCCGAGGACGGCCAGCGGCTGGACGGCGGCCTCGGGCAGCGATGCCTGGAACGGGGCCGCGGGATCACTGGAGGCCGGCGGGAGGGGGTCGGCGGGGGCGGGCTGCGTGGTGGCCACCCCCGGGTGCAGGTGGCTGCACGCGGTCCACGCCGCCATGGCAACAAACAGGCCGATCAATGGGGTCATTCGTCGGTGCATGGGCTGTTTCAAAACCGCTCGATTCAAAAAATCTTCCCACGGGCCGATAAAAGATATCCAGGAGAGCGCGCGGGGATTCGCGCACGCAGCGTGCGTATACGCCCCCGCCCCTGGCAGGCCGGGCCGCGACGGGATAAAGTGAAGGTAGGGACGACAGTTCGATGGACGATTCCGAAAAAACGAAAATCTGCCGGATTGAAGACATCCAGGCAGAGGAGGAAGGCGACGGCCGGACTCCGTTCTTGATCGTACTGGCGGGCAAATCCGTCGGGCGCATGCACCGCATCAGCGAAGGCGAGATGATCATCGGGCGGGACGACGCCGCCACCATCCGCCTCGACGACGACGGCGTCAGCCGGCGGCATGCCCAGCTGATCTGCAAGCTGGACGGCACGGTGGCCGTCGTGGACCTGGGCTCCACCAACGGCACCTGGGTCGAAGGCCAGCGCATCAACTACCACGAGCTCGAGGACGGCGAGCGCATCCAGATCGGCTCGGCCAATATCCTCAAGTACGGCTATCAGGACGCGGTCGAGGAACAGTTCGTCTCCCAGATGTACGAGTCCGCCACCCAGGACGGGCTCACGGGCGTGTACAACAAGCGCTTCTTCCACGAGCGGCTGGAGCAGGAGTTCGCCTACCACCAGCGGCACGCCACGCCGATGGCGCTGATCATGCTCGATATCGACCACTTCAAGCAGGTCAACGACACCTACGGCCACCAGACCGGTGATTTCATCCTGCGCAAGCTGGCGGAGATGTGCGCCAAGCAATGCCGCACCGAAGATATTTTTGCCCGCTACGGCGGTGAGGAGTTTGCGGTCATCCTGCGCCAATCATCGCGGCAGGACGCCATCGACATGGCCGAGCGCATCCGTAAGACCGTGGAGCTGATCAACTTCGAGTACGCCGGGCCGGATGGCCCCGTCTCCATCCGCGTGACCATCTCCGCCGGAGTCTCGGAGCAGAGTAGCCAGACCCCGTCCACCACCTCGCTCGTGGAAATCGCCGACCAGAACCTCTACAAGGCCAAGCAGGCGGGCCGCAACCGGGTCTGCGCGGCTCTGTAGCCCGCGTTCAATCCTTTCAGCGTCCCACGTTCACCGAGTACAGATCGTCCAGCAACGAGACGTGCCCGATGAGGTAGCGGTCGTCCCAGCCCGCTTCCCAGACCACCTCCTTGTCCGGCGTCACCTCCCGCAGGTTGGACATCGTGCCGTAGTTGACGAACGTGTTGCCGTTGCCCAGCCGGAACGCTTCCCCGGCGTAGGTGGCGTACTGGCCCGTGCCCTCGCCGTAGCTCCAGATTTCCGTCAGCGTCTGGGACTCCTGATCCACGACGAACTCGCGGGCCCGCTGCTGCCAAGCTTCTCCCACCACATGGCTGGAGACCAGCAAGGTGCCGTCATCGGTGTAGTGGGGGTAATGCTGCATGTCGAACATCGTTCCAGGGGGGTCGAAGTCCCAGCTCCCCTCCAGCTGGCCCCACGTGCGCAGGAGCTCGCCTGTGGAGCGGTCCACCTCCACCACCGTGTCACAAGCCCACATGGACCACAGCACCGTATCGGTGGCCTCGACCCAGATGGTCTCGTTGGGATCACAGTCCCAGATGGACAGCCCTTGGGGCTCCCCCCATGCGGAGCAGCTCCATACCGTGCTGCGCGTCCCGTCCGAGTGGAGTTCGGCCAGCACGGTGGCCGGCCACAGGCTGTAGCTGTCGAACAGGATCGAGTCGTCGGCGGTCTCGGCAAAGGTGGACCCCAGCCCGGGCACCTCGAGGGTCTCCAGGTAGGCCATGTCCAGCGTCATGCGGCGCAGCAGCGAACTCTCCCCGTAGTCCCCCTGGTACAGCGACGTCTCCTCGAACAGCAGGTGGGTGCCGTCCAGGGCGACGCGGGCGTGCATCGTGCAGCGGTTGCCCGGCACGGCGTAGTACCACACGATGCGCGCCTGTCGGTCCATCACCAGCAGCCACCAAGGTCCCTCGTACCAATCGCCGGCGTTGGGCTCGATGCTGGTGAACAGCCAACCGGCGGGGTCTGCGACGTCCGGATCCCAGTGGATCAGGTGGGGCCGGGGCAGCCCGGCGGGGAGGGCCCCGGTGGTGATGGTGGCTGCCTCGCTGAACTGGCGATCCTCCCCGACGGTGTTGACCACGCGGACGGTGACCTCGGTCTCGCCGGGGAAGCCGAGCACGACCGCAGCGTGCTCCCCGGCCGCTCCGGCCAGCGCCTGGGTGTGGCGTTCTTCGTCCCCGAAGGTGGCCTCGACCCAGGCCAGGGCCGCGTCCTCCTCCTGGACCCAGCTCACCTGCACGATGGTGACCACATCGGGGTGGAGCTCCACGGTGAGGCCGGAGACGGGCGCGTATTCGTCGGGATCCCCGCTGTCGTCATCCATGGCCGAGTCGTCGTCCACGGGATCGGGGACCTCGGCGAAACCCGGTTCCTCGTCGCGGCACCCCGCGGCCATGAGCATCACCAAGGCGAGGGCGGCCGCCCAGTGGGCCGTGTGGAGGGGGACAAACTCCATGGGGTGAAGAATACCCGCCGCCGGGGCTTCTCCCAACTTCCATACGGCTCATCCACCGATCACGATCGTCGGGCGCGCTCCCAGGCCGGGCCGTACGTGAACGCGTACAGCAGCACCGCGTCCCCCACATGGTTGCTGGCCGCGTACCGAAGGCCGTCCCCGGACCGGACCGGCAGCCCGGCCAGCCGCAAGGAGGTGACGAGCTGGCGCAGGTAGGCCTCGTCTTCGAAGGCGTGGGCCCCCAGCAGCGCCAGTCCGCTGGACGACGGGCTGGCCCTCAGCACCGGCACGATGGGTCCGGAGTCGATGTCCAGATGGCCCACCTGGGAGTCGGGCCACTCCCGGGCAAACCCGAACCCACCCACCGAACCCGCCAGCTCCTCGTGGGCCCGCCGGTACTGGTCCCGGGCGAACTCCTCGTCGATGAGCAGCAGGCAATGGGAGGCCATCCAGAAGGACGACCCCTCCGGCCCGTCCAGGTGCTGCCCGTCCAGGGTGTAGCTGGACACCAGCAGCCCGGTCTCCTCGTCGGTCAGCTGCTCGCGGGCGACGGCCACCCAGGCATCCAGCAGCGGCCCATGATCCGTGCCATCGAGCACGTCGGAGAGCCGGATCGCCGCCAGCGCGACCGTGTTGCAAAACGTCCAGCACTCGTCGGGATAGCTCTCCGCCGACAGCACGGGGCTACCCAGCATGCGCTCCACCATCACCGCCACCCTCGACCGGTGGATGACCGCCAGGTCTTCCCGCTCGGCCACCAGCCGCCGCATCCCGATCATCAGGGCGATCTCCCCGTCGACGAAGAGGCTGCGGGCCGGCTGGTCCACGAACGGACGATTGCGGGCGTAGGACATCAGGAACACCTCCTGGCCCTCGCGCTGCTCCAGCGCCAGCGTGTCGTCGATGATGTGGTCCATCGCCGCCAGCAGCTCCGGCTGCCGGGCCGGGTCCTCCAGCGCCATGTTGGCCAGCGCCAGCACCACGAACGTGCGGCCCATGAAGTCCCACTCCGGATTCTGCGCCCGGATCTGATCGTGCTCCTGCTGCAGCCGGGCGTCGTCCCCCCACAAGTTGAGGTACCGCTCGGCCATCGCCTGGGGGTTGGGGGCCACGCCGTCGTCGGCCACGTACCGATCCATGGGAGGGTGGGTCACCAGCTGGTGGGCCACCAGCACGAGGCCCGCGGCGATACCGAGGGCCAGGATCTTCGTTCGGGTGATGGTCATTGTTTGCCTCCTGACCCATTGACCCTAGCCGCGGCACGTGGCCCCCCCTTGGCCCCCACGCGGAAAGGGCCCACAGAACTCGTGCAGATCCCGTGCAGGGGCTGCATGCCTTGACGTCGCCGATTCGGATCCCCATAGGATCCTGTTCGAGTCCGACCTCGGCGAGGAGGATCCCGTGCCCTCGATCTTCGACCCCATCCAGATCGGCGAGCTACAGCTCCCCCACCGCCTGGTCCGTTCGGCCACACACCTCTTCCTGGCCGAGGAGGACGGCACCCCCAACGAAGCCGTCGCCGGTGTCTACCGCGCCCTGTGCGACGGCGGCGCGGGACTGATGATGTCCGGCTACACCTATGCGACCCCCGAGGGCCAGTCCTCGCCTCGGCAGGTGGGCATCCACGAGGATCGCTTCATCCCCGCCTGGCGAACGGTGTTGGAACGGATCTCCCCCCCGGCGGTGCTCCTGATGCAGCTCAACCATGGCGGCCGTCAGATCCGGCCGGCGGTTGCCCGGGGCCAGGCCCTCGCGCCGTCCGCCGTACCCTGTGAGGGCTACAAGACCAGACCGCGGGCCATGGGCCGCGATGACCTGCGGCGGATCCGCCGCGGCTTCCTCGACGGGGCCGTGCGGGCCATGGAGGCGGGCTTCGCCGGCGTGCAGCTGCACGCGGCCCACGGCTTCTTGCTGTCCCAGTTCATCTCACCGTTTTGCAACCGGCGTACGGACGACTACGGCGGCAGCACCGCCAACCGCACCCGTTTCCTCGTGGAGATCGTGGAGGGTATCCGTGACCGGCTGGGCTCGGCGCCGCTGCAGGTCAAGCTCAACGCCACTGACGGCCACGAGGCCGGGCTGCAGCTGGACGAGGCGGTGGAGGTGGCCGCCCGCCTGGCGGAGGCCGGTGTGGAAGCCATCGAGGTCAGCGGCGGCTGCGCCGAGGCCCGGAAGGGAGCGACCCGCAAGGGGCGAATCCGGCCGGGAGACGAGGGGTACTACCTGGAGCATGCCGCCACTATCCGCCGCGCCGTGGAGGTGCCGGTCATCGCCACGGGCGGCTTCCGCTCGCGGGCGGTCATGGAGGCCGCCGTCGCCGACGGCCGGGTGGACATGGTGGGCCTGTGCCGCCCCTTCATCCGCGAGCCGGACCTGGTCCAGCGGTTGTGGGAGGGCGCCGAGGCCTGCGCGTGCGTCAGCTGCAACCTGTGCTATCAGCCCCCGCAGGTGGTGACGTGCCGGGCCCGGGGCAAGGGCGTCAGCTGAGGAAGCGGGCGGTCGCCCGCCGGGGCCCCATCGTTGCGTAATCCCGGTACAGCCCCAGGGCATTGAGCACGATGGACGACGTGAAGGCGTCGTAGTCGTAGTACTGGGTGCCCACCTGCATGGTGTACAGGGCGCGGCCGTTCTTCCACATCCCCGGCTGGCCCTCGATCCCGTTGGCTTCGAGGAAACGGACCGCACCTGCGATGGCCTCCGCCACCTGGGCGTCCCCCTCGGGGGCCAGATGAATCAAGCCGATCAGCGCGTAGGCCGTCTGCACCGGCGTGCTGTCCCCGCAGGCGGCCAGGGAGGCGTCCCGGTCCGCCCGGATCGACTCACCCCAACCACCGTCCTCGTTCTGGTGGAGCAGCAGCAGCGGCATACCCCGGGCGAACAGCGGGTCGTCCCAGCGCCGCCCCCCCTTCATCAAGGGCGGGATCACGTGGACGAAGCTGGGCAGGTAGCCGTTGAGCCAGCGGTTCCACCAGATCCCCACGGCCTCGCTGCGGACATCCACCAGGAACGCATCGGCCCGCTTCACGGCGGCCTCGACCTCCCCCGCCTGGAAGTCGGAGAGCACACCACTGGCGTGGGCACACAGAAGGCAGTCGATGATCCTGCCGGTGAGCCCAGCGGTGCTGGCATCGATGAGCGATTCCAGCGGCCTCGGGACCCGGTCGCCGAACTCGATGACCGCCGCCGCCTGGAACGCGCCCCAGCCGCCGTTGTCATGCTGCTGCCCGATGTAAGCTTGCGTGCACTTCCGGATGGCCCGGGCCGATTCCTCCATACGCGCTGGCGGCAGGTGGGCGTGGTACCGGGACAGCGCCTTGAGGGCCAGCGAAGACGTGTCGTTGTCGTGGAACTTGCCCGACAGCGAAAAACTCCACCGGCCGTCATCCAGCTGGTGGTGCAACAGCTCGTCCAGGACCGGTTCGGCCAGGGACGCGCAGCCCACCGGATCGATGTAGAGCGCATCGATGGCGAACATCGACAGCTCCCAGGTGCTGGCGTCCACCGCGATCTGCTCGATGTGGCCATCGTCCGCAGGCACGCGGCGACGGCGGATGAAGTCGATCCCGTTGACCACGGCCGGGTGGTCGCGGGGCACCTCGGCGGCCCGCAATGCCATCAGATTGATGCCGGTGACCAGGACCCACCAGCCCCAGGACCCGGCTTCGTCCTGGGCGTCGAGGATGCGTTTCTCCAGCCTGTCGAAGACATGGGGGGTGAGCTTGCCCAGCTGCCGGGCCAGGGCGCTTTGATTCTGCGCTTGCCGTTCGCACAGGACGCCGAAGGCCGGGAGCATGGCGCCCATCACACGGGAGATGCCCGCCGATACCAGCCCCGTATCGCCCAGCAGCTCCGTGGCCAATCCCGTCAGGGGAAGGTTGGGCACCACGTCGCTGGTATCGCCGAACAGGATATCGGCCGTCAGGTCGGCGAGCAGCTTGAAGTAGGGGCTGTCCGCTTCCGGGTCGTGGGTACCGTGTTCCACGAAGGCGGCACAGCGTTCGATGGACCGCACCACCGCCCCCCGCTCGGCAACGGACATCTCACTCCCGGACTCCGCGAGCACCCGCTGCATGGCCATGGAAGACAACCGGGTGGACTGGATGGAACTGGGCCCCCCCTCGTAGGGAGGGAATCCCCCGTCCTCCTCCTGCAGCTTGAGCATATGAGCGATGAGCCCGCGGTTCTCCGCCCCCACATCGTCCAGCCCGTAGTAGGAGAGTGCCAGGATGCCCATCGAAATCGTGATGGGGCCGCAGATGGTCCGGTTTTCCAGATGGTCTTCGGCGATGGCCTTGCGGCACCGCTCCGCGCCTGCCAGCAACGCCGCCAGATATCGATCGTCTCGTTGCACGGTTCCCTCGTCCATGATCCGTTAACCCTCGATCAGCAACTCTTCGTCCCATCCGGAGGTGTGCACGTCGATGCGCGCGTAATCGGAATTGCCCAGGCCGTAGGTGGTGTCGGCGGCCTCCACACAGATGGGCGGCGGGGACAGGGGCCAGGATCCGCCACGCAGGGCGTTGCGCTTGTGCTGGATGATGCGCAGGCACACGGTCTCCACCGCCACCGGGTCGGCGCCGGCGATCAGCCCGTTGTAGTGCCACATGTACCGGGGATCGGGCTGGGGGCCCTTGCTGCACAGGGGGCGCAGGGCGTCCACCAGCACCAGCCGGGTCTTGTCCTTGACCTCCGGGAGCAGCCAGATCTCCCCCAATTTGGCGCTGTCCTCGCCGTGGTACTTGGCCGGCTTGCCCGAGAACATGATGTAGTTCTTGATCACCGTGCCGATGCCGGTGAGCCAGTGGGCCTTGAGACCGGGCAAGGCGATGAGAGCCGTACAAGGCTCGGCCGTGTCCGGGCCCCGGGTCGCCTTGCGGACGTTGCCCGCGGGGACACCGGCGTCCACCAGCGCAGCCGTCACCGCGTCGATCACCTCGTCGTGGGTGGGGTTGAGGTGGGGCGTGGGGACCAGGCCCACCACGTCCTGAGGCTTGAACAGCGACTGCCACGCCTCCCGGGCGGTGGCCAGGCCGGTGACCCCGCAGATGGTCGCCGACAGCATCTCCTCGAGCACCGCCGTGTCCACCTTGTGGCGATCGTCGAGGGCGGCGGCGTCGCGCACCACGGTGACGGCGCTGCGCGACAGCCCGGCGGCCCCCTCGCTGACCGCCTCGCCGGCCCGCAGGATGCCGGGCACACCCACCACCGATCCGGCCAGGGCGGTGCCCACGGTGCCGCGGACGAAATCGCGGCGGGTCAAGGGTCTGAACGGCTTGCTCATGGTCTCTCCGGTGGGGGTAAGAAGGTGGTCTTGATGGTCTCCAGCAAGGTGCGCGCCGTGCCGCCGTCCGGCCCCTCGAACAGCAGCACCAGGTGGTTGGTCTCCAGCCAGTAGCCGGTCCAGCCGTCCTCGATGGCGTACAGCTCCTCGATCTCCGGCGTCACGATCTCCCGGGCCCCCGAGTCAGCCAGGTAGGCCGCGCGGAAGCTGGCCAGGCCCTTGAGCGCGGCGCCCGCATCGGGGTAGCGCACGACCAAGGCGTGGGCCCGTTTGGGGTCCTCGCCCGCGCGCTCGTACGGTGCGAAGACCGCTTCGTTGGAGTGGCCCAGCTGCAGGATGTTCTCCGAGGCCAGGTACCAGGCGCCGTTGAGCACCAGGTGCGACCGCAGGAACACGGTCTGGTCGGCCCGGCGGCTCCAGTCCCCGGCGGCCGAAGGGATCTTCGCGGGCAGCGCCGAGATCAGGTCCGGCTCACCGGCCGGCTTGCGCCCCTCTACGATGGCCCGGCCCAGCTCCATCACCGCGGCCCTGGACGCCTCGGTCTCGGTCATGGTCATCACCCGGGCGTACACCCCGTCCGCGGCGATGCGCAGCAGGCCCATGCCGTACAGGGCGCGGCCCGAGTCGGCGGGCCAGTCCCCCAGGGCTACGGAATCTCCGAACCAGTCCCCCGAGAGCAACCCGTAGGCATCATCGGGGCCCTCCAGCCAGTAGATCTCCACCAGGATCTCCCCGTCGTCCGGGGAGGTATAGACATGGGCATCCAGGTGGTCGAAGCGGTAGGCCAGGTACAACTCGCCGGCGCCGTTCATGTACTCGAAGATGGTGGCCTTGTCGATGACCCGAGGCTGCTCGGGGGCCGTCCAGACTCCGACGGTGGGGGGTAGTTTCATGGGGGTGGCCTGAAGCCCGACGGACCACCCACAGGCCACGCAGAACACGGCCAGCAGCAGGGCTCGGACGGACATCCGTTTGGTTTTGAATTCTCTCACGCCGACGAAAGGATAACCCACAGCCAGCGGACGAGCATGTGGAATCCGCGCGCGACCGGCTGATATGGTCGGTACCCGGAGGTTCCCGTGCGCGACCGTCGATCCACCGCCTGGCAAACCGTAGGGCTGGCTGCCCTGTGCGCCATCGGATTCTGCGGCTGCCCCACCGACGATCCCTTGGACGACGACGTCGCCCCCGTCGAACCGGGCGCCATCGACGCGGACCGCATGTGGGACGACCTGCAATACCTGGCCTCGGACGAGCTCGCAGGCCGGGCCCCAACCACGGTGGGCAACGACGCAGCGGTGGACGCCGTCGAGGCCGTCTTCGAGGAGGCGGGCCTGGTGCCGATGGGCGACACCGGCTTTCGCCAGCACTTTCCGTACCTGCGCTGGGAGCAGGACCTCGCGAGCGTAGCGCTGGGCGCCCAGGAGCTGACGGAGGGCGAGGATTTCCGGGTATTCGACTATTCGGGGAGCGGCAACGTCACCGAGGAGATGGTGTTCGCCGGCTACGGGCTGACCGTGCCCCCCTTCGACCCGGCCCAGTTCCCGGATTGCCCCGTGGATGCCGGGGGCTACGACGACTACCTGGGCCTGGAGCTGGCTGGCCGTATCGCCGTGGTACTGCGCCACGGCCCCGGCGACGACGACGCCATCGGCGAAGACTGCCCCGGCAACGACGTCTCCACCGTCGAGGGGGACCTGTGGACCTTCGGCTACAAGGCGGCCAACGCCCGCGCGCACAACGCCGCCGCCATGATCCTGATCCAGGACTATCATCACCCATCCGCCGTGGTGGAGGGCTCCATCCCCGAGTGGTACTACGATGCCTCCTTCCCGGTGGTGTCGGTGGACCGCGAGGAGATGGAGGTGGCGATGCCGCTGCTCTCCGACTGGGCGAATGCCATCGAGGAAAACGGGCTCCCCAATGGGCAGGCCACCGGTGTCAGCGCCACGGTAAACGTCGACGCCGCCGTCCAGGAGTACGTGATCCCCAACCTGCTGGGTGCCATCCCCGGCAACGACCCGGTCATCGGCCACGAGGTCATCGTCATCGGCGCCCACGTCGACCACCTGGGCACCGACGAGATCACCGGGGACATCTACAACGGGGCCGACGACAACGCCTCGGGTACGGCGGTGCTGATGGAGCTGGCCCGAGCCTTTGGCGCCGACGGCTTTGCGCCGGCGCGCACGATCCTGTTTGCCTCGTTCAACGCCGAGGAGGAGGGGCTGGCCGGGTCGTGCTACTACACCTCCGACCCCGTCTACCCCGGGGAGGACGTACACACCATGATCAGCGTGGACATGGTGGGGGCCGGCGACGGCCAGGGGTTGCACCTGTACGGAGCCCTGTTCGAGGACTACCTGTGGCTGGGGGATGTGATGATCGGCGCGGCCGCGGACGCCGGGCTGGATTATCAGGTCATCCCCAACATCCCGGTCCTGGCATCGGATCACGTGTGCTTCATCGCCGATGGGGCCACCGCCGTGATGGCCGAGACCACCGGTTCCCACCCGGTCTACCACACCCCCGAGGACGACATCGATCACGTCAGCGCCGGCAACCTCGAGGCTGCCGCCGAGCTGCTGCGAGTGGCCACGCTGACGATAGCCCGCGGCGAGGAGGAGCAATACCTGGACACGGGAGAGGCCCGCCGGGCGACCGCACCACCGGCCCCCGATCCCGCACCGGCCCGGCGTTTGACGCGCTCGCGATGAGCACGTTTGGACGTAAATTTGACAAAGTTGTCCCCGGTTCGGACCCCCGTTCATCTTTATTGACAGAGCGTATGTCGTATTCCCGCCCAGAATTGACCGTCGTCGGCCCGGATCGTGTCCGGGAATTTGTCGACGGTGCGCTAGCCGGCGACCGGGAGGCCTCCGAGTCGCTGGCCCGCTGGTGCCTGCCCCGGGTGCGCCGCACGGTGCTGCTGTCCTGTGGGTCCGGGCCGGACGTGGACGATCTGGTGCAAACGGCCATGGCCATCGTGCTGACCAAGCTGGATTCCTATCGCGGGGAAGCGAGCTTCATGGCCTGGGTAGACCGCATCACCGTCAACGTGGTGCGGGGGCACTACCGCAAGCAGCGCTGGAGGCTGACGCGGACCCATGACTACCGCATGGAGCTGGAGACCCGACCGTCGGGAGGGGCGGCGCGTCCGGATCGTTCCCTGGACGGTAGGCAGCTGTTCGACCGGCTGAGCTACCACCTGCTGGCCCTCAAGCCCAACCAGCGCCTGCCGCTGATCCTGAGCCTGGTCCAGGGGTACTCGGTGCCGGAGGTGGCCGCCATCTTGGAGCTCAGCTTCGAGGCCACCAAGAAGAGAATTCTGCGGGGGCGCCGCGCCCTGGAAAAACGCCTGCGCCGCGACCCGCGTTGCCGGGAACTGCTGGGGGAGATGATGCCATGAGTGCCTTCACGTGCACCGAAGCCCGCCGATGCCTCGAGGCGCGCGCCGTCGGCGATCTGTCCCAGCATGAGCACGCCGCACTGGACGTTCACCTGGCGGTCTGCCAGGACTGCCGTCTTCAGGAACAGCTCTGGGGAACGCTACAGGAAACCTTGCAGGACACGCCGTTGGATCCGTTGCCGCCGATGGTGGAGCGACGGATGCTGTCGGGGGTGGCCCCCGCAGACAGCACCGCAGGACGTGGCGCATCCATGGGCCGATGGAGGCTGGCCGGCGCGCTGGCCGCTGCGGCGATCTTGATCTTTGCTCTTGGGCTCGGCTTCCACCTGGTCCGCGAAACACCCTCCGCCGGGACCGCGGACCAGGTGGTTGTCGACTCCGTCACGGAGACGCCAGCCGTGGTCGTACCCACAGTGTACGTCAAGGAGCCATCCGTTGCGTCGGAAGCCCTGGAGAAACCCGATGGGATGGACGAGGAATCGGCCATCGACCACGCATCGCAGGGTAGTACGACCCTTCAAACCAATCTCCGGCGGGATTCCACCGGCCACGAGGCTTCCATGGCCCCCATGGACAGTTCTATTCCCGACCTGTCCATGGACGGCCTGGAGGCCCCGTTGGCCCTGGTGGATGAGCCGGAGCAGATCAGCGAGCAGGAAGCCATCGAGAGCCTCACCCGGCAGGCCCAGACCCATCAGATGGCCCGCCAGTTCGAGGACGCCTGCCGGATCTACGAGCAGCTGATCACCGCCTATCCAGAGAGTTCGGCGGCCCGGGACAGCCACGTGGCGCTGGGGCAGATGAAGCTGGCTGGCCTCAAGCAGTACGAGTCGGCACTGGACCACTTCGACACCTACCTGGCCCGCTCCCCGTCGAGCTATCTCGCCGAGGAAGCCCGCGTCGGCCGGGTGCGGGCGCTGGCGCGCCTGGATCGCGACGAGGAGGTCGTGACGGCGGCCACCGAGTTCATGAACACCCACCCGGGCGGGAGCGCCTACCCCGAGGTCTTGCGCCTGCGGGGCGACGCCTACCTGCACACCGGTGCCCTGCTCCTGGCCGCCACGGACTACAACGCGGTCATCGAACGCTGGCCCAACACCGCTCAGGCCCAGTGGGCTGCCAACGGGCTGGTGGCCTGCCAGCCTTGACGAATCCCCGTTCGTAGGTCATCTCCACTGTGTGAGTGATCCACTCCGACCCATGCTGACGGCCATTGGTGTTGCAGCCATTGCCGCATCCATCTGCCTGCCCACGGCGGCCCTCGCCCAGGCGGGGACCCCTACGTTGCGGATCCTGGTGACGGCCGGCCAGGAGTCCGAGGACCCGTACCTCGACCTCCTGACTGCGGTGCGGGCCCGGCTCGGCGTGCTGTCCATGCCCGCCGAACTGCAGCCCGTATCCCAGGCGCCGGATCCGCAAATCGCCTGGCAGACCGCGCGTGAGACGAACGCCCTGTCCGTGGCGTGGCTCTCACCGGACCACACCCAGCTGTTCTTCCTGACGCCGATCCTGGGTTCCGATCTGCGGGTGAGGGACCTGCCCGACGTGAGCGAGGGCTGGGTCTCCCGCTGCGAGGTGGTGGCGGCCGTGCTGCACGCCGAGCTGGAGCAGGTGGTGGGGCCGGCGGGGGAGCGGCTGCGGGACATCGAGGTGGAGGTTCCCGAGGAGCGTCCGGCTCCCGCCGGCAAGGTGGTGATGCCGGTTTCGTTGGTATTTTCCGGCGGTTACGTCCCCACTCAGATACAGCTCGGCCAGCCGATTTTACACGGCGGTCAGCTGGCCATCGGGGTGCGACCGGGCCGCCTCTTCGAGTTCCAGCTGGGCCTGGACCTAGGCCAGCCCGCGCCTCTCGACGCGGAATCGGCCACGCTGGGCGAACGGGCGCGGATCGAGCGGTGGGGATTCCGGTTGGGTGCCGCGCTGAGATGGCGGGCGGCGCCTCCCGTGGAGTTCTCCGGGTGGCTGGGGGCCCTCCTCGACCTCTGGACCATCAAAGATCTGGGCATCGAACAATCGGATCCCAGGGATCTGCAGACCAAGCTGGACGGAGCGGCCTCGGCGTTGGTGCAAGCCCAGTTCTGGCCCGCTCCCCAACGGGCTCCGATCCTGTCCTTCTTCGTGCGTGGCGGGGCCGACGTCCACTTCCAGGACCGGTCCTACGAATTCGAGCGCCCCCACGCAGAGACGTTGCTGGTCCGCGACCGGATCACCCCGAGGCTGGTCTGCGGTCTCCGTCTGAGTGTGGACCTGCGCCGATAGCGCCCTTTTTTTGTCCCCAGGCCGTCCTGGGTTTCATCAACAAGATAAGACGCTAACAGTCGCCGTGGGGCGCACGACGAAGGGATCTTGTATGTACTGGCGCTATATTTTGGCTCTGATGGTCGCGTGTTTGTTCATCGGTTGTGAGGATGGCGGCGGCGCCATCGTCCTGGAAGGGGATGACGACGTGGCCGACGACGACGACGCGGCCGACGACGACGACGACACCGGCGATGACGACACCGGGGACGACGACACCACCGGCGACGACGACACCGAGGAGTCCTGCCCGTGGGACGGGGACTACCGTGGTTCCGGCTACATCGACATGGACTACTGGGTCGAAGAATGTGACGCCAACGCGACCATCCTCGATTGCGGCATCGACGGAACGCTGCTGTGCGGCGAGGACTATTACCAGTTCGAACTCACCATGACCGGGACCGCCGAAATCAACGGCCCCGCCAGCGGTGACATGCACGGTGACTTCGGGCAGATGGGCCAGATGGACACCACCTGGAACGGCGATGTGGAAGACGGCGCCTTCACCGGCGAGTTCATGTTCGAGGTCCAGGGTGGCCCCGGCGGCAACATGGAGGTCTGGGGCGACTTCGAGATGTGGCCCATCTAACCGTGTAGCGGGCCTTTGCATCGGCCCGGTTTTCCAACAGGATATTTAACGAAAGGACTCCGCATGTATTGGCGTATTTTCCTGGCTCTGATGGTCGCAGGTCTATGGGTAGGTTGTGAGGACGGCGGCGGTGCCATCGTGCTCGACGGGGACGACGACGTGGCCGGCGACGACGACACCGGCGATGACGACACCGGTGACGACGACGATGACACCGGCGACGACGATACCGAAGGCGACGACGACACCGAAGAGGAGTGCCCCTGGGACGGCAGCTACCGCGGCGACGCTGCCATCGAATTCGACTATTGGGACGATGAGTGCGAGGCGAACGCAGATATCATGGACTGCCAGATCACCGGGAGTATGCTCTGTGGCGACGACTGGTGGCAGTACGAATTCCAGATGACCGGGACCGCTGACAACGCCGGCAACGCCAGCGGCGACCTCGTCGGCGACATGGGCCAGGGCGGCCAGATCAACACCACCTGGGACGGCGAGATGAGCCCCAACGGCTTCACCGGCGACTTCGAGTTCGAGATGGGCGGCGGCGGCGGCGGCGGCGACATGCATGCCTGGGGCGAGTTCCAGATGTCGCCCATCTAATGCTTCTCTAGGCTAGCGCCACTTCTTCCACCACGGCTGATCCCCGCTGGCGTCCAGGGCCTGCTGGCACCGCTCCGCCGTATCCCGGCAGCCCCGCTGGCAGTCCACGCAGGCCGGCACCCCCTTGCAGCCTCCCATCAGCTTGCGGTCGTCCACGTGATCCCAGAAACAGGCCTCGTCGCAGGCCTCGCGCTCTGTGCTGCACGGGGTATCCCGCCCCACCCAGTCCCCCATCTCCGCCAGCCAGGAACGGGGCATGAAGAACAGGCCCAGCACAGCGGCGACGATGACCACGCGGGTGGGGGTGAAGAGCCTACGCACGGAGAGGCACGCTAGCGTCCTGCGGCGCGCCGGCGCCGCCACAGGTGGGCCACCGAAAACGTCATCGCCCCGCCCGAACCCAAGAAGACCAGCCACGCGCTGCCGTACAGCGGAAGGGTGCCGCGGTTGTACTCCCACGCCTGGCGGAAGCGACCCCGGCTGGCCGCCGTGAACCCCCGCGTCATGCCGCAGGTCAGGCAGCCGCTGCCGGTGTGGAGCTTGTGTGGGCAGGTGGAGGTCAGGCAGACCTCGCCGCTCTCGATGGCTCCCGGGCTCACCGCCATCGACGTGATCAACGGCGCACCGCTGGCCAGAGCCAGGAAGCCCGCCAGCAGCAGCACCGCCACCAGCTCGCTGAGGTCGAAGGGGCGCACGCTCCTAGTACCCGTACCCACTCATGTTGTAAGCCATCACGCCGAAGTACATCAGCGCCCAGACCACCACGCCCGCCAGGGACAGGAAGCCCCCCAACAGGCTGGTGAGGATACCGCCGATGGCCAGCGCGCTCCCGCTGAGCTCTTCGGGGGCCTTCTTGATGCGCACCATGGCGACGGCGCCGAGGACCAGGCCCACCAGGCCCAGGATCAGGCCCAGCGCCCCACCGATGAGCACGCCGAAGACGCCCAGGCAGCAGCAAAACGAGAAGAAACTGGCGAGGACCGATGCCACGCCGATCAACGTCGCGAGGATACCGGCGACCAGTGAAATGATGGCGAGCAGGTCCATGCGCGGACCCACACCTTGCTCCATGTTCATGTGAATCTCCCTCCTTGGAGGAGTAAGCCTCTTCCCCGACCGGCGCGACCCCTGGATGGGGACGCGCACAGAAAGGCGAGTATACCGGAGCGGGCGGGGAGGGTTGTCAGGCCGGGGGCGCTACTGATTGCCGAAGCCGTTGGATTTGCCGCAGTCGGGGCAATGCCAGGTGATGTTGTTGCACGTCACCCCCCACAGGTTGTCGTTCATGCACTCCTGGCACATCTGGAACCCGCAGCGGCAGGACCAGCAGAAGGCGACCGTCTTGTGGCAGCACGGGCACACCACCATCTTGGGGCCCTGGCGACGGCGAGAGCGGCGGGGGGTCTTACTCATGGGCGGTCTCCGGGGCACGTTCTGGCGGCGACGAAGGGAACTGTCAAGGGGTCCGCGGTGTCCCACGACCGAGGAGCCAACCATGCGCCGTGCCGCCGTTTGCCTGATCCTGCCGCTCTGCCTGGCGTCCACCGCCCCCCTGCGGGCCGCCCCCATGGAGCACCACGACCTGGCCTCGCTGCTGTTCGAGGCGGAGCACGCGGTGGAGGCCGAGGCGGTCTCCCACGAGTTCGTCATCGAGGAGTGGAACACCACCACCACCTACCGGGTGACCCAGGTGCTGCAGGGGGAGCTGGCCGTGGGGGACGAGATCCAGGTGTTCGACGACGCCTACCGCCTGGAGATCCCGCCACGGTATGACTGGTCCGACCCGGCCGCCCCCCGCGCCCTGCCAGCCCCAGGCCTGGACCCCCAGGTGTTTTTGTTCCTCGATCCGGCCCCGCCACGGCAGATCAACGAGCAGCAGGCCACCCCCGAGGGGCTGTTCCACAAGGTCCCGTCCGGCATGCGCTTGGTCGCCGAGGGCCGGGTCTACCGCTTCAGCCAGATGATGAACCCCGGCCCCTACGGCCCCGTGCCCCAGGGCCGCGACCCCGAGGACCTCTTCGTGGGCACGCTGGCGCTGGACCCGCAGCCGCTGACCGTCGCCGAGTTCCTCGTCGAGCTGGAGCAGGCGGCCCGCCGGGCGGCCGAGAGCCGAGCGGCGCTGGCCATCGAGGATGTGGACGAGCGCAACGCCGCGCTGCTGGCGCTGCTGCCCCCTCCGATGGAGTTCCCCCCACGCGAACGGGCCGTCTCCTGGGGGTTCCAGGCGGACGCCCTGTCCCGGCATCTGCAGCAGGAGATCGGGCGCAGCGGCGATCTGGAGGCGTTCGTGGAGGCCTATGGCCGCGCCGTACCGGCCAGCTTCGGGAGATACGTGGGACGCAACTTCATCCAGCCGGACCCGGACGGACGCCGGGACCGGCTGCAGGAGCTGGCCCTGGACTCCGATCGCCCCGGCTACCAGCGCTGCGCCGCCCTACGCATCCTGGCCGAGGGTGCGGTCCTCGACGACGAGGAACGGCCCCAGTGGCTCGCCGCGATGCTCCCGCTGCTGGACGATCCGGACTGGGTCATCCGCGCGGCCGCCGTGCCGGCCATCGGCTCGCGGCTGTTCGTGGCCCTCGGAGACGAGGTGCGCGCCGCCCTGGGCGCGGGTGCCGCCCGGGAACAACACCCGGAGGTGCTGTTCGCGTATGCCAGCTACTTCAGCGGTAAGGATCTCAAGCGAAGGCTGCTGGATCCGAACCTCAGCGGGGACGGGACGATGATCCTGGCGCCCCGGCTGGGGCCCGCCGGGATGGGATCGGCGGATGAGCTGGTGCTGGGGTACCGCTACGTGGTCCCGCACCATGAATGGAGCCCACAGCTGACGCTGGCCGCCGTCGTCACCGTGGAGGGCAGCGAGTTCCGCAGCACCGAGACTCACGTGGTGCGAGCCTCCCACGGCCAGGACGGGGGGCACGGGCTGGCGCGGTTCGTCCTGGAGTCGCCGCTGCCGGCCGGGGAGGCCGTGGTGCGCTTGGAGGCGATCTTGGAACCGTGCCCTCCGGATCGGCATCAATCCTGCAAGATCCTCTCTCCAACAATACAATTGGAGAAGCCATGAAGATTTTCAGCACGAGCATCGAATCCGCCGCCGACGCCTTCTTGCATGCCGGCTATGTCTCCGCCGCGCCCAGCCCCACCGACATTTACGGGGAATACAACACCCTGTGGGCCACCGGCGACACCGGCTACGCCACCAGCCTCGACGGGGCCTTGACCCTCGCCGACACCGCCGTGGCCGACAGCGCCATGACCGGCTGGGCCTCGTTCGGGGTCGGCCTGGCCGAGGCCGCGCCCGCCCTGCTGGGGGTGACCGCCCTCGCCGGCCTGCTGTGGATGGCTCTGCGGCCGGCTGCTCGCGGGCAGCTGGGGCGCTCCCCCGTGCCCGCAGGCGCCCTGAGCCTGGGCCTGGCCAGCACCCTGCTGTTCGCCGCGTGTATGGCGCCCTGGCACAACCTCGACCCGCGACAGTACGAAAACCCCGAGGACGCCACGGCCGTGCTGATGTTCGGCGTGGTGCGGGACGGGCTGATGGCCCACCAGCAGGACGTGGGCAAGGCCTCCAGCCTGACCGGTATCCGCAACCATGTGGCCCTGCCCCTACCCATCCTGGACGAAGGCCCGGACTACGCCCTGCAGGCCTACGGCCTCGATGGCTGGGGCCGTGAGATGGTCTTCGGCGTGGACGGGAGCAGCGACTACACCCTCACCAGCGCCGGCGCCGACGGAGAAGAAGGCACGGCCGACGACATGGAGATGGTCTTCGACGCCGGCGACCTCGGCGAGGACGAGCGCACCTTCTACCTGATGCGCGCGGGCGGCGAGCTGCACGTCGCCGTGCGGCAGGAGCCGGAACGGAACTCCAACGACGGCAGCTACTCTGGTAACACCCAGGCAGGAATGGACTCGGACAGCTGGGGTGACGGCGATTTCGACTCGCTGCCGCTGACCGTGGAGTCCATCGAGGAGTACTTCACCGAGTGGGACATGGGCAGCGAGATGGACGTCGAGCAGACCATCGCCAGCATCACCGATTTCTACGAGACCTTCGCCACGGACGACGACCCCGACCCCATCGTCGTGCAGATCTTCGACGACGACCTGGCCAGCTGATCGGTCCCCTCAGGGCGCGGGCCACACATACGCCATCGCGCTCACCGTCTCATAGACCACCGGCCCCGCATCCCGGGCGTT
The DNA here is from genome assembly GCA_964504165.1 of uncultured Rickettsiales bacterium. Lineage (GTDB taxonomy): Bacteria > Myxococcota_A > UBA796 > UBA9615 > CAYRNR01 > CAZDDH01. The sequence continues at coordinate 15,106 of CAZDDH010000048.1, read as the reverse complement.
GAGGTATTCGCTGATGTACGCCAGCCCGTTCTCCATCTGGAAGTGGTTGCTGCCGTAGGACGACGGGTGGTAGCCGGTGACGTAGACCGTGGGCTGCTCCAGGGCGCCGCCGCCCCAGTTGGCGTCGAACATGTCCATGATCTCTTGGCCCGAAAGGTAGTCGCACAGGCAGCCGTTGTCCGGCACCTCCAGGATGGCCAGGTTGGGCGGCGTATCGTCGAGGATGTCGTCCACCGACGGGTAGTAGGGCTGGCTGTATTCGTCGATGGTGGCCCAGTTCTCGGCGTTCCACTCGTACAGGTTGGCGTCCGTGGCGCCTTCCCACTCCTCGATGCGGGCCCAGTTGTTGGCGCTGGTGTCCGCCACGAAGCCGGTGTTGGCCAGCGCCTCGAGGGTGTGCAGCTGGGTGGTCCAGCCGCCGGCCCTGAATGACGTGGGGGTGCCCAGGCCCCGCTCCTCGAAGATCTCCACGGCCCGTTCAAGCAAGGTCTCCGTCTCCTCGAGCGTGTAGCTGCACAGCTCGACGGTGTAGCCGGTGGAGTCCTCGGTGTCGGCGAAGGAGGGCTCCCAGCGGCACTCCACGGAGGTGGTCTCGACGAAGTTGCAGTAGGGGTGGATGTGCAGCCCGATCTCGTCGCCGTGTTCGTCCCGCTTGGCCGTCACCCAGTCCACCAGCTCTCCCTTGCGCTGTTCGGTCATGGCCGGGTCGGTAAAGGTGTAGGGCCCCACGAAGTGGGTCTGCTTGAGCTCGGGGTGGTCCTCGTACAGCTGGTCCTGGAGGTTCAGCACCCCGTCGGTGTTGTCAGCGTCGTCCCAATCGTTCGTCACCAGCACGTAGTACGGGTGGGTGGAGATGAACGTCAGCTGGGCGAAGGCCTCCGTGGCCCCGCTGGCGGCCAGCAGCACCTCGTGCTCGCCGGGGGTCAGGCCGACGATGTCCGCTGCGATGGCCTGGGATCCGTCACCGCCCTCGAACCGCCCGCTGTACAGCTCGTCGATCCACACGTCCACCGCCTCGGTGCCGGACGGCGGAGTCACCTGCAGCTCCAGCGTCCCGTGCCCCGGCGTGTGCCCGTTGGCGATGAGGTACCAGCTGCGGAAGGACTCCACGGTCTGGTCGTTGTCCAGATCGTCGGGGACGCTGGGGGCGGGGAGGTCCAGCTCCTCGTCGGGGGGGTCCTCGGTGGGGCAGCCGGAAAGTAGCAGCAGGGTCAGCGCGGCGGCCAGGGCTGCCATATGTCGGCGTGTGTGCATGGATCTCTCCTCGGGTCGAGTCGCGCCGAACGATAGGGGGTTGTACGTGGTGTGTAAACCACCTGTCCGAGGAGTTGGCGGTACAATGGAATCATGCCTGGGGGGTTACCAACATGTGCACGTCTGCTGAGCGGGGTCCTCTTGCTGGGGATGCACTGCTTGGTCGGATGCGCCGACCTGATGGCGTTCGACAACGAAGATAGAGGGCCCTTCGACATCCCCGATAGTGACCCCTATGAGCCGGGCAGTATCGGCGGCCTCCGGATCGGCGCGCGACTGATCGGTGAGAGCATGTGGGACATGGCGGGCAAGGGCGTAGCCGGTGCCGGAGACATCGACGGCGATGGGTACGGTGACGTGCTGGTGGGTGCGCCCTATGAGTCCACGAGCGATGAACCGGATTCCTTCGATGCGGGTGCGGCGTACGTGGTCCGTGGCCCGGTCTACGGGGATCTGCCCCTGACGGATGCGTGGGCAAAAGTTGACGGCGAGAACGAAAGCGATCGTCTCGGAGAGGCACTGGCCAGCATTGGCGACACGGACGGCGACGGACTCCCGGAGTTCGTCGTCGCCTCCCAAACGGGGGGATATGACTCGCATCACCTGGTCGAGATCCCGGGGGAGGGTATTTCGCCGGTGAGCGATGTGGCCGCCTGGATCCACACGGACACGAGCCTTTCCGGTGCCGTGGGGGGTGGAGACATCGATGGCGATGGCTGCGAGGACCTGCTCGTCGGCCACACACGTGACGAGGAGGTTGCCCCGTGGGCCGGCGCGGTCTTCGTCTGGGTCACGCCACCAATAGGGGATGCGGACATCACGCAAGCGGATGCCAAATTCACCGGGGAGATGGAGCAGGAACAGGCCGGATACTCCGTAGCCGCGGCAGGCGACATCGACGATGACGGATACGCCGATTTCCTGGTGGGTGCGCCGGGTGGCGGAGTGAACTGCGACCCGGGCAAGGCCTATCTGGTACGTGGCCCGGTAGCCGGTACCCAGAGCCTGTCCAATGCGGATGTCCGTTTCATCGGCCTCGTCGATAGCGATCAGACGGGCGTGATCGTGGGTGGGGATGCGGATATGGATGGGGATGGGCAAGAGGACGTGCTGATCGTCGCATACGGTTCCGGCGATGCGGAAAAAGTGGGAGCAGCGTACCTGTTCTACGAACTCCCACCGGGGGAGGTATCCCTCTCCCACTCGGACGCCCGGCTGTGGGCCGGCCGATCGAGCGTCGATGAGGTCTCATACGTGACGCACGCAGATTTCGTCGGTGACCTCGACGGCGACGGCATGGACGAGCTGCTAGTCGTCGGGGGAGGCAGCCTGGGCACGAAGGTCTACCTGGTCCTCGACACCCCGGCCGGGTCTATCGACCTGTCTGAGTACGAGGGAGCGGTGGTACTCGAGGAGGACTACACCACATCCCTGGTGACCCGCTTCGCAGGCGCGGGAGACGTGGATGGCGATGGTCTGGACGATCTGCTACTGGGCGCCCCCCGCGCTTCCATCCGCCACGAACGGGACGGCGTGGTCTACCTCATCTATGGAGGCGATCAGGACTGGTAGGTGCACCTATTCGTGCGTCGAGCCGTACAGATGGTCCAGCCACTCGCTCTCGGGAATCCAGCGCTCCCAGACGATTCCGTAGGCCGCGTAGATGCCGATGTCGGTGATGAACTCCCGGTATGAGTTGTCGTACATGTGCTCCTGGTTGTGGGCGACGTTCATCTCCAGGTGAGCGGCCTCGTGAACCAGGACATAGGCCGGGACCGAGGGCGCCGTCAGGTAATCCTCGGCCTGAGCGCGGAAGTCGTCGAATTCCGATCGGTCCATCCCGGCGACGAGATCGGGGATCTCCTCGATGTCTATCTCGCCGTAGGCGCGCCCGTCCTCCCACTCCACCATCGAGGTGACCCAGCTCAATCGCACGGTACTCATCGTGATCGTATCTGCCAGGGGATCGGCATAGCTGCGGTAATTACCATAGTCCGAATAGGCTCCCACTGGATCGTCGACCGCGTCACCACACCGTATGGCTCCCCTGGACCTGACGCGGATCAGCCGATCGACGATGTCGCCGTAGGTCGTCTCCACGTCGGCGTACTCGTCCACGAGCACCTCGTTCACGTAGGACTCGACGCGGGTGGCTTCGCCGATGGAGCGGTCGATGAGCTCCAGCTCGTCTTCGGTGCAATCGCGTACCTCAAGGTGCTGGATTGGGCAACCGGTCACGCCGACGAGGACCGCCAACAGAAGCAGCATGTGGGCGGAGCGGCTTGTCATCGTCGGGTCGCCAGCCAGCCGGCAATGAGCCAGCTGTAATCGTCCGGCCCGCCCCAGCAGCGGATCGATCCGTCGTCGACGATCCCGCAGATTCCTCGGGATCCAAGCTCCACCAGCTGAAACTGGTTGTCGGGTGCCTCGGGCATGCCGCCGTCAGGATCCCAACACGCGGCCTCTCCCCCGTCGCGCACCGCACAGAGCCCTCCCGGGCCCACATCGATCTGCTCGACCTGCCAGCCTGGCGGTTCATCCAGGCCGAAGAAGCAGTTCAACGAACCGTCTTCGCCGATGCCACACCCCGCAGTCTTGCCCACGTCGATCGAGACGAACGGGGGCATCTCGGCCACGAGTTCATTGAGGAAACCGGCACCCCAGCATCGTACGGTGCCATCTCCCCGCAGACCGCAGGTGACCTGTGCACCAGCCGCCAACTGAACGAAGGTATCGCCCGGCGCCTCACACTCCCCGCCCTCGTTGGACCCCCAGCAGTACACCGAACCATCCGACCGCAGGGCGCAGTTGTGGAACCACCCTACCGCCAGCTGAACGAACTCCTCGTCCGGATCGTCACAGAGCCCCACCCCGACCGTCTCGTCACACCCCCAGCACACGACGTGCCCGTCCTCCCCGAGCCCGCAGGAGTGGTCATGGCCGGCACCGACTTGGACGAACGTCCCCGGGGGACGCTGGCACGCTCCGGAGATGTCATCGCCGCACCCGCCGCACAGGATCTCTCCGTCCACATCCAGCGCACAGATGTGTCGCCGCCCCGACGCCAAGGAGGCGAATTCCCGTTCGACCACGTAGGAAGGGCCGCAGCCAAACGGCCCCAGCACACCGATCAGGGCCAGCACCCCAAGTCTTCTGTTCATGTTCCGGCTCATCGCGTCCCACACCATGATACCAGGGCGTTCTCGCCGCTGGACGTATAACGGGCTGGAATCAACCTCACCCCCCGGCATGACTGTTGAGCCCAAAAGCCAAAGGGGCCAGATCGATAATTGTGTGTTGTGAGCCCCCCGGGCCGGCTACTTACCCGCGCAAGGCTCCACCCGATGGAGCACCCACTCGCTGGACTTTGCGGCACCGTTCTCCACCCCTTCGATGCGCATCTGCAGCTCGTCCCCGACGAGCTTGTAGTGGATACGCTGGGGAAAATCGTGGGCCAGATTCTCGAATGTGGCCTGGTTTTCCGCATGGGAGACCAAGGTGAAGGTCACCGGAGGGGCGAGGCCCATCAGGCTGGCCCGGTAGACGATGCGGCCTTGCTCGTCGAGCTCGATACGCAGGTACTCGAAGAACACCATCTTGCCGCCCTTGACGGTGCGGTTGACCCCCAGCATCGCCCCGGCCTTGGGGGGGATCCAGTGTTCCTCGACCTCGCCGGCCGCGTCCGCCCACGACCCCACCAAGAAGGCGACCGGACTGGGGTGGGGGGCCGGCTCCTCGTCGAGCATCTCCTCGCCTTGCTGAGCGAAGGCGCTGGGGAGGCTAGCCAGTACTAGGGCGACGGCGGCGGCCAGCCACCTCACCGGTAGTCTTCCCGCACCGGACAGAACGAATCCATGATCCGGCACTCGGTGATCGCCACCCCACCGTGGGGCGCGTCCCCGGGGATGACCGCGACGATGCCCGGCTCCACCACCCGCGTCTCCCCGTCCACGGTCAGCTCGAAGCGGCCCTCCTGGACCATGGACATCTGCTCGTGGGGGTGGGTGTGCTCGGGCATACGCGCCCCGGCTTCGATGTGCCAGAACGCCACGGTCATCTTCTCGCCGTGGACGAACCGGGCCCGGTAGCCGGGGAGCACCTCGCGCGCTTGCTTGTCGGACAGATCTTCGAACGGCATGGGTCCTCCCAGTTGAGACAAGACATCTTGCACCGTCGGGAGGATCAGGGCTACCGGGGCTCAGCCGTCGGTGGTGACCGCGACGATGACCGGAGGCGCGCCGTCCCCGGGGCACTCCAGGGTCACGTCCACGGACTCCAGCGTCTCGTCGAGCAGCTCGGCGACGACGGTGTCGCACATCTCTTCGGTGTCGCACACCAGCGGGAACTCGTCGGACATCCAGTAGTCCCCCTCGTCCCCGGTCAGCCACCAGTCCTGGATCGTCAGATAGAACTCCTCGCCGGCGAACTGAGGTGTCTGGGAGACCACCTCGACGAGGGAGTACTCGACGGAGGATCCGTCCATCGGCGGGTTGGGTACGTCCCGCCTGGAGACCTCCAGCTCGTAGAGATGGCACCACTCGTACTCGAATCCCTCGATGCCGTCATAAAAAAAAGTCCAGCCGTCCACACCCTCCTCGTGGACGACCATGCACAGCCTCTCCCCGACCCCTGTGCAGTTTTCCTTGAAGAAGTCGACCTCCATGGTCACCTGCCCGCCGGCCCCCTCGCAGCCTCCAATCAGTCCAGCGACAAAGATGGCGATTGCGCAAAAAGAAACGTGTCTCATGATTCTCTCCCAGCGGTTTGGCCCAAACCGGTTTTGCGGTGTACTGAAGCAAATTCAGTGCCAGACCGCTGGGCACGAAACGGAAGGCGGATCGTTCAGATGGGTTCCACGTAGATTTCGTCAAAGTAGTTGCAGGTGAAGCCCGCCTGAGAAGCTCCCCCCTGCTCGAACTCCAAGAAGACCGTCGCCTCCTCCGCCTCCGCCTCGAACTCGACGAACACCGCGAACCACATCCCCTCGGGCATGACCCACTCGGACCACACGATCTCCCAGTAGAACGGATCGATGCCGCCGGTGGGGTCCACGCCGATGCGGCTGGCCGCCTCACCGTCCTGGGTGGTGTGCTGGTAGACCTGCGCGTTGGCCCGATAGGTCTGGCCCTCGATGGCGCCGCTGGCGATCTGGTAGATGCCGCCATCCATGCGATCCCCATCGACGACCGCGCCGAACACGCGCGATCCCTCCATGGCCTCCTGCACGTGGAACGCCGGTGGCTCGAAGATCATGCCCATGTTGCCCCAGCCGATCCACGGCGAGCTGGTCTCCAGGCTCAGCTCGAAGCCCGGGTTGTGTAGCAGCAGCTCGGTGGCCTCCTCCTCGACCACGTCCGCGTCGTCGTCATCGGGGGCGTACTCCTCGCCCGGGCAGCCGGTGGCGGCCACCGAGATCGCGATCCCAAACATAAGAGCCAAACGTCCGTACCTCATCGTCTCCTCCTCTGTCCCAGGGCGCTTCGGCCCGGGGATCTGGTGATGTGTCCCCTGGAGTACTGGCTGTGGGTAGATCAAGGCGACTAAGTTCGGACTAAAAGCAGTCCGATCCGGACCTGGGGTGTAGCGGACGGTTCCGACGGGCTATGGTTCGATCGTGAAGGGGAAGACCATGAACGATCCGAGGCGTTTATTGGCTCCGAGCTGGACGGGATGGACCCTGGTGCGCGGCTGCCTGCTGGCCGCGATGCTTGTACCGACGGGGTGCAAGGAGGATCCGGATCCGCCAGCGGAGGAGTTCGGGCCGTTTGCCGTGCGCACCGTCCTGTTCGGCGGGGCGGGCTACCACGGCGTGGAACTGGACGGCTACGGCCTGGCCACGGAGGCCCACTGGAGCGACGTCGACACGCCGTTACACGGGCTCAACCCCTACGTCTCCGAGGAGCTGCCCACCCGGTATCAGGAGCTCGGATCGCCGGTCGCCTACGAGGCGGGTAGCACGCCGTCGGTCCGGGTCGAGCTGGCGGCACCCGACGACGCCGTGGGCAGCTGGCGGGTGACCGGCCTCGGTAAGTTCGACGTGGGCGATGGAGAGACGGACCTGATGTTCGAGGGCGCGGCCGAGGCCGTCGGCGGTTCGCTGGTAGTGGAGATGTCCGCCTCCGGTGCGTTGCCTGCACAGATCGGCTGGTCCGAGTGGTTCACGATCCAGTGGAGCGTGCTCCCCGAAGGATCCGACGCCACCCCAGCCGAGGCCGGCATGTCCTCCGTGCCCCTGTATTTGCTACCCCAGGCCCCCGAGGAGGACGTCCCGCTGCTCCACACACCCGTCCAGCTGGCCTGCGACGCAGCAGCCGGCTTGGAAGAGGAGCAGGAGATCATCGACGCCGTCTGGGCCAGCTTCGCCGACCGGGAGGTGCCGCGGGCCCGGGACGGATTGACGCTGGAGTACTACGGGCGCCTGCGCAGCGCGCCGGGGGAATTCCGCAGCCAGCTGATGGCCGGTGCTGGACAGTGCACGACCTGGTCGTTCTTGTTGTACGCCACGCTGGGCGCGCTTGGCATCGAGTCGGAGGTGCTGGGGGTCTTCTCCTCCGCCGGCCTGGGGCGGATCTACGTCAAGGAGTGGGCGTTCTTGGACGGCGAGGAGTTCGTCACCACCGGCGCCGACGGGATCTGCGACACCACGGCCGCCGGGGACGACGAGCAGGCCATCGCCGTGGGCTACGGCCGGCCGTACACCTCCGCGATCCAGGCGGCAATGCCCCCCATGGGCCAGCTCTCCGGGGACGACGACACCTGGTGGGACTACCCCTCCATCGGCGACAACGGCATCCTCGAGACCCCCATCTCGGCCCACGACGGCGGCTTCGTGCCCACCATGGCGCTGGGCTTCGGCCTGCCCCAGAGCCGGGCCTACTACCTCACCGTCGATCCCGACGAGGTGGAGCTGGCCGGCGACGACACGATCCGGCTGCAGTTCAGCACCTATTACGTGCTCACCGGCGTCAACGGCATCCTCGAGACCCCCCAGGGGGAGGGCATGCACAACGACGGCTCGGGGGTCTCGGAGCTGCCGGTGGGGGACGGCTACACGGCCATCAACATCGCCGCCGCCTACCCCTACAAGGACCTGGTGCTGCCCACCGACGGCACCCCCTACCCCGCCGGCGATGACCGCATGCACGACGGGCTGTGGGTCGACGCCGGCCCCGACGGCATCGCCGACACGACGGCCCTCGACCCCGACGACCAGGAGATCCCCGTGGGCCAGGGCGCCCCGGACGTGCCCTGCATCGGCCCGGGGCCGGACGGCGTGATGGACAGCACCCCGGCGGGGGACGACGGCTTCACCGACATCCTGGAGATCCTGGCCTACGCCCCCGAGGGCTACGTCTACCAGGACGACGTCAACGTGTGGCCGCTGGAGGGCGCCCCCGGCCAGGACAGCCCCTCACCACCCCCCGATTTCCCCAACCATTACATCCTGCGCATCGACGGCAAGTACTACGACCCCTCCTACGGCAACGGGCCCTTCGACGACCACGAGAGCTGGGAGGCGGCCTCCCTGGCCGCGGACGGCACCATCGTGCGGGACGACGACGACAACCTGCTGGGCACGGCGGTCAAGACCACGGCGCCGCTGAGCTATTCGCAGGAGACCCTGCCGCCTCACTGACCCCTCGGGACGCGGCGTTCATCATCCAGTTCATCGAAGGGATCCACAGGGGCTAGTGTTGCCTGGCCGACGATCATCGTCTGCCACGCGAGGAGCCCGACGTGAACCTGACCCGAAAGCTGCTCATCCTTGGTATCGCGGCATTTGCGCTGGCTCTGCCGATCGTGGGGCTGGCCACCGACGGGGGCGAGGCGGCCCATTGTTCCGCCGATCCCTCACCGCTATCGATGGTGGCGACCTGGATCGTCGCGGCCATGGCGGCACTGGCATTTTGCGTACGCCGCCGGTGAATCGCTCGCCATTGTCCCTCCCCCGTTCCCTCCCATAGTATCCTTCGTGCTCTCCGAAGGAGCCCCATGCCCGTCGACGAAGATCCCGCACCCCGTCCCCTCGTCCGCTGGCTGTGGCTGAGGCTGTTGTTGTTCGCCGTGGCGTTGCTTGTCGCGGTGGGCGCCGCCGGCATCACCAGCGTCCATCTGGTGATGGCCGGGATGGGGCTGAGCCCCGACACGCCGGTGTTCGCGGCGGTGATCTTCGAGCCGAAGAACGTGGGCTGGCTGATCCTGATGCAGGGCATCACCACGGGCGCGGCGGCCGTGGTCGTGGTGCTGTTCCGGCGCTTGGTCGACCGGCAGACCGTGCGGTCGCTGGGATTCGATACGACGGGGAAGCTCGTGGACATGGCGGTGGGCGCGGCCATCGGGGCCCTGGTGATGTCGGCCGGCACCGGCATCCTGGTTGCCACCGGGACGGTGACCGTGCACGCCATGGCGGCGCACGTGCCGACGTTGGCGGCCTACCTGGTGCTGTTCATCATCGCCGCGCTGAACGAGGAGCTGATCTTCCGCGGGTACCTGCTGACCAACCTGATGGGATCCTGCAACAGGTACGTGGCCCTGCTGCTATCCGCCATCCCCTTCGCCGTCATCCACTTCTCCCCCACGACCGTCGCGCTGGTCCCGGCGATCAACTTGCTGCTGGCCGGGATCTTCCTGGGCATCTACGCCATGCACCGTCGTACCCTGTGGTTCCCCATCGCCATGCACGTGGCGTGGAACTTCTTCGAGGGGCCGGTGTTCGGATTCCGGGTGAGCGGCTACACGCTGTCGGGGGTGTTCAAGACGACGGTGGAGGGCCACCCGCTGCTCACCGGCGGCGATTTCGGCTTCGAGGGATCGGTCGTATGTACGGGCTTGCTGGTGGTGGGCTCGGTGGCCCTGCACCTCATCTATCGCCCTAGTCCAACTCGACCCCATACGCCAGCCACGTGAGCAGCTCGACGCTCTCGCCCTCGTCGGTGACGACCAGTCCCTGATCACAGTCGTGGTAGCCCGTCGCTACATGGAACAGGTTGTGGTAGGGCGACTCCTCGTCGGCCAGCTCCTTGTCCATGGCGTAGATCTGGACCGGCTGGTCGCACTCCAGCTCGCCCCGCACAGGGAAAGCCACCGGCAGGCCGCCCGGCCACTCGTTGCCGTAGCCGTGGAAGCCCCATGCCGCCAGCATCTCGATGCCCTCGTACTGGGCGAACTCCATCGTCTCCTCGGGGATCTCGACCGCGCCGAAGCAGGGCTCGCGCGCCTTCCAATCCATCTCGTCGGCCCCGACCTCCATCATCAGGCCGTCGCCCACGTCGAGTAGCGTGGCCCCCGCCTCCAGCGACAGCAGCGGGTCTACCTCGGGGAGCAGGATATCCGGCGCCTCGAAGGAGGTCTCGGGGGTCTCGAAGCCCGCCGTGATGCTGACGAATGCACCGCCGTCGGTGTTCTGGTTGCCGGCGATGAACAGGACGCCGAGCCCCTCGGTGAGGTCGTCGAACCAGTAGCGGCCGTTCTCGTCCGTCGAGGCCTGGATACACGACGTCTCGATGCAATAGGTCGCCTTGATCCCGACCATCGGCTGGGTGCCTGTGGCGTCGTATACCAGGCCGGTGACGTACGGCTCGATGGGATCCGTGTTGGTCTCACCCACCTGACCGTGGGCCGCGGGCGCGCACGGATCGACCGTATCGTCGTCCCCCGCGTCGTCGTCGTCGTCGTCCGCGCTCGTGTCGTCGTCGTCACCGTCCGGCTCGGGGCAGCCGGAGGCCAGCATCAACAGGGAACACAGGCAGGTCAGCCACAGCAGCTTGGGATGGAGGGACATTCGTGGGTCTCCTTGGGCCGGGTGGAACCTTCCCACCGCCGGCATCGGTTCGTGGTATGCGTTGAACATGAAATACGCCGCACTGTTCACCCTCCTAGTGTGCTTGTCCTCGTGGATCGGATGTTCCTCGGCCGACGGGGACAAAAAAGATGCGCAGCCGACCACCTTCGACCGCAAGTCCCACGCCAAGTTCGCCGAGGCGCCCATCCCCCCACCGGCGGACGTGGCCGCGCCCCCCGCCAGCGCCGAGGCCTCGCCCAGCGGGCTGGCCTGGGTCGTCCTGCAGCCGGGCACGGGCACGATCCACCCCAAGAAGGGCGACAGCGTCGAGGTCCACTACGTGGCCTGGTCCACCGACGGCAAGATGGTGGACAGCAACCGCACGCGGGCGCTGGGCTACCCGGCCACCATCCGCCTCGACGGGGTCATCGAGGGGTGGATGGAGGGGATCCCGATGATGGTGGTGGGAGAATCCCGCCGCTTGTGGGTCCCGGCCAAGCTGGCCTACGGGGAGGCCGAGGGAACGATGGTGTTCGATATCGAGTTGCTGTTCATCCGGTAGAATCAAGTAGACGCGAGGAGGGAACCCCATGCCCATCGATCGGCCGGATCTGGACCGCGCCCTGAACCGTCAGCTCCGCCGGTGGCGGAATGTGGAAGCCCGCCGTAGGCCGACCCGCGAGATCGATCTCAACGTCATCGCCATCTCTCGCCAGACCGGCAGCGGCGGCAAGCTCATCGCGGCCCGGGTCGCCCAGACGCTGGAGCTGCCGTACTACGACCGCGAGATCATCCGCCGCATCGCAGAGAACGTGAAAGCCTACGAGGGATCCGACCGCGAGGCAGAGGAGGCGGAAGAGTCCGACGCCTCGTACCCCTCCGCGCTGCAGAGTTACGAATCCCTCGACGGCACCCTGCGCCACCTGGACCTACCCCCCGAGCAATATCGCGAGCACCTGCGGCTGGTGATGGAGAACATCGCCGAGGGGGATGGCGGGGTCGTGCTGGGGCGCGGCGCCAACTTCATGCTGCCGCGCCACCGGTGCCTGCGGGTCCGCGTCGTCGCGCCGCTGAAGATCCGCACCGACTACGTGGCCTCCATGTTCCAGATCCCCGAGAGCCAGGCTCGGGTGACGGCCATGGAAAAGGACGATGACCGGCGGCTGTTCAACCGCAACTTCTTCGACGCCGACATCGACGAGCCCACCCACTACGACCTGATCCTCAACATGGACCTCTACAGCCTGGACGCGGCGGTGGTGATGGTGCTGCAGGCGTGGGGCGCGGCGCGGCAGATCTGGGGGGACTGACGGGAGGTTACCTGTTCGGTGCTCTGGGCGCCGGTCACCCCGACCCGTCGCCGTTGGTCTCGTCCCGCCGGGCCATCACCTTTTGCAAGAACGTGGACGTCACCTCGGCGTTCATCCCGGAGATGGAGCGCTTGGCGGACGGCTCCTCGCCCTCGTCGGGCTTGGCCTGCGGGACCTGGAGGATGTTCTTGAGGGTCATGGCGCCGAAGACCCGGCTCATCGGGCCGTGCTGGTCGGCGAACTTCTTGGACTCCTGCTGGGCCGATTCCTTCTTCTCGACACCCAGCACGAAGCCCTCGATGGTGTCGCTGGCCCAGCTGCTCTCGGGCCCACCTTCCAGCACGCGCACCACCTCCTGGAGGGCGTCGGCGACCTGTTGCAGCTTGGCGTCGCTGCAGTAGGTGCTGGAGCCGGTGATCAGCCGGCGAGCCTCCCGGCCCAGCATCGCCGCCAGCGCATAGGGCTCGAGGGCGCCGTCGTCGTCTACCCGGGGACCCAGCCGGTTCCGGACCCCCTCCTCGGATCTCCGCAGGAGTCGCACCGTGTGCTGCGGTGAGGTCTTGACCCCTTGCAGGGCGAGCTGGGTCGCCAGATGGGACGCCAGCAGCGTCCGCGCCTCCTCGAACTCCACCTGGTGCTCGTGGGAGGCGTCCTGTGCGGACTCCTGGTGAGCCTGCCGATGGGCCGGCACCCTGGGGGGCGGAGGCGGATCGGGGGTGCGGCGGGGGCGCGGGGCCTGGGGCGTGGGATCGGCGCGAAAATCCAGCTCCCACGCCGGCGCTTCGTCATCGTCAACGGAATCGGCGCTGGGGCCCGAGGGCTCGGCGGCCGCTTCCGGCCGGTTGATCTGCGACAGCAGGGCATTCTTGTGTCGCGCGGTGTCCGCCAACCACGCCACCAAGGAGCGATGCCTGAACCACCGCAGCAGCCAGATGCAAAAGACCACCGCGACCACGATGATCAGGATGTTCTTGGTGAACACCACCTCGGAAATCTCGGCGAAGGTCACCATCTCGACGGGCTGGGCCGGAGACGACGTCTGACCGCCAAAGATCGGATGGGCCCGCTCCTCCGACGGCGGTTCGCCCACGGTGGAGTCCAGCTGACCCGCCCGATCCAGCACCGGATCGACGGCGTCGTCCAGTAGGCTGGCCACCTTGGCGTCCAGGATGGGGAACAGGTGCATGGAGACCCACCACACGGTGATGGCCAGCAGCAGCAGCGGTGTGTATCGCCACAGATTCTTGAGCACGTAAACACCCCAGTGGGGCGATTCCCCAGTCACATCCGAAGGATCATTCTACCGCGTGACGTCCATCAAGGGATCAGCCGAGCCAAGCCATCAGCACGATCAGGATGCAGACCACCCCCATCGCCAGGCCGTACACCACCTTGGCTCCGGTGGTCAGCAGCAGCCCAAGACCCTGGGCCAGCCCGGCCTTGGTCGCTCTCCACAAGATCATCCCCACCGTGTCGGGGCTGGCCAGCGCCGGGGGGCCGGCCTTGGCCGTCTCGGCGACCATCAGGGCCCCGGCCTCCTCATCTGCGGGGGCGTCGTCATCCGGGGCATCGTCATCCGGGGTATCGTCGTCCGGCGGATCCGCGCCCACGTCCGCGGGCGGTGGCGGTAACTTCATCGAGGACAGCTCACCGCAGAATCCCCCGATCACCGGCCCGGCGAACAGCATCGCTGCACCACCCACCGCGCCGACGAGGATGCTCAAACCCACGGTGGCCGCGCTGGCCGCGCCGGAGATCCCACCGATGTGGGTCGCGAACAGCAGGCCGATGCCCAGCCCGTAATACGAGCCGACCATGGCGCTACGGGAGGTCCGGCCCAGCTTGCGCCCGAGCCACGGGGCCACCACGTCGATGGCGGTGACCACTAGCCCCGCCGCCAGGGACGGCACCAGCAGTAGCCAGACCCAGCCGGACAGCTGGGCGTCCATCATGTACAGCCCCCCCGCCACCAGCAGCGGTGCCACCATGGCCACCGGCGGGCCCGGGAGGATGGGGACCACGGAGAACACCACCCCCAACGGGACGCAGCTGAACCCCAGCGTCATCACCAGCAGCCCCAGCCAGTAGTAAAAATCCATGGCTAGATGACCCCCGCGCCCAGCAGCAGCCGCAGGACGGAGACCACCATCATCAGCGATCCTCCGATCAACGCGCCGAGGAACGGGCCGGGGTGTAGCTGCCGGCTCCTGGCCACCGCCAGCCCGACGCTACCGAGCACGATGGGGAACAGGCACAGGGGGGCGACCCCCCAGTTGAGGAAGCCAAAGCAGGGCACCATCGCCACCAGCACACAGTTGGCGGACAGCAGCAGGCTGATACGGGTCCAGCTGGTCAACAGCGAGAACCGCACCGCAGGGGGATTATCGGCCACGATCGTTTTGTACCATCCCTCCAGAAACCATGGGCATCCCAGGCCTTCCGTCAACCCATTGAGCGCCGGGCAAAATTCTTGGGATATTCCCCCTTGCCAGGTTGTGAAGAACATGACAAGTTCGCAAATCAGGAAATCCGGATCTCCGGAACCAGGGGAATTATTGGGGCAGGGAGGCAGAGAAAATGGGACGCCAGCTTTTGTTCCTGTTGGCCTTGGTATTCATCTTCGGCGGGTGCGAGACGTGGGAACCGACAGGGGACGACGACGGACCGCCCGGCCCCCAAGATGACGACGACACGGCCGACGATGACGCGGCCGACGATGACGCAGCCGACGACGACGTGGCGGACGACGACGCGGCGGACG
>CAZDDH010000047.1:0-45260 GCA_964504165.1 uncultured Rickettsiales bacterium | reverse complement strand
CTTCTATCCGTTGATGGCCTACCCCACCTTGCCCCCCCCCAGCCGCGTCCTACCGCTCCCGTTCAAGACGGCCCACATGATGCGCTACGCCCTGCTCAGCTGGGGTGAGGTGATGGACCGCTATATCGACGACCCGGCCCCCAAGGCGGTGCTGTCCCAGATCTGGAGCTACCTGGGCCAGCCCCCCTCCCGGCTGTCGTACACCTTCATGACCTCGGCCCTGCATTCCTATGTGAGCAAGGGGCCGATGTACATCAAGGGCCGCTCCCAGGCCCTCTCCAATGCCTTCATCGAGCTACTGCAGGAGGCCGGCGGCGAGCTCCGCTTGAACGCCCCCGTGGTCCGTATCCACACCGAGGGCCGGCAGGTCACCGGCGTCGTGCTGGAGGGGGGCGAAGAGGTCCAGGCGGACTTCGTGGTCTCCAACCTGGATCCCGTCACCACCTGTACCGAACTGGTGGGCGCGGACGACGTGCCGGGGATGTACTGGAACCGGCTGCGCTCCTGCACGATGGGGCCGTCCATCTTCAACGTCTACCTGGGCCTGGCCCGGACGCCGGAGAGCCTGGGGCTGACGGACCACGAGGTCTTCCTCAACGAGGGCTACGATGTGGAGGACCGCTGGCAACGCATGAAGCAGATCGGCTCTCCCGGTGAACTCACCGTGACCAACTACAGCGCCGTGGCACCGGAGAAATCCCCCCCCGGGACGGGCATCGTGGTGCTCACCACGCTGGGCTACATCGATCCCTGGCTGGAGCTGGAACCCGACGATTATGTGGCGGCCAAGAACCGCCTGGCGGACGAGATGATCCGGCGAGCGGAGCGGGTGGCGCCCGGGATCCGTGGTGCCACCGAGGTGGTGGAGGTCTCCACGCCGTTGACCTGCGTGCGTTACACCGGGCAGGCGGCCGGCGCCGTGTACGGGTTCGAGCAGACCCCTGGGGAGACCACCCTGTACCGGCTGAGCCACGGCGGGCCGTTCAAGGGGCTGTACTTCACCGGGGCCTTCACCCAGCCCGGCGGGGGCTTCGAGCCGGTGATGCTCTCCGGCTGCGCGGCGGGCGCCAAGGTGGCCCACCGGGCGGGCGCCCGCGGCGGGGAGGGCTGACCATGGGCTTCATCCTCTTCGACCTGCTGCAGGACAGCTCCCGTCACGCCGCCACCATCGCCGGCTGGGTCCAGACCCGGCGCCCCGGCCAGGGGGAGGACCACCGCAACGACGTCCGCCTGTCCAGGGCGCGGGCCGCCGTGGAGGCACTCCACCCCCGTTCTATGCAGCTGCGAGTCGAGGAAATCCTCGAGGAATCGCCGACGGTCAAGACCCTGCGGTGCAGCCGTCAGGATGGCAACCTGCCCCCCTTCCGGGCCGGCCAGTACATCAGCGTGGCGGCCACCGTGGACGGGGTGCGCTCCAGCCGGCCCTACAGCATCTGCTCCCGCCCCGGGATCGACCGTCTCGACCTCACCGTCGGCGCGGTCCCGGACGGTTTCCTGTCGCGCCATTTGCTGGAGGACGTGAGGAAAGGGGACGCGTTGGTGACCAGCGGGCCAGCGGGGGCCTTCTACCACGAGCCCCTCATCGACGGGGACCAGCTGGTCTTCGTGGCTGGCGGCAGCGGGATCACGCCGTTCATGAGCATCATCCGCCAGGCCGCAGCGGACGGCTGGCCGCTGGACATCACCCTGATCCACGGCTGCCGTACCCTGGACGAGGCGCTGTTCGACGAGGAGTTGAGCGGATACCAGCGGGACAGTGACCGATTCCGCCGTGTGGTGGTGGTCTCCGAACCGGCCGAGGGGTACGAAGGGCCGTCCGGATTCCTGGACACGGATATCTTGCGAAGCGCCGTCCCGGACGCCGAGGGGCGCGTCTTCTATCTGTGCGGCCCGCTGGCGATGGTGGACTACTGCCGCCCGCGGCTGGCCGAGCTGGGAGTCCCCGGGCACAAGGTGCGCGCCGAGCTACCCGGCACCGTCACCGATCCGACGCAGATCACCGGATGGCCCGAAGGGGTGCGGGCAGACACGACCTTCCGGCTGACGCTGGGCGAGGAGACCCTGGTGGCGAGAGCCGGTGAGTCGCTGCTGGCCGCCCTGGAGCGGCACGGCGTGGCCCCCGCCTCCCTCTGCCGGTCTGGCGAGTGTGGGTTCTGCCGGATGCGGCTGGTGCAGGGGGAAGTCTTCACGCTGCCCTGGCACGGCGTCCGGGAGTCCGATGGCGGCAAGGGGTATGTACACTGCTGCGCGAGCTACCCCATCTCCGATATCGTGATCGAGTCGTAGGGGCGTCGTTTGGCAGCTCGCTGACAGGACGGTCGATGACAGGCAGATCGCCGCAACGTGTCGCCAGCACAGGTGGGCCGCCCGCCGCCCTGAGGGTGGCTCTGCACGTCGCCATCGGCGGCGGGGGACACGTGGGCGGGACGGAGCAGTTCCTCGGGGGCCTGATCCGCGCCCTGGGGCACCTGGAGGGGCCCGACCGCTACCTGCTGGTCACCTCCTGGCGAGATCCCCACTGGTGCCGGCCCTACATGGGGGCCAACCAGAGCATCGTCGTGACCCCCGTCCCGACCGCCAAGGCGGCCCTGAAGACCATCGGCCGCAAGATCACGTCGCGGCTCGGTTCACCGCGAGATCCTCGCCGGGCGGACCAGGCGCGCCGGCAGCAGCTGCGGCGATTCCACGAGGGCCTCCCGGTGGACGTCGTGCACTTTCCCGTGCAGGAGTTCTTCGACTGCGGCAAACCGACGATCTTCAACCCCCACGATTTGCTCCATGAGCACCATCCCGAGTTCCTGGACCCGGCGGAGTTGAGCCACCGGCAGGCCCTCTACGAGCGCGGCTGTCGCGGCGCGGATCTGGTGGCCGCCGAGTCCCCGTCGGCCCGGGAGGACATCATCCGTTGCTACGGCCTGGGCCCGGACCAGGTCATCGCCATCGAGCGCGGGGCGCCGCTCACGCTGGGCCCCGGCAGCGGCGAACGCTCCGGCAGCCTTCCCTGCGGCGTGTCCGACGGTTTTGCCCTCTACCCCGCGCAAACCTGGCCACACAAGAATCACGAGCGCCTGCTGCGAGCCGTGGCGCGGGCCCGCGACGACCACGGAACGCCCATCGAACTGGTCTGCACCGGCCGCCGCAACCCCCACTGGCCACAGCTGGAGAGGCTGATCGAGCAGCTGGATCTATCCGCCCTCGTTCACTTCCCGGGGTACGTCTCGGACGCCGACCTCGCCGCCCTGTACGACAGCGCCCGTTTCCTCGTATTCCCCAGCCTCTTCGAGGGAGGGGGCTTCCCGATCCAGGAGGCGATGGCCCTGGGATTGCCGGTGGCCTGCTCCCGCATCGGTCCGCTGGTGGATTACGGCGGCGATTCCGTCCTGATGTTCGATCCGGCATCGGTGAGCGAGATGGCCGGCTGCCTGGTGCGCATGGCGAGTGACGACGGCCTGCTGGCCTCGCTCGTCGCCCGCGGTGAACGCCGCGCGGAGCGCTTCGACTGGGCGAACACGGCCCTCAAGTACCGGGCGCTGTACCGCAAGCTGGCCACGGGCGCACTGTCGGTGGAGGACGCGGCGTTGTTCGGCAGCGATCCCTTCGAGGGCGGGGTGGGCCCTTGAATCGCGCGCCCAGCTGCCGCATCTGCGAGCACCCGACGGTCCCCTGGGGTGAGGCCATAGTGCGGGGTAAACACCGGGCGGAGTACGGGCGCTGTACGGCGTGCGGATACGTTCAGATCCAAGATCCCCACTGGCTAGAAGAGGCGTACGAGGCCGAGGACCTCCAAGACGGCGGGGCGGTGGAGCGCGGGCGACGGATGGCCGACATCACCACGGCGCTCATCGACGTCTACCTGGAGGGCCGCGGGCCGTACCTCGATTTTGGCGCCGGCGCCGGGATGCTCGTCCGCCAGATGCGGGAGCGCGGGTATCCCTTCCACGGGTACGATCGTTACTCCAGCGCTGCCCGTGAGCAGGGGTATGGCCGGGAGCTGACCCCCGACGATCGGTACGAGGCGATCACGGCTTTCGAGGTCGTCGAACACCTGGTCGACCCCGTCGGGACGGTCCTCGACCTCGCCGGCAAGACCGACCACCTGCTGCTGTCCACAGAACTTCTGCCGGCCCACGAACCGCGCCCGGGCTCCTGGTGGTACTACTCCTTGGAAAACGGCAAGCACGTGGGGATCTTCACCCGCGGGGCCCTCGAGGCGCTGGCGCGCCGCTGCGGGGTGCACCTGTACTCCGATGGCTACCGGATCCATCTGCTGGCCCGTCCGCGGCACCGCTCCAACCCCGCACGGCTCGTGCGCTCCAGGCTATTTCGTGGTTTGGTACGCCTGGTGCCCGCTCAGATCATCGGCACCGTCAAAAACGCCCTGTGAGCTTGCGTCGCAGGTTGCCGAGGCGTAGCGCGATGCGTGCCCGGCGAGGCCGGGCGAACATCGTGCGGTTGGTGTACTCGTCGGCGGGCTCGTCGCGGAGGATGCCCGGCGGATGGCTCATCGGGAAGACCATCGGCTGTGTGGGCAAGGCGGCGTAGGCCGAATCCGTGTGGAGCGTGTGGGTGCTGTCTTCGCCAAAGCCGATATTGGAGACCAGGTTGACGTTGGGGAGGATCGTCAGGCCCTGCTGCCGCCAGCAGGCGTACGTCCAGCGGTAGTCCCAGGTATTCCAGCTCTGGTCGTACATCCGCTCGAAGATCCGCGTCCAGTAGCGGACCTCCCTGCGGGTCGGCAGGAAGCGCTCCAGCCAGCGTTCGTCCCGCAGCTGGGGCCAGCTACGCATCTCCCAGTCATAGTGCTGCCAGGCTCGCCGCCAGGTGGCCCAGCCCCAGACATGGCAGTAGCGTGAATAGTAATAGCTGTGGGCTCCACGGCGGCGCCCCGACTGGAAGTTGTCCCCCGAGACGGCCATCACCCGCGGCTCGTCGCGGTACCGTTCCAGCAGCTCGTCGCAGTAGGCAAAGAAGCTGGGCTCGGCCAGGCAATCGTCTTCGAGGATGATCGCCTCGTCCACCTGTTCGAAGACACGGTCGAGGCCGGTGGCGATGCGTTTGCCGCAGCCCAGGTTGTGGTCCGAGTAGTCCCGGACCACCTGGCACTCCCAGTCCACCTGTTCCACGACGGCGCGGGCGGCGGCGCAGGCGGGGCCATCGGACGGATGATCCCCGCGTGGGCCGTCGGCGATGAGGAACAGCTTGGCGGGGCGCGCGCGGCGGATGGTGCCGAACACCCGCGCGGTGGGCTCGGGCCGGTTGAACAAGATCAGGACCACGGGGGCCCGCTGGGGATTGACGATCAACCGCTTCTACGCTGTTCCACGAAAACGCGATAGAGATCCATGTCGTGGCGATTGTACCGCCGGATGAGCGCGGTTTCCTCCTCGTTGGGCGGGGGGTAGCTGGCCTTGCGGTGGTGGGGCAGCTGCAGGCCTTGGTCCGAGCCCCCCAGGAGACGGACCAGCCGGGGGAGCTCGGTGTGCAGCTCCTCGAACAGGCCCACGAAGTACATGCGCTCCAGGTTCTGCAAAGCGATGTCCCGGCAGGCCCGGTTGGGTTCGCCGTGGACGCGCCCGGAGAGGTAGCGGGTGGCCATCTCGCGGACCTCCCAGCAATGCTCCAGGAAGAACGCCAGGCCCTGGCGGGCGTGGTGCTGGTACGGGTTGTCCACATCCAGGCGCAGGGCCATGTTGTAGTACGACCAGACCCGGGCGATGGGGTCCCGCATCATGGCGATGTAGCGGTAGCGCCCCGGCGGGCAATGGATGGAGACCGGGCGGTTCAGCTGCAAGTTGACGATCGTGCCCGGCGGCAGGGTGCCCAACAGCTCGTGCATCGACGTCCCGGCGGTCTTGGGGATGTGGAGGAAGGCCACCTGGTCTTCCCCGAAGCGATAGTCGGCGTTGTGGTAATCGAGCCGCCAGTTGGACAGCCTGATGTGCAGGTCCCCGCCGGTGCGCGTATCCAGCCTTTTGAGGAGCCTGTGCATCACCCTGAATGTGCGGTCGTGCATCGGCGGCATGATATCACAGCCTCGATCCGGGGGGGATCAGCCCCGCAGCAGCATTCCCTTGATCATCATGCGGGCCACGGGCCGTGTCGGCGGGTAGATCAGGCAGCACCCCATGGACGCCGTCCACAGGGACGCCACGGTGGCGATGGCTGCGCCCTGGGGCCCCAGCGGGGGGATCAGAACCAGGTTCAGGCCGACGTTGATCACCGCCGCCGCGATGGACGCCACCATCACGAAGCGGACCCGGTTGAACGCCATCGCCCACGGCACATAGCCCACCCCCATGGCCACGAACAGCAGGCCCCAGATGTGGATGCACAGCACCGCCGCGGTGCCGTCGTAGCCGGGGCCGAAGAGCAACGGAACGAATAGCCAGGCCAGCAGCGATCCGGGGATGGCGACGGCGTAGGCCATGATCGACAGCAGCTTGAACAGCCGCGTCATCTTGTGCTCGAAGAGCGGCCGGGACTCGCGGTGGGCTTCCAGGATCGAAGGATAGAGGGAGTTGCTGATGGCCGTGGGGATGAAGTACCACACCGCCGAGAGCTTGACCGCTGCCGCGTAGATCCCCACCTCGTGCCGCCCCATCATCTTGCCCAGCATGACCTGATCCAGCTGCACGTAGATGCCCACCGCCGCCGCCCCCACCGCCAGCGGCCAGGAGTCCCGCAGGATGGGCCAGATGACCGCTGCGTTCAGGCGCCAGCGCCAGATGGGGTGGCCGGCCCGGGCCACGACGTAGGTGAACCCGATGGCCGCCAGGACCACCTCGACGAACGAGGTGCAGGCGAACCAGAAGACCCCGGCCTTGCCGAGGATCAGCCCCAGGCGCAGCAGGGCGCAGGTGAGCTGCACGCCGGTGCGCACCAGCACCACGTTGCGGGAGGCCACCTTCGAGGCCATGTACAGGGCCACCACGTCGAAGGCACGGAAGATGAGGATCGGCCCGATGACGAAGGACAGGGTCAGCAGCTGCGGGTCTTCGGGGTTGAGCAGGAAGACCAGGGCCACCACGGCCCCGGCGCCGAGGGTGCCACCCAGCAGCCGCACCAGGAAGGTCGTCCCCAGGATCTGCCGCGTCTGGTCCGGGCGCTCCGTCAGGGTGCGGACGATGATCTTGTCCATGCCCAAGGCCGACAGCACGATCATCAGCCCCATCACCGCCAGGACGTAGTTCCACGATCCGTAGGGCTCGGAGGTGAGGTAGCGGGCGGTCCAGATCCCGATGGTCAGGCTGAAGACGGTCAGCACCCCCCGCTCGAAGAACAACCACCAGATGTTGGCTGTGACGCGCCGCGACAGCCCGAAGTAGGCCAGCAGGCGGTTCAGCAGGGCGGTGGGGCTGCTCACCGGGCGCCCTGGTGCCAGTCGATGAGCAGGGAGGTGTAGGTCATCCCCTGCTCGTGGAATTGTTCGCGCAGGTGGGGCGGGATGGTGTCGAAGAATCGTTGCTGGCGGACCCCAGGGCGGGAGAGGGGGCCGCGGTAGTTGAACGCCGATCGCACCACCGGGCCGTTCGCGTCGTCGAAGGGCACTCCCACGAAGCGGCCCTCGTCATCGAAGTACTCCAGCGGCTGAGCCCGCAGCCCCGAGGCCCGCTCCAGCAGCGGCACGTCGCCGATGGTGAAGAAGTAGTGGTGGTCGTCCCCGCCCCAGCCGATCCCGCCGGGGCCGGTGAGCTCCCGGTAGTAGCCGCTGGGATGATTCCCGTCGGGCACGGCGAAGCGGAACACGCCGCCAGGGGCCAGGAACTCGCCGATGTGGGCGAAGGCGCGGACCGTGTCCCGGAAGGACAGGTGCTCGAAGACGTGCTCGGCGAAGACCGCCTTGGGCCGCTGGTCCCCCAGGAAGTAGGCCCAGTCCACCCGGTAGCGGATGTCCAGCTCCCGGATCTCGATGGACCGCCAGCCGGGGTAGCGGGTGGCGCCCGAACCGATGTTCAGCTTCAGCGGCTGGTCGTGATGACGGCCCAGGGCACGGCCCCGTCCGACGCCGGTGCGCTTGAACAGCCGTATCCCCGCTTTGAGGGGCGCCTTGATTGGCCGGGGAATCATGCTACTCCAGCCGTCGTTTGAGGGCGGCGTAGCGGGACGGGCCGATCAGGCGTTCGGCCGCCTTTTTGACGCGGAACCCCGCCAGCACCTTCGCCATCCGCAGCACGTCCCGGTCGTTGTACCGCTGGCCGCCGTTGAGGATCTTGAGCAGCTCCCGCTCCAGCAGCACGTGGACCCGGTTCTCCGGGGCAAAGCTCACGCCGTCGGCCCGGAAGCGGCTGATCACCCGCTCGACGCGGACGAACGACACACCGTCGAGGCGCTTGCAGCGCAGCCAGAAATCGTAGTCGGTGCCCACCCGGATGCGGGGATCGTAGCGGCAGCTGCGCTGGAGATCGGCGCCGATGAAGGTGGCCTGGTGGTACAGCGAGCAATGGGAGTCGAGCTGGGTGTGATCCCCGCGCCGTAGCTCCTCGCCCTCGTCGGTGACGGCCAGCTCGTCGCCGTAGATCACCGCCCGCCGGGCGTCGTGGGCTCCCAGCCCGGCCAGGCGGATGCAGTCCTCCACCACCCCCTCGTCGTGGAAGCAGTCGCCCGCATTCATGAAGCACATCAGATCGCCCGTCGCCCGGTCGATGCCCTTGTTGAACGCATCGACGAAGCCGTCGTCCGGCTCGCTGGCCCAGTGGCTGATGCGCCCCTCGTGGCGTCGGATCAGGCCCACGGTGCCGTCGGTGGAGGCCCCATCGATGACCAGGTACTCCAGGTGGCCGTAGGTCTGGTCGATGACGCTGCGCAACGTGGGTTCGAGGACCCGCTCGCCGTTACGCACCACGGTGATCACGGTCACGCGCGGCGGTCGGGGGGGGGAGGAGGTCACGGTGCCTGCCGCTGGCCGCGGTACCACTCGACGGTGTGCACCAGGCCGTCCTCGAAGGAGGTGGACGCCTTGAAGCCGAACCGCTCCTCGGCCCGGTGGGTATCCAGGCAACGCCTGGGCTGGCCGTCGGGCTGGTCCGAATCCCAGCGGATGTCGCCCTGGAAGCCGGTGAGGCGGACGATGAGGATGACCAGATCGCGGATGGAGATCTCGAACCCGGAGCCGATGTTCACCGGATCGCTGCCGTCGTAACGCCGGGCTGCTGCCACGATGGCGCGGGCGCAGTCCTCCACGTAGAGGAACTCCCGGGTGGCCTTGCCCGTGCCCCACACGACGATCTCGTCCCGTCCCTCGTCGATGGCATCGAGGCACTTCTTGATCAGCGCCGGGATCACATGGGAGCTGCCCGGATCGAAGTTGTCCCGGGGGCCGTAGAGATTGACCGGCATCAGGAAGATCGCGTCCATGCCGTACTGATGGCGGTAGGCCTGGGCCTGCACCAGCAGCATCTTCTTGGCCAGCCCGTACGGTGCGTTGGTCTCCTCGGGGTAGCCTTGCCACAGCTCATCCTCGTTGAACGGGACGGGCGTGTGCTTGGGATAGGAGCAGATCGTGCCCACGGCGACGAACTTCTCCACCTGACGCTGGCGGGCCACCTCCATCAGCTGGGCGCCCATCATCAGGTTGTCGTAGAAGAACCGGCCGGGGTTCTCCCGGTTGGCGCCGATGCCGCCCACCTTGGCCGCCAGGTGGATGATCACCTGGGGGTCCCCGTCCTCCAGGGCCCGCTCCACGCCGTCCATGGTCGTCAGGTCGTACTGGCGGGAACGGGGCACGAAGACCTCGCTGCAGCCCAGGGCCCGCAGCTGCTCCACCACGAACGAACCGAGGAACCCCGATCCGCCGCTCACCAGGACCCGTTTGTTGCTCAGATCGATGTCCATCCGGTTCTCCCGCTGCCAGGTACCAAGATACCAGCCCGCTCGGGACCCCGTCGAATGCCCGCGGTTCCGTTCGTGGGCTGGACTCGGTGGTATCATGGTGCAGGCCCGACGGCACAACATGACGTACTCCGCTCCCCCCATCTTGCTCACCGGTTCCCACCGCTCCGGATCCACCTGGGCCGGGCGCATGATCGGTGCCGCACCGTCGGTGGCCTACATCCAAGAACCGTTCAACATCCACCACCGCCCCGGCTTCTGCTCGGCCCAGTTCGACCGATGGTACACATACGTCAGCGAGCAAAACGGGGCGGAGTACCGGCGGGCCTTGCAGGACTGCCTGGAATTCCGATACCGCCCCCGGGCCGAGCTGGCGGTGGCCCACAGCCCCAAGGATGTGGCGCGGCTGGTGCGGGATCTGGGCCGGACCACCGCCTACCGGGTCCGCCGCCGCCGTCCGCTGGTCAAGGATCCCATCGCCCTGTTCTCCGCCGAATGGCTGGCCGCCACCTTCCACATGGACGTGGTGGTGATGGTGCGGCACCCGGCGGCCTTTGCCGGCAGCCTCAAGGTGGCCCACTGGGATTTCCCGTTCCAGCACTTCCTCAGCCAGCCGCTGCTGATGCAGGAACTACTCCGACACGAGGAGGCGATCCGGATCGCCGCGCGGGGGGAGCTGAGCCTGGTGGAGCAGGCGATCCTGCTGTGGAACCTGATCCACCAGCGCATCCTCGACTACCGGGAGCGTCACCCGGACTGGCTGTTCGTCCGCCACGAGGACCTGTCGCGGGATCCGCTGGAAGGATTCGCCCGTATTTACGATCACTTGCAGCTGGAGTTCACCCCCGCCGTCCAGGCCCGTATCCGCGAGTTCACCCACCAGGGCAACCCGGCGGAGCAGCGGCGCCTCGGGGCCCTGCGGCGGGACAGCCGGGCCAACATCTGGAACTGGACGACCCGGCTGACCGACGGCGAGATCCGGGCGGTACGGGAGGGGACGGAAGAGGTAGCGACCCGGTTCTACGGCGCTCAGGACTGGCGTTTCACCCGCGCGTAGTCCCCGGCCATGATGTCCAGGTAGTTCCCCTTCTCCACCCATTGCATCAGGTGCATCACCCGCCACGCAGCGAAGGGGTGGGTGCGGTTCATCGTCAGCAGGGCCACCAGGGCGTTGTCCAGCCACGACACCGTTTCCATCTGCTCCAGCTCCCTGGCCTGCGCGATGAATGGGGCCAGCTTGAGGTCGGTGCGGGTCTGGATGCCGGGGCGGAAGCCGCCGGCGAACTTGAGCTGCAGGTTGAGGCAGGCGCTCAGATCGCGGCAGCCCAGCAGCCCGGCCCGGTCCGCCGTCAGCTCGGCGCAGCGGGACCACTTGTACAGGGCCAGCTGGATGGGCCAGGACAGCAGGTTCACCACCGTGCTGTTCATGGCGCCCAGCAGGACCAGCATGCGGGCCATCGTCTGGTACAGCACGTGGTCGGCGTGCACATGGCCCAGCTCGTGGGCCAGCACCGCCTCCACCTCCACGTCGCCCATCTGATCCAGCAGGGCCGAGTGCACCACGATCAGCGGCTCCTCCAGCCCCACGGTCCAGGCGTTCATCACCGGGGATTCACCCAGGAACAGGGTGGGCCGGTAGGGGATGTCCAGACGCAGGCGCGGCCGGTCGAGGATCTCCAGCAGCTCGGGGAACTGCTCCGGGCCCACCAGCAGGTTGCCGGACATGCATTGCAGGCGCAGCATGCGTTCGGAGAAGTTGGCCAGCAGCCAGCGCAGCGCGGCGGGGAAGCCGGGCACGGCCTTGAGGGCCGCCATGGAGTTGCGATCCAGTGCGTGCTCGTAGGCCCGCGACGAGATGGCCGTCAGCGGTTCGTCGCGGTCCAGGAACAACCCCTTACCGCAGGACCCGCAGGAGCAGCTGTCCGGATCGAAGACGGCGGTGGGTACGTCCACGCGGTTCTTGGTCTCGCAATGGCGGCAACGCACCACCCGCGAGGGGACGTCGTTCTCGTCCGGCCACAGGATGCGGATCACATCGGCGTGATCATCGGTCATTCTTTGCTCCCTTTATCCTTGCTGGCGGGTTTCTTCTTGGCCTTGGGCTTTGCCTTTGCCTTGGGCTTTGCCTTTGCCTTGGGCGTCGCCTTCTTGGCTGCCTTCTTCTCTTTCTTTTCCTTCTTGTCCTTCTTTTCCTTCTTGGCCTTGTCGGCCTTCGGCTTGGCCTCCTTCTTGGCCTTTTTCGCCTTCTTGGCCTCTTTCTTGGCCGCTTTCTTCACCGCCTTCTTCTCTTTCTTTTCCTTCTTTTCCTTCTTGGCCTTCGGCTTCGCCTTCTTCACCCGTCCGCTGGATTTCTTGCCGACGACGGCCTCCACCACATCCCGGTCCTCGTCGGGGACCACGTGCTCGTGGGACTCACGCCGTTGCTTGAGCTCCTCGGCGCAGGCCAGGCCCACCTTCTGGGTGAGGGTCTTGTTGATGGCGGTGCCGGCGATGATGCCGAGGAACGGGACCACCTTGGCCACCCCCTTGGTCACCTGGCGCATGGCCAGCCGTGCCACCACCTGGGCCAGCACCTTGGGCACCTGCCGCGGGGCGTAGTTCCAGATCGCCGCCCCCTCGGCCTCGGCCACGTCCTCGATGAAGCTCTTCTCCGACTGGGCGTCGTGGGTCTGCACGGAGGCCAGCAGGAAGGCCAGCTGCCGCTCCTCCTCCTGGGTGATGTCGAAGCCGTAGTTCCAGCACAGGGCCAGGGACATCTCCACCTCGAATTTGAGGATCAGGGCCACGTCCACCAACGCGCCGCCGGTGAGCGCCACCAAACTGCCCACGCCGGGGAACAGCCCCGGGAGGGCCGTGGCGCCACCCGAGATCGCCGAACGATTGGAGTAGTGGGTGATGATCTGATGGGCCACGACGTCGCGCATGACGTCCTCGTCCTGGTCCGGCAGCTGGTTTTCTTTCACACGGCGGAAGCGCTCCACCGTTCCGATGATGTTGTCCGTATCGTCCAGGATCCGCTCGACCGCGCTGATGATCTTCCGGCCCTTTTCGTGATCTTCGACTTCTTTCATGGTTGCCTCCGTTCATCCCCTATACGCAACGGGGGACCATTTTAATTCCAGGACCGGGGAGAAAAGCCAGGACAGAGAGCCAGGTTGGGTCGCGGGGGGCAGGGCCGGATCAAATAGAGGCCATATCGTCCGGGTCCAGGGAGACGGTCTCCTTGGCCACCGAGCCGTCCGGCTCCTCGATGCGGCTCCAGCTGCAGCGCCGGCACCAGCGCACGATGGAGCCGGCGTTGAAGCGCTGCGTCACGACGGGCGAGGTGCAGCAGGGGCAGTTGGGGGCGGTGGAAATGTTCGCGGCCAGGGATGCTGTCATGGTGGACATCGTCGGCCTCCCTTCGGTTTTTGTCGTCGGTCCCATTTGCCTGTACGACCCCCCAATCCCCAGATGGTTCCCGAATTGACCGTTTTTTCACGGTTGCCTACGATGCGGGAGCCGGCCGAACCGGGTTTCAGCGGAAGTGAAGTGATCGCGTGATGAGGGGTCTGATCAGGAACAACCGTGCGCTGTGGATCCTGCTGGGGCTGTGCCTGGCGCTGTACGCGCTGACTCACCCGGGCGGCGTCCGATCGGCGGACGGCGAGGTGATCTATCGCACCGCGGCGGCGCTGGCCAGCAACCTGGAGTTCGGCGTCGAACAGCGGCTGGAGGACTGGCCCGAGTTCGGTTTCGCCGAGGGGGAGGACGGCAAGCTCTATACCTTCTACGGCCCCGGTCAGTCGGTGGTCTGCGCCCCCATGATCTGGCTCGCCCGGGCGCTGGACGGCAGCGGCTGGTACCGGGCCGAGGGCCGGGCGATCCCGCTGAGTCATTACGTGGACAACGGCATCCGGCGCACCATCAACGGCAAGCCACCGCAAGACCTGGAGCCCCACGCCGAGCGCTTCATCGTCTCGTTCCTCTATCTGCCGGTGACGGTCCTGGGAGTGGCCCTGCTGTGGCTGCTGCTGCGGCGCCTGGGCATCCCCTCGATGGCCGCCCTGGTGGCCTGTTTCCTGTACGCCTTCGGGACCATGGCCTGGCCCTACGCCAACACGTTTTTCAAAGAACCGCTGGCCCTGGACCTCATCTTGGGTGCCCTGCTGCTACTGCTGGGCAAGGCCAGCAAACATCCCGGCCGGGCCAGCAGCTGGTTGCCCGGGCTGGTGCTGTCCGGGCTGCTGATGGGCATGGCGGTGGCCACCCACGAGATGTCGGCCCTGTTCGTGCCGTTCTTCGTGGCGTTTTGTTTCCTCTCTCATGGCCGTGGATTCCGCGCGTGGAAGAAGGCCGTCAAGCCGACCCTGGCCCTGGCCGGCGGGGGCGTGGTGATCCTGGGGCTGTTGCTGTGGCACAACCAGGCCCGCTTCGGCGGCCCCCTGGAAACCGGCCGCGCCGCCGTGACCATCAACCCCTTCTCGCCCCCCTGGACCGCCCTTTACTGGACCGGGCTGTTCGGGCTGTTGCTGGGGGCGGGCAAGGGGCTGCTGATCTACAGCCCGTTGGCGGTGGCCGGTGTGATCTTCTGGCGCCGCTTCGCCGCCGAGTACCGCCTGCTGGCCGGCGTGCTGGCGGCCACCATCGTCGTGAGGTTCCTCGTCGTGGCCGCCTACGGCGCCTGGCACGGCGGCTTCTGCCTGGGGCCCCGCTACCTGCTGATGGTGGTCCCGCTGCTACTCATCCCCCTGGCCTTTGCCCTGCGGGACTGGCTGGACCGCCGGGACCACCGGTCGCTGCGGGCGATGGCCGTGGCCGGGTTCCTGTGCGTGTCCCAGCAGGTCTACTTCTGCGTCGGCGAGGTGTTCACCTACTTCCAGCTGATCAAGGCCCACAACATCGTCCAGGGCCTGGACGTCATGACCGACAACACCATCTACCTGAACTGGTCCATCTCGCCGGTGCTGAACCTGTTGCGCTACCGCCGCGGCCCCTGGGTCTTCAGCGACGTCTCCGCGAGCAACTGGATGCTGTGGCTGGGGTTGTCGGCGCTGATGGGGGCGGTGATGTATCTGGGGTACGTGTGGATGATGAGCCGTCGGGAAGAGGCAGCAAATCCATAGAAACCCAAAAAAACATTGAATCCAGAATTGAGGACATGGTACAATATCAATTGGGCGGGTTTTAATATCAAAGATCGGTAGCCCAGCCATTTCGTGAACTTGGCGTCATGGCGACAGGTTTTTCCATTCTCCTTCATCAGGGGGATGGACGGGTGCCGACAGGGAACGTGGAGGGCAAGGAATGCGTATCCTGATCGCGGAGGACGACTTCACTTCGCGAATCATCCTGTCCGCCACACTCAAGCGCGGCGACTACGAGGTCATCGAAGTCATCAACGGGACACAAGCGTGGGAAGTGCTCGGCCGCGACGATGCCCCCAGGCTGGCCGTGCTCGACCGTACGATCCCGGGAATGGATAGCCACGAAATCGTGAAGCGTCTCCGTGGCCGTGAATCGGCCCAACCCCCTTACATCATCATGCTCACCCCCAGGGGGAATAAGCAGGACATCATCGAGGGGCTCACGGTGGGCGCGGATGACTATCTGATCCGCCCCTTCGACAGACGAGAGCTGATGGCACGGGTCGAGGTCGGCCGACGCATGCTCGACGTCCGCGACAAGCTCGTCGCCCAGACGGTCGAGCTCCAGCAAACCCACGCCCAGCTCGCTCACGCTCAGAAGCTGGAGGCTGTCGGTCAGCTCGCCTCAGGCATCGCCCACGAGATCAATACCCCCACCCAGTTCGTCAGCGACAGTGTGTTCTTCATCAAGGAGGCGGTGGAGGACCTGTACGGCCTGGTCGGCCAGTATCGAGGCGCCATGCAGTCTCTGGCCACCCAACCGGGAAACGAGTCCCTCGCTTCGAAGATGGTGGAGGCGGAGGAAGACGCGGACTTCGAGCACATCGAGGAAAATCTCCCCGACGCGTTCGACCGGTGTACCGACGGTCTCTCGCGTATCACGGCCATCGTGGGCGCGATGAAGGAGTTCGCCCACCCCGATCGGGTCGAGCAAGCTCCATCCGACATCAACCAGGCCATCGAGGCCACGCTGACCATCTCGAAGAACGAGTACAAGTACGTGGCCGATGTCGAGACCGAGCTGGCACCGTTGCCGCAGGTCGTCTGCCATATCGGCGAGCTCAATCAGGTGTTCCTCAACCTGCTCGTCAACGCCGCTCACGCCATCGAGGACAGGGTGGGCGGCTCGGACGAACGGGGGGCCATCTTTGTACGCAGCTCACACCACGAGGACACGGTGAGGCTGGAATTCGAGGACACGGGGGGAGGCATCCCCGTGAACGTACAGGGACGGATCTTCAATCCGTTCTTCACGACCAAGGAGGTGGGTCGGGGCAGCGGCCAGGGGCTCGCCATCGCCCGCTCCATCATCGAGGAGAAGCACGGTGGGACGCTGACGTTCGAGAGCTTCGATGGCGAGGGTACGACCTTCATTATCCAGCTGCCCATCGACGGGAAGGCGGCCTAGTGCGGCGATTCGATGCGACTGTAGCGGTGAAGCGAATCCTCAACGTCCGAATGCCGTAAGATTTTCAAGATGGGAACGCTCAAAGTAAGCACACAACGTCTCCGGTGGTGTGGGAGGAACCGATGAAACTGAGCTTCTTCGGGCAATTCCTGGTCGAGCAAGAGTTGATCACGACGGAGCAGCTATCCAGGGCTCTTGCACTGAAGGGCAAATCCAACAAGATGCTAGGCACGCTGGCCGTCGAGGCCCAGTGGATGACCGATGAGCAGGTCAAACAGATCCGGGAGCAGCAACGGGTGGAAGATGCCATGTTCGGGGAGATCGCCGTGGAGAAGGGGTACCTGACCGGTGAACAACTCGAAGAGCTGCTTCGACGACAAGCCGATAATAATCTTCGCGTCGGTGACGCCGTCCGCCAGCTGAATCTCCTGGAGGATACGGTTGTTGAAAGCGCGTGGGCCAAGTACGCCATCAATTACCAAGCCGGGCCGCTGGACACAGATTCCTTCGAACAGCCCCTGGTGAGCTACGCCATCGAGAATTTTTGCCGTGTCGTCACACGGATGTGTGCGGTGCCCATCAAATCTGGAGTCGTTCGACGCTGGGATCCAGACGAGCAGCTACCGTTTACGTACTCGATACCATTGATCGGAGATATGCCGATGGTGCTGGGACTCAGCCTGTCCCGGGCGATGGCGGCCGAGATTGTGGCCGGTATGATGGCGTTCGGTGAGGACGACTACGAAGCCATCGAAGAGGAGTTGATCGACGATGTCTGTGCGGAGTTGTTGAACATTCTTGCGGGCCAGATCGCCATCTACGCCGAAAAGTGGGACACGCAGCTGAAGCTCGGCCTACCAGGCAAAGGATTTGTCCCCGAAAGAGCCCTCTCGACTCATCTGATCACCCCTGGGGGCGGCGGCGTTTTCATCGTCAAGTACGGTCATTGAACCGCTGCGCCAGGACAGGTGTCACCGCACCGCGGTAACCCATCGGTAGTGGCCCCGGCTCCCCACAACCGCTAGTGTCATCGTCGGAGGTTTGCCGATGTGCCGTAGCTCTCTTTGCTCCCTGTTGTTCATCTCCCTCCTGGCCACCATCCTGTTTGCCGCCACGACGGCTTCGGCCCGCGGCGGTGGCGGTCTCCTGGTCCGGCCGGGTTTCGTGCCCG
This sequence comes from uncultured Rickettsiales bacterium, assembly GCA_964504165.1. GTDB lineage: Bacteria > Myxococcota_A > UBA796 > UBA9615 > CAYRNR01 > CAZDDH01. Next base: position 27,727 of record CAZDDH010000047.1, on the reverse strand, counting down.
GCTACTCGACCATCGATCTGCCCTCCGGGCCGGCGGTGAGCTTTGCCATCGGCGGCCGCGGGCTGACCTACGCCGGGCCGTTCTTGCGGCTGGGCGGAGAGGGGTCCTACGACTTGCGTACCGGGATCGGATCCGGCGGCGTGATCCTGGAGGGCGCGATCCCCATCCCCGGGCCGCTGGAATTCGATCTGGGCGGTGTGGTCGGCGGCAGCAGCCTCGGGTTGTACCTGGAGCCGGGGCTGACCTTGCACATCGGCGAAGGGCGGTTCGCCTTCGAGTGCCGGCTGTCCTACCAGTGGCACGTCCTGATCGAGGGGGGGGCGGACCTGCAGCGGGGGCAGACCTACCTGACCTTCGGATTCATGTTGGGTCAGTGGTAGCGTTGCGTGGGAGGGCCTACTGGAGGTACCCCAGCGCCTCGAGCCGCTCCTGCACCTTGTCCGTCACGGCCTGGCTGACGTCCTCGCCGCGGTCCAGCGCCCGTAACGGTTCGATCAGGGCCCGCAGTTCGTCGGCGGTGCGGTCGTCCCGGTAGGGCTCGTACTCGGTGGGGTCGGTGGCCAGATCGAACAGCTGGTAATGGTTGCCCACGGGGGGCCAGATGAGCTTGCGGTGGCCGGTGCGGACGGCGATCTGGGGGGAGAGACGCACATTGTTCTCGCTGACGGCGACCAGGTCGAGCGGACGCCCAGGATCAAGGAGATCGACGCCAAACCACGGGGCCAGCGGTTCGCCCAGCTCCGGCGGTGCCTGGCCCACCAGGCCGCAGACGGTGGGGAAGATATCGACGTGGCGCACCATCTGCGGGTGGGAGGCGGGCGTCACCCCCGGACGGTAGGCCGCCAGGAAGCTGCTCAGCTGTTCCTGGTACTGGGTGTGGCCGTGGCCCATGGCGCCGTGCTCCATCAACTCCTCGCCGTGGTCGGTGGTCACCAGCAGCCAGGCGTCCGGGGCTGCCCAGCCGTCGAAATGCTGCACCAGCCGCCCCAGCTCCCGGTCTAGATAGGCGACGGTGGAGTCGTAGGCACAGATGGTCTGCTCCAGCTCTTCAGCCGTCAGCTGACCCGAGTTCCGAACCGCGTCCAGCTGCTCCTTCTCCAGCCACAGGGCGCGATCCGGCGTAGTGGGCGCGGGGCAGGGGAGGGCCAGCCACTGTGCGGTGCGCTGAATGTAGGGATTGTGCGTGTCGAGGAAGTGCAGCCACAGGAAGGTCCCCTGCTTGCGTTCCTCCGCGAGCAGGTGCGTGGCCACGTCCACGATCTGATCCGCGGCTCCGCCCCGGCCGAAGGTCGCCCGCTGCACGGTGGACCAGTTCTCGACGGCCGCGTAGTGGTCGTCCACCTGGTCCATGGAACCTCCGGCGAAGGCGATGTACTGGTCGAATCCCCGGGAGAAGCCCTTGCCTTCCACGTCCACCAGGTGCGGATTGATGACAACGGCCGCAGTGCGATAGCCCTGCTCCTTGAACCACTCGGCCATCCGCGGCACGTCGTCGCGCACGACGGTGACCTCGTTGCCTACACGGGTACGCTTGCTGCCGGCTCGGTGCACGCTGTAGGGGACGCCAGTGAGGATGGAGGCCACCGACGGCACGGTCCACGGGGAGGCGGCCTGCAGATCCTCGTAGACGATGGACCGCTCGAACAGGGCGTCCAGGTTGGGCGTGGTGGCGCGGCCGTACCCGTAGTGCCCCATGTGTGCTGTGTTCAGGGTGTCGATGGTGATCAGCACGACGCTGGGGCCATCGCTGGTGGCGGGTGGAACGGTGCCGCTGAGGACACCGAGGCCGGTCGCCTTCGCCGTGGCCCGCCCTGATGGCGGCTCGATGGGGGTTTCCGGGGTGGGAATCCCGTACAGAAAACGGCCCAGCAACAGGCCGATGGCCACGCTCGCCAACACGAGTAGGCAGGCCAGCAACCCGCGTTGTCTGCGCTCCGCGTCGCTCATCGACTCCCCTCAGCCTGGCTCGATTCCGTCACAGAACCTATCGTACACGACGGCGGGTGATGGCCAACGCCACCAGCAGCGCCATGGCTTCAGCACCCGGCGCTGAGCGGCCCGAGAGGCGGCAGTTGCAGTCCCCGCTACCGGCGCTGTCATCATCATCGTCGTCGTCCGCCGGCACCGTGTCGTCGTCATCGCCGCTGCTGTCGTCGTCATCATCCCCCGTGGCGAACTCGGCCCGCTCGTTGGCCGCGTGGAACGGCAAGCCGCCCTGGGCCAGCGGTGTGGACCCGGCGATGGCGTACAGATCCCCGTCCACCTCGGCGGCCACGAGCCCCTCCCGCGGCGTGGGCATGGGGGTCAAGCTCGACCACTCGCCGATGACTGGATCGTAGGCTTCGAGCTCCGAGGAATCCCCGCCCCGGCCGCCGACGACCATCAGCTGCCCGCCCACCGCCGCGGCGCCGGGCACCGAACGGGCGGTGGGCATCGCCGTGATCTCGCTCCAGCTATCGTCGTCCACGTCGTAGGCCAGGACCGCGTCCGAGAGCGTCTCACTGGCCGTGGAGCCCCCCGCCACATAAACGGCCCCATCCAGCACGGCCGTCGCGAACATGGCCTGAGCCTGGGGCATGGACGGCAGCGAGGACCATTCATCGCCGCCGATTTCGTACCGTTCGACGCTGTCCAGGATGGTGTCCACCGACTCGTCGTAGCCGCCAAAGGCGAGGATGCCGCCCTCCGCCGTCGCGGCGCCGCACCACCCGCGGGCGGCGCCCATCGGGGCCAGCTCCGTCCACGAGTCGTCCTCGGGATCGTAGGCCTCGACGGCGGCCGTCCCGTAGTAGCCTCCGGAGAAGGACCCGGTGAGGCCCCCGACCACGTAGATTTTCCCATCCACGACGGCGGCCGCCGCCCCCCAGCGTTCGGTGGGCATGGAGGCCAAGGTCGCCCAGCTGTCCGTGGCCGTGTCGTAGGCCTCGACCATGGCCTTTGCGGCATAGGGGGCCACATCCTCCTGGCCGCCAAAGACGTAGATGACCCCGTCCACCACCGCCACCGCAGGAGTCCATCGGACGGTGGGGATGGGCGCTTGGTCGGTCCAGGTCTGGGCGTGGCCGGCCATGGGTGAACTCAAGCTAGCCAGCACCCAGGTGGCGACGATGGCGAAGGATGCGACGGTTCGCGACGGGAGTGTTCGCATGGTTCTTCCTCATGCTGGAATGACCGGGTGGGCATTGTCTGGCGGCGGAGATCGGTCGGTCAACGGACAGTGTGGAAAGGGACGGAATCGTCCCTCCGTCCAGTTGGGGGAACTACGGCAGCTTCAGTACTGGCTACAGTCCACCATCTCCACGTCGTACTCGATGGTGGGGGAGATGCCGGTGACGGCCACGTGGTAGGTGACCCCCGGCTGGGAGGTCCACCCCTGGGGCAGGATGTTGATGGCGCTGGTGCTGCCATAGCCCCCTGCCAGATCCACGACGTCCACCGGCAGCTCGCCGTCGTCGTCGGTGGTGATGCTGACCTGGGCGCCGCCCAGAGAGATGCCGTCGCTTTGCACGGTCCAGCCGGTCGAATCGGTGGACTCGTAACTGCAGTCCATCATCTGCCACGGCACCGGGCCCTCGGGGGGGAAGGCGGTCCACTGGTTGCTGCCGCTGCCCGATCCTCCCAGAACCCACATGCACGAGTAGCCGTCGGTGGAACCCAATCCGATGGGGCCCAGGCCGTTGGAGAGGATCCAGCGCCGGTGCCCCATGGTGGTCTCGTTGCCCCAGTCCGCCATGTACATGTCCACCGCCATCACCCCCGGGCCGGTGGCGATGTTGCTGTTCCCGGCGGCGGAGGCGCCGTCCCCGGTGTAGCAGGTCCACGATTCGGGCGGGTTGTGGGAGAGGGCGCCGTTGGCGTGCATCATCAACGCGCAATCTTGGGTCATTGCGTTGCGTGAGGCGTCGTGGTCCACCTCCGGCAAGTTGGCCAGCCAGCGGTAGAGGTTGACGATGCGCAGGGCGTTCTCCCGGCCTTCGTCCGAGATGTCGCCGGCGTTGCAGGCGCCCACGCTGCCGGACCAGCTGCCCTCCGAGAGGCTGGCCCGGTCCCCGTTCCAGCGGTCGCACAGTTCCTGGTGGTCCGGGGTGCCGGTGTCGTCGTCGTCGTCCCCGTTGTCGTCGTCGTCATCATCGCCGAAGTCGTCGTCATCGTCGTCCGGCATGAAATCATCGTCGCCGGGCACGAAGTCGTCGTCCCCGGCGCCCTCGAAGGCGAACGGTGACTCACCGCAGCCGGTGGTGGCGGTGGGTAGGGCAAGCAACAACGCGGACAGGAGTCCGAAGGTACGGCGCCAGATCATGATGTTTTCAGGCTAGCATCGCCGGCGGGTTCGCCAAAGGAACGCGGGTGCCCCCGACCCCAAATTTCACAGGATCAAGAACTGTTCGGGGGTCCAGGTCGCGCGGGCAGCATGGTTCTGTGCCGATTCGGCCCACAATGTGTCCGGTTCGGCCGGATCGATGTCCGCGTCCAGGTGCCCCGCCACAGCCAGCGTGCGGGCCAGCTCGTGGCCCCGCTCCACCGGCAGCAGCCCCCTCTGGCCCGCGTCCCAGAACCGCTCGTGGATCTTCTCGCGCCCCATGCCGTGCTGGGACAGCTCCTCCACCACGCGTATCACTGCCGGCAGCCGGATGATGCCCTCGGCCCACATGGAGGCGGCCATCTGGAACGGATCGAGGCAGGGGGCCAGGTAGGGGTGGAAATCCAGGAAGGCCGCCGGGTCGTCGTTGCGCTCCAGGCGGATGTAGATGCGCTTCACCCCGTCCATGTCCGCCATGGTCTTCTTGGCCTCGACGATCCCCCGGGCGTCGGCCCGGGCCACCCCCAGGTGGATCAGCGTGCGTTGCAGATCGTCGATGGGGATGCGCCCTGCCAGCACGTCGGCGTAGATGGCGTAGGCCAGCCCGTCGCTCTCCAGATCGTCGCCGATGAGGAATTCCCGTGCGCCCCGGGGTAGGGCGTGGCGGCCCATCAACAACCCGGTGAGCTTGAAGCCCAGCTGCTCCTTGAGCCGTTTGGGCTGCAGCTGGCGCAGGACCTTGCCCCAATCCTTGAACGTGGTGCCGTCGTACTCGATGCCGTCCATCAACATCTTGCGCTCGATGACCGGGCGCATCTGGCGCGGGCTGGCGGAGATGAAGTACAGCGGCGTCTGACGGCTGCGCTCCTCCGGGCCCCGGCGCAGCTCCTTGAGCAGCGGCACCATGCCGGCGATGGCCCGCTTGTCGATGGCGAACTCGACGGGGATGCGGGCCATGCCCTTGAGGGACGAGAAGCGGGTGTAGAGGTAGGTCCGGTCGATGTCACAGACGATGACATCACCCGACCAATCTCGGGGGAAGGTGCGCTGATCGACGCGGTCGATGGGGAAGGTCACAGGTGCAGCTCCGCGAACTCGTCCCCGGCCGGCCGGCTCATCAGCTCCTCGATACCCCGCTTGACCCCAAGCCGGCTGTGGAGCAGCCGGTAGACCGTCTCGGCGATGGGCAGCTCCAGCCCCTTGTGGGTGGCGTAGGCGTGGATCGCCCGGGAGGTCTTGATGCCCTCGGCGACCATGTCCATCTCCTTTTCGATCTGGGTGCGGCGCTGGCCCACCGCCAGGCGCTCCCCCACCTGGTGGTTGCGCGACAGGGTCGAGGCGCAGGTGCACATCAGGTCGCCGATGCCGGCCAGGCCGCCGAAGGTCACCACCTGGGCGCCCATCGTGTCGCCCAGCATGGCCATCTCCCGCAGCCCGCGGGTGAGCAGCAGCGCCTTGGTGTTGTCCCCCAGCTGCAGACCGTCGCAGATGCCCGCTGCCACCGCGATGATGTTCTTGAAGGCGCCCCCCACCTCGGCGCCGATGACGTCGTCGCCGGAGTAGACGCGGAAGTAGGGGCTGTGCAGCACCGCCGCCGACACCTCCAGCACCTCCTTGAACTTGGAGGCCACCAGCGTACCCGCCGGCTTGCGCTGGGCCAGCTCACCGGCCAGGTTGGGGCCGCTGAGCACTCCGACCTTGCGCACGCACGTCTCCTCGCGGATGACCTGGCTCATGCGCTTGCCGGTCTCGATTTCGATGCCCTTGGTGGCGTGCACGATCATCTGATCGCCCCGCAGGTGCTCGCCCATGCGGCGCACCACCCTACGGGTGCCGTGGGAGGGCACCACCTGCACGATCAGCTGGGAGCTACAGGCGCGCTCCAGGTCATGGGTGGCTTTCAGCGTCGCCGGCAGCTTGACCTTCTTGAGGTAGCGGGGGTTGCGATGGGACTTGTTGATGGCCGTACACTGGTCCCGGTCCCGGGACCACAGCAACACCTGGTGGCCGTTCTCGCCGATGACCTTGGCCAGGGTCGTACCCCAGCTCCCCGCGCCGATGACGGTGACATTCATCGTGCACCCCCCATCCGGCGGCCCAGGTCATAGCCCCGCAGCCGGTTCCCGTAGTACAGCAAAAGGTTGCGATCTTCGTGGAAGACCCGGTCTCCCCTGCGCCTGGCGGCCGGCTGCGTGTGGTAGATGGCAAAGTGCTTGAGTGCGTCCGCCACGATCTCCTGGGTATCCGTGGTGCGCAGATCCGGCCCGAACTGGGGTGGATTGTCCGCCTCCTTCAAGGCCGTCAGTACCCGCTCTGTCTCGGCGTGTACGTCCCCCATGGGGAACGAAGGCATCTCGCCGCCGGAGCGCAAGAGCCGGTAGATGTCCATTCCGGGATTGGCCGCGCGCAGCAGGCGGTACAGGGCGTGGGCCACCACGTGGGTGGACATCAGCACGTTGTCCCGGTGGAAGGCGCGCACGATCTCCGCGGCGGTCTCGGTGGTGTACTGGGCGTCCCGCTGGCCATCGTAGACCGGGACCCCGTCGCGCATCACGTAGTGCTGGGGTTCGATGCGGCGGCCGCGGGGATCCAGGCTATGGCCCTCCGGGTCAACCCGATTGCCGAACACGTCCAGCGGTTTGGAGAACCGCACGATGATGCGGGCGTCCAGGGAGATCAGGTTGTTCATGAAGTGGAGGATCTTGCGGGGCCGGGAGAACTCGTCGTCCTCAATGATGTAGCGGGATTTGCCCACCGCCTTGAGGTGGTCGCCGATGAGGGTTTCCCCCTCGAGGACCAGCTTGTACGAAAGGGTGCAGGGCACCACGTAGAGGTTGGGGCGCGCCTTGCCGGCCAGCAGGTTGCCCACGTAGGCGCCGATGGAGGTGCCCAACAGGCCCTTCTTGAGGCGGGGCTCCACCGCGCCGCTGCGGGAGCGGGTGCCGCCGGGGAAGAACAGGTTGTGGTAGCCCATCTCCATGGAGCAGGTGGCGTACTCCTTGAGCAGTTCCTTGTAGAGGCCGGCCCCCTTGCGCCGATCCACCTTGTAGGCGCCCAGGTTGTGCATGAAGAACGACATCATCGGGTTGCTGAACAGGTTGAGCCCGGCGCCGTAGCACAGCGGCGGCATGCCCATGAGGTGCCACACGAAGCCGATGACGATGCTGTCCAGGTTGGACGAGTGGGTGGGCACCACCACCAAGGTGCCCTTCTCCTGCAGGGCCCGGACGTGGTCCACCTCTCCCTGGATCTCCATGTGGTCGGACATGGACGAGCGCTGGTCCTTCAGCGCCAGCAGCCGCCAGGGGCTCATGGCGTGGGTCAGCACCCCCAAGCCGGTGGGGATGGCGGCGGTGGCCACCCGGTAGACCTGGTCGTCGAAGTGGCCGGTGATCTCCTCGATGAAGTGGCGGGACTGCTCCTCGAGCATCTGCTGCAGGTCGCTGCCCGAGGCGTGGCTGAGCCGTTTGCGGAACGGCCTGTAGAAGGCCTTGTCCGCCTTGATCCGCGGCAGCTTGGAGTTCTCTTTTTCCAGGCGTAGGCGCTCGTGGTAGAGGGTGTCGTTGACCAGGCTCTCCAGGTACCCCTCGGGGGCGGTGCGGGCGCGTTGGCTGTGGCGCTCGACGATGCGGCTGACCACCTCGACCTGGATGCGCTCTTTGTCCTCGGGTCTCATGCGCGGTTCCCCTCAATGCCGGTATCAGCACCGGAACCGCTGATTATAGTGCTTTAGTCGGCCGCTGGCGCTGGGCGCCGATGCGCCGGGCGTCGTGTCGCCGTGAATACGTTGTCCCAGTCCACCTTGGCGGTGAGGTGCATCACCACCGCCAGCGTGACGATGGCGCCGATGGTCACCGTCAGACCGGTGTAGCCCTCGAAGAAGTGGGCCAAGGAGAACAAGATCTGGTAGACGATCTGGGCGAAGCCCGCCTGCAGCACCGCGAACTTCACCCCCACCACCAGCCGCAGATAGGAGACCACCAGGAACACGGAGGTGGCCGATGCGATGCCGAAGGAGACCAGGATGTCCACGTGGTCGACCAGGTAGGAGAACAGCAGGTTGAAGGCGAAGAAGCTGGCCGCCAGGAAGAAGTAGTTCATCGGGTGGATCTTGATCCCCCGCAACACCTGCAGGATGAACAGCACGAAGAAGAAGAAGAACAGGGACACGGGGGCGTGGATGCTCATCGCCGCTGCCAGCGGGCCGGGGTTGATGCGGTGGGGCATCAGCATGCCGATGTAGGAGCCGGAGACCAGGGAGTCCTTGTCCCACTCCAGCTCCCAACCCGGTTCGCCGCTGTGGGGGGTCTTGGAGTCGGGGCTGATGGACCCCAGCGGGAAGTCGATGGCATCGAAGTTGGTGCCCATCACCAGGCGCAGATCCTCGACCAGGTTGACGTCCTCGCCAAAGGCGTAGCTCCAGCGGTCCAGGCCGCGGGACTGGTAGCCCACGTGCATCTGCTGGGTCTCGCCGGCCGGCAGCTCGAAGCGGCCCACCAGCATGCCGCCCTCAGCGGTGATCTCCAGGTCGTCCCGGCCGGGCGCCGTCATGACCATGTTGTCGTACACCGCCGATGGGCTGGGGAACTGGAACTTCACGATGGCGTTCACGGGCTGATCGACGGGATTGTCGATGGTGTAGACGGCATCAAAATCCACCGTGTAGGTGGCGAACCACAGCAGTCCCTTGCGGCGGTGCTCCACATCCAGCGTCACGTCCACATTGGAGGAGGCCAGCCCCAGCGGCTGCTCGTGGTGCTTCTTGGACCGCACAGGCTCGTTCACGTCCGCGATCCAGGCGTCGGCGGCCCGCCCCTTGGGTTGCGCCCGCTGCCGCTCTTTCATCTCATCGAGGGTTGGCTCACGTTCCTCGACCTCCATCCAGTTGATGTCCACCCGCGGGGCCTGCTGGGCGTGCTCGGTGCCCCACAGCTGCTGCACGTCCACCGCCATGGCGTAATTGCTGTCCCCGCTGCGCACGTGGTTGACCTGGAACAGCACCACCCAGGCGGCGGCGCTGCAGGCGAAGATGAAGATGATGGCGATGATACGGAACAACATGGCGGGCCCTCCTGCGGCGATTGAACGTCATGGATCACGATGCCAGGCGTCCATGCCGTCGCGGCGGCGGGGCGGTGCAGTTGTGGGGGAACGGTTGTGGCGGTTCTGTGCAGGCGTGGGATTCAGTCGCCGGGAGGGGAGGCGGAGGCAGATTCGAGAGCAAAATCGGTCACGGTCAGGCCGCCTGCGGAGTGCCACACGGTGAGCTGGGTCACCGGCTCGGCCATGGTGCGGAAGGGGTAGTCGGTGGCTAGCAGCTTGCCCGCCACCCAGACGCTGTAGGTCCGGGCGCGGGTGTCGAAATCGACCTTGACCGGATAGGCGGCGCCGGGCACGTAGGGGATGCGGGCGTCGGCCTGGTAGTGGTCGCCGTGGCGGGCGTCGAAGTACCCCTCGTTGTTGGTACGCACGATGATGGCGTTGTCGCCGTGCTCGGTGACCACGGTGGCGCCGGTGAGGGCCACGTAGCCGTCCTGCTTGTCGGCCGCCGGTGTCATGATCCACTCGATGGTGGAGGGGCCGAAGACGGGGTCGAACCAGCGGCTGGTCCAGCTGTCGGAGCTGGGCACCGGCTGGAACCCGGCGACCACCGAGAACAGCAGGGCGTCGTACCCCTTGAGGCCATCCTCGCGGGTGACCTCGATGAGCAGCGTGTACTCGCCGCGGGTCAGCTCGATGGTGCCGGAGGTCTGCTCGGTGAGCTCCCCCCCTTCGACCGTGTACCAGCGGGCTTTGGAGGCGGTGTGCCCCGGGGGCAGCTCCAGCTTGGCCACGAGGGAGACGGTGGCCGGCCGTCCGTCCCCCGGCAGCAGCACCACCCGGTCGTGGCCCGCCTCGACACCCAGCGCCGTGACGCTCGGGTGGGGGTAGGGGTAGGCCTGGTAGCCTTCGGGCGGGGCCTCGTGGAACACCGGCATGCCGTCCGCCGGGGGCTTGATGTCGTCCCCCTCCAGCTTGCGCACGCACAGCACGTCCCCCTCCGTCACCGTCTCCACGCAGTAGGATTCGCGGCCGTTGGGATCCGGATCCCTCAGTAGCTCGTTGCCCCAGATCCAAACCGGGCCGGTGCTCTGGGGGGTGAACTCGTCGACGCGGATCCCCTCGCGGTTGTCGGCGAAACGGTTGTCATAGATCAACCCCTTCCCGCCGCGCAGGCGCACGGTGTACTTGCGCGCCGAGTCCGAGTTGGCCCGGTTGGGGCTGGAGAAGCGGTTGTCGTAGATTTCCACCCACTCGGTGCCCACCGAGCCGGGGGCGCTGTACTGCTCGCCGTGGGCGTCCACGGCGTGCCCTTTGGTGTTCTGGGCCACGGTGTTGTGGCGGAACACGTAGCGGGCCCCTTTGTTGGCAGCCACCGCGTGGAAGCACAGGCTCATCTCGTTGTCCTCGATGAACGTGGCCTCCCCGCTGCCAAAGGGCGTACCGTGGTGGGTGTTGTCGCCGTACACCACCACGCCGTAACCCAGGGAACCGTATTCCCGGCGGTAGTTCTTGGAGAACCGGCAATGGTCCACCACGCCGCTGCTGGACTCCTCCGATCGCACGCCGGCGAAGCCCAGGTGGGCGAAGACACAATGGTCGATGCGGAAGCCGTCCACGGCGGTGAGCACCACGCCGTATTCGATGACCTTGGTGTCGGCGTGGGGCACACCCTTGAACCGGATGCCGGTGATGCGGAGGTCCTTGATCCCGCTCGCCCGGAAGAACGCCACTCTGTCCTCGCCGTATTTGCGGTACAGCAGTGTGGTCTCCGGCCCGGCCCCCAACAAGGTGACACCGTCGTGCTCCACCACAACCTCGTCGTCCGCATTCCAGCCCCATTCTCCGGGGGGGATGACGACCAGGCCCGGGCCATCGAGGGCCTCCAGGGCGTCGGTGATGCCGGTGGCAGAACCGTCCTGGGCGGCGACGATGGTGGCGCCAGCGGGGTGGGGGGCCGTCGCGAGGAAGAACGCGAGACCAGCTAGGAGCAGATACAGCATCGGAACATTCGCAGAACGACGCTATTAAAAATACATCTTCATCTGCACGAACGCCATGCTGGGGGACAACCCGAACTCGGAGTTGACGGGGATGGCGTCGATGATCTGCTCTTCGGTGGGCACGGCCATCAGCTCCTCGACGAGCGCTTCCAGGTCCAGCTCGTCCGGGCGCTCGCCGATGGCAAAGTAGAATCCGGCGCCCAGCACGGCGTTGTCCGATACGGACCAGGACATGCCCGGGGCCAGGAGCATGGAGGGGTCGGCCAGGTTGGCGATGGCCGCCAGGTTGACGTTGATCAGAGGCATCACCTCGTAGCTGGCAGACAGGGCCCCGTACCAGCGGCCCATCGACCACAGCTCGCCCCGCTCGAAGCGCTCGGACGCGGCGAAGGCCAGGTAGTCACCCGGGTCATCTGCACCGCAGCCCTGGTAATAGAACTCGGCCATCAGGCTGAGCCCGGCGGCGGGGACGACATCGGCGCCGAGGGAGGCCCGCACGAACGGCTTCTCGTCCGGATCATAGAAGGTCAGCGTGGCCTCGCCGTGTACTCCCACGGGGCCGATGGCGCTCCAGACGTCCACGCCCAGCACGGTCTCCTTGTGCACCTCGCCCAAGAAGAAGCCGATGTCGGTCACGCCGACGGTGAAGCTGCCGTGGCCCGCCAGGATCGTGCCCTCCCAGTCCCAGTCGCCGGCGTAGGCGCCCACCAGCGTGATCTTGTTGGACATGCCGATGAAGATGTCCGCCCGCACGGCGTCGATGCCCGGCTTGTACTCCTGGTCGATGACCACCGGGGAGAACGGGGCGACCAGATCCATGGGGTTGAAGAAATAGGCGCTGCCAAAGGAGATGGGCTGGCGCCCCACGGTGACGTCCAGGTGGGGGACGCGGAAGGTCAGCGAGGCCCGGTCCATGCGGCCGTTGACCTGGTACGAGTCCCCGTCCACAGCCTCCCACGACAGATCCAGGGCCTGGGGGATCTCCTGGCCCGTGCCGCCAGCGGCGGACATGCTCATCTCGAACGGCTCGGAGTACATGGTGGCCGCGGCCTGGTGGTGGAACGAGTACTGGAGCCAGCGACCCACGCTGCCGTCCATCTTGAAGCGGAAGTCCAGCACCCCCTGGCCGATGGGATCCTCGGGCATGAGCATGTGCTCGTAGGGGAAGATGCCCACGAAGAAGCCCTTGACGTCGCCGCCGACGTTCAGCTTGGCCTTCTCCTCGTCGATGACCTGGCCGGCGTGGGCCGCGTTGGGGAAACACCCGAGCAGCAGCAGCGCTAGCGTCGTCCTGGGCAACCAGCTGTTCATGAGTTCCTCCAGCACCCTCCCTACTTGCGGATGTCCTCCCGAACCGTACCGTCCACCAGTCGCACCACCCTGCTGGCATTATCCATCACTTTGGGATCGTGGGTGGCGAACAGGAAGGTCACGCCATGGTCGCGGTTGAGGGTCTTCATCGTTTCCAGGAGCTCCTCGCCGGTCTTGCTGTCCAGATTGGCGGTGGGTTCGTCCGCCAGCACCAGGGCCGGCTCGCTGACGATGGCGCGGGCCACCGCCACCCGCTGCTGCTGGCCGCCGGACAGCTCGTTGGGCCGGCGCTTCTCCATGCCCTTGAGCCCCACCTCCTCGAGGACCTTCATCACGCGCTTGTGACGTTCGGCCGCAGGTACGCCGCGCAGCAACAACACGAACTCGGCGTTCTCATACGCGCTGAGCACCGGGATCAGGTTGTAGGCCTGGAACACGAAGCCCAGCCGCTCCAGGCGGACCTTGGAGCGTCCGCCACCCCCCATGGCCGCCAGGTCCTTGCCCTCCACCACGACCTTGCCCGAGGTGGGGGCGTCCAGGCCGCCGATGAGGTTCAGCAGCGTGGTCTTGCCGGAGCCGGAGGGCCCCATCAGCGCGGTGAATTCACCGGAATCGATGCTGATGTCCACACCCTGGAGGGCCGGGACCATGAGGGTTCCCTGTTTGTATTCCTTCCTGAGGTTTTCGGTTGTGACGATGGGCATGTGGGCCTCCGTTCAGTTGGGCTCAACGGTGCTGCAAGCACTCGATGGGTCTGAGGGTTGCGGCCTTCCAGGCGGGGTAGATGGCAGCCAGCAAGGTCATCGTGAAGGCGATGGCTGCGAAAATGGCGGTCTTCCAGGCGGACAGATCGGGGAAGATGTGCATGTCCATCGCCACCCCGGCGGCCTCCATCGATCCGGTGTCGCCGGCCAGCTCGGTGAGGTCCAGGCCGTTGATGGCCAGCAGGGCGTTCAAGGTGATCCCCAGGGACACCCCCAGCACCACGGAAAGCGTTCCCATCAGGAACGCTTCGGTCATCACGAGGGACGCCAGTCTTCGCGGAGTGGCCCCCAGCGAGAGCATCACGCCGAACTCCCGCAGGCGCTCCAGTACGCTCATCAGCACCGTGTTGAGGATGCCCATGGCTACGATGAGGGCCACGACCACCAGCATCACGTACATCCCGGCTTCGTCGAGGACCAGATATTCGTAGAGGTCTGGCATGGCGCGCTTCCACGGCAGCACGTCGATCCCCGCGACGCCGGCCAGGGTGGTTTCGACGGTCTCCAGGGCGGGGCGAGTGTGGCGATGGGAGGGCATGTGGACCGAGATCTGGGTCACATCGTCACCCAGCCCCAGCATCTGCTGGGCCGCCGGCAACGGGACCTGGGCGGTGAAGGCGTCGATCTCGTCGATGCCCACCTCGAAGATGCCGACCACCCGGAACAGCTGGCTCTCGATGTCCCCCTGTCGCTGGACCATCAGCACCACCTTGCCCCCCAGGCCCACGTCCAGGGTCTTGGCCAGCGCCTTGCCCAGCACGATGCCGGTGGGGTCGTCGCCCAGGTACTCCCCCTCGACGAGCTTCTCGTCCAGGTCGCCGACCTCCGCCTCCAGCGCGGGTTCCACGGCGCTGACGGCGACGCCCGCGGAGCCGGACGGGGAGGTGAGCAGGCCTTGCATGTACACCCGCTGCACGATGCCGGCGTCGGGCAACGCCTCGGAGAGCTGCTGGACGATCTGGGGCGAGTCGGGGACGACGATGTCCATCTCGCGCTTCTTCTGCCAACCCTCTCCCTGGACCACCACGTGGCCAGCCATCGCACGAACTCCGGCTTCGATCATCTGGCCGTGGGCGCCGTCCCCGAAGCCGGAGGAGAAGACCAGCATCGCCAGGCCGAAGGCGATGGCGGAGATGGTGATCAGGGAGCGGCGCTTGTTCCGCCAGAGGTTCCGCAACGCGATCTTGAACAACATGGCGTTACTCCTGTCTCATCGCTTCGACCGGCCTGAGTCGCGCGGCCCGGATGGCTGGCCAGATGGCGGCGAAGAGGGAGATCAGGGCCAGCCCGACCAGCGTCTGCAGCACCGGTGTCCAGCGGAAATGGCCCACCAGCAAGGTGGGGAAGCGGGCGCCTCCCATGCTGTAGCTGTCTGCACTCATGAACATGCCGAAATCCAGCCCATGGGTGCACAGGTAGGCATCCAGCCCCAGGCCCAAGGCGGCACCCAGCACGCCGGAGACCAGCACCAGGGCACAGGTCTCCAGCAACACCAGGGACACCATCTGGGTGGGCTTCAGCCCCAGGGCACGGATCACCCCTAGCTCCTTGGTTCGCTCGAAGACCGACATCAACATGGTGTTGAGGATGCCCAGCGCGGCGACGGAGAACACCATCATCAGGAGCACCGCGTTGGCGACGTCCTGCAGGCTCAGCAGCTGCACCATCAATGGGTTGATCTCTTCCCAGGAGCGGATCAGCAGATCGTCGCGTCCGACGGCGGCCCGCGTGGCGGCGATCATGCCGGGGATGGCCTGCATCTCGGCCGCCATCAGCGCCACCTCGTGGAGCTGGCCTTCCAGCACCAGCAGCTCCTGCAGGTCCCGCACATGCAGGAACACACCACTGCGGTCCTGCATCACCGATCCGGTCTGGAAGATACCCACGATCGTGTAGATTTCGTTGCCCATCGACCCGTCGGCGGCCTGGGTCACCGCCACCAGCTCGTCGCCGATATCGGCATTGAGCGACTCGGCCAGCCCGGCACCCAGCACCGCCTCCTGAGCCGGTTCGTCGGCCAAGTAGCGGCCGGCCAGTACCTTGTCGGCGATGCCGGTGAGGGGCGCCTCCCGCGTCGGATCGACGCCCAGCAGCTGGGCCCCGGCGGACTTCTGCGGCCGCCCGGGTCTGTCATCGGTGCCCACCAGGGCGTAGCCGAACACCCGCCCGGAGACGGCCGTGACCTCTGGCACCTGCTCCAGCTGTTCCACCAGCGCCTCACCGTCGTCGATGGTGTCGAAGACGGTCCGCTGGGTGGGATAGTCCGGGTTGTGGATCTGGCCGTGCCCCAGGGTCTGGGACACCATCAGGTCGAACCCCTGGACATAGAAGCCGTCCATGAAGGCGATCATCGCCATCGAGAAGCCGACCCCGGCCCCCATCGCAACCACGGTGATCAGGGTCCGTCGTTTCTGGCGCCAGATGTTGCGCCAGGCGATGCGTAGGAGCATTCCCATGATGCGCTCCTACTGCTTGAGCGCTTGCAGGGTGAAGGTGCTGTCCGGCACGTCCGCGTCAAAATCCAGCGATTCGTAGATCACCTCGGTGAACTCGCCGGGTTTGTCCGCGGGGATGAGCTTCATCTTGCCGGGCATGGTGCGTCCGCCCAGCTCCTTGATGTCCTCGAAGAGCATGGTGCGCTTGAGCTCGCCCTTCTCGTCCCAGTAAGTGATCTCCGTGGTCAGCAGGTCTTCGCCGCGGACCTTGACGACCACCTTGCCCCACACCACCGGGGCGTCGGGCACCGGCGTACACTCCACGACGTACTGGCCCTCGGGGTTGTCCGCCGGCCGCTGAGTGATGGCGAATTCGTAGTCCTGGGCCATCCGCGACTCCTTGACCAGGTCGTCGTTGGAGAAGTGGCTGCCCATCCAGGCGCCGGACATCATGGAAGCGGGGACCTTCATCGTGCGGTCCACCTTGGGCAGGTAGTTCCAGATGTTGTCCTCCACCTTGAGGGTGGCGGTGCCGGCCTCCTTGGCGGGGGATTTGATGAGGATCAGGGATTTCTCCTCCCCCCGGGACCACATCTCCATGGTCATGGTGCGGTCCCAGCGGGCGGTCTTGACGTGCATCGAGATCGTCGCCGTGCTGGCCTCGCCGCGGTACATGTCGTCGGTGGCGTTGAGCAGCTCTTCGGCGGTGGGCTCGCCGGCGAGCGCTGCCCACGGCACCAGGGCCAGCAGCAGGGACACGGCGGAGAGTAGGTTCGGGATCCTCGAAGGGGTCATGATTCCTCCCGGGGGGGTAGGCGATCGAGCGTTGTTTCCTGATCACCAGCTTGCATCAGGGGCTTTCTCACGGGACACTGGCTCCACGTGAGAAGGGGATTGCCATGGGCATGGCCAAGAGACCGTACGGACCGTGGAGCCAGACGATGCTGGCCTCCTTGAGGGAACATGATCTGCTCAAGGTGGAGGCCTTCGTGGCCTGGCTCGGTGAGCACGATATCCACATCGACCGGACCCTGGTTTCGCACTGGACTGCGGGGCGGTCCCACCTGCCCGCCGATCTGCTGCCGCTGCTGGCGGAGTACACCGAGCGGCCGGACCTGGTCTTCGGCGAGTTCCTGCGCGACCTGGGCCAGGATGTGGTCAACATCCCGGTGGGTGTGCCCAAGGGCAAGGACCTCACCGACGTGATGATGGGGCTCAACATCTCTCTGGGGCGGCTGCAGGCGGCATTGATGGAAGCGCGCGAACCCACGTCCCCCGGAGGCGAGGCCGTCGTCGAGGAGGAACGGGTCCTGCTGCGCAAGCTGCTCAACGATCTGATGCATCAGGCCGCCGAATTGCGTGCCGAGCTGAAGCTCAGACACCGCTCCTGACCTGCGGCCCACTCCTCAATCCTCGTATTTCAATTCGTCGATCAGCCGGTAGTAGAGGTGATCGATCTTCACCGCATTGCGCCAGCTGAAGACGATCAACGGCATGTAGACCATGCAGAAGCCGGAGAACAGGAACCAGTACAGCTGGTCCTTGAAATCCATGAAGCACAGCATCATCACGAAGAAGAAGCACTCGAAGAAGCCGGCGACGATGAACGCCCCGGTGGTGAGCCGCTTCTTCTTGACGAGGAACGACTGCACGTTGCCGCGGGCTTCACGCAGCCGGGCGGCATCGGGTTCGATGGAGTTACTCGGGTCACTCATGGTTTCAACCTCCGGTGGCGTGGCAGCGGCGTAGCTGCACCAAGGCGGCATGAAGTCGGGATTTGACGGTCCCCGGGGCGATCTCCAGGGCGGCGGCCACCTCCACGAGGGTCAACCCCTCGAAGAAGTGCAGCAAGATCACCGCCCGCAGTCGCGGGGACATGGCCACGATCTGGTCCATCACCTGTTCCAGCTCCTCGCGGGCGGAGGCCAGCGAGTCGGGCAGGGGCTTGAGATCGGCCGGTTCGTTCAACATCTCGGACGGGAAGGGCCGGCGGGCCGCCTTGGAGTGGGCCTTGAGGCAGACCCGGGTTGCCACACCGTACATCCACGGCCTGAAACTGCTGCGGGAGCGCAGCTTGCGGATGCTGCGCAGCACGGCGATGTAGGTCTCCTGCAGCGCTTCGTAGGCTGCCTGCTCGTCGTGCATCAGCCGGTAGACGTGCCGGAACAGCGGCCGCTCGTAGCGCCGGATCAGCTGATCGAACGCCACGGAATCACCCGCTTGCGCCCGGAGAACCAGCTTTTCTTCGTCCGTTTGCATCGTCACCTTCCAGAGTTCTATCGGTAAGTGACGTGGGGAAGGAAAATGGTTCGCTGATTTTTTTAGGAGTTTCCGCGGCGCTCTCGCAACCACCACCGGATCTCACCGGCGTCGTTGAAGCGCATCTCCTTGTCTGGGTGGCCCATGAAGCTCATCAGCAGCTCCCGGCCCTCGACGCGGGCGATCATCACCAGGCAGCTGCCGGCGACGCAGGTATAGCCGGTCTTGGAACCCAGCACCTCCCAGTGCTCCATGCGCATGAGCATGTTGGAGCTGTGGGCGACGATACGGCGCCGGCGATCTTGGCGGTAGAAGGTGTGGTTCTCGGTGGTGAGGATCTCGGCGAGCAGCGGGTTGGTGAGGCAGGCCTCCAGCAATACCCCCGCCTCGAAGGGAGTCGCCACGTTGTCCGCGTTGATGCCGGTTGGTTCGACGAAGAAGCTGCGGGCCATGCCGATATCGGCGGCCTTGGTATTCATCGCGTCGCCGAAAGCCTCCGTGTCGAGGCCGGTGGCGTGGGCCAGGGCCATGATGGCCCGGTTGTCCGACTCCAGCAGCGCCTGCCGCAGGACGTCCTCGGCCAGGTAGCTGGTCCCGATCCACAGGGGAGAGGGGGTCCAGTGGGAGTCCACCGCGTCCCGGCGAGTGATGCGGATCAGGGCCCCCAGATCCGGGTCGGTCTCTAGATAGGTGAGCGCCCCCATCAGCTTGGCGATGGAGGCCGTCGGGCGGGGCCGGTCCGCCCGGTGAGAGTACAGCACCTCGCCGCTGACCCGGTCGACGACATAGGCCCCGCGGCTACGGATCCAGGGGCCGTCGTCCCGGTGAACATCGGGGTGCTCTTCCAGGGTAGGGGGCGGGGCCTCGGCGGCCACCGGTTCGGCGGGTTCTTCAGGAGCCGCCTCGGCGTTGGATTCCTGCACGGGAGGGGCCGCCGCGCCGGTGGACGGAGCCTCCCCACAGCCCGTCCAGGCGATCAGCAGCAGCAACCACAAGCTGTAACGGCAGTTCGACACGGCAGACAGGATATCATGAAGTGATGTGAACCTGACCCGGGGTTTGCAGGCTCTACAGTGCAGATGGAATCCTCCATGCGGAGCTTCGAGGTGGAACGATGAGTGCCAGCAAGAGCAAACCGAGTTTCTGGAGACGCAACATCGTGCTGATCGTGGGCGTGCCGATCATCGCCCTGTTCTGGTTCGGCCAGCGGGAGATGCGCGGCCGCCCCTCTCCCCCCCCCGCCATGGATGAGAGCGTCCAGTCCCGGCCCGTCTTCGACGAGGAGGGGACCGAGCTGTTGCCGCCCCTGGGCGAAGCGACACGCAAGCCCCGGCTGGTGGAGTTCTATACGGACAACTGCCCCGCCTGTAAGGTCATGCGCCCGACCATCCACAAACTCCGCGACGAGAACGACGACGGGCCGGTGGAGGTCGTGCTGCTCAACCTGTCCGACCCGCGCAACGAGCACCTGGCCTCCCGCTATCAGCTGGTGGGGGTGCCCACCGTCTCGCTGTTCGATCCGGACGGGGCCGAAGTGGGGCGCATGCAAGGCGTCATCTCGTTACGCGCCCTGCGCCGGGCCACCGACCAGCTTGCCGCAGCTCCCTGACGGAATCGTCCCTGGCTTCTTGCCTTGGTAGCCGCCATGATCAGGTCATGGAGGCGCTGCTTTGACCCGATCTCGACTGCTGGTCCTACCCTTGGTCCTTACGTGCTCGTTCGTGTTCCGGGCGGACGCGGCGCCCCCCTACGATCGCGACGATATCCCCCACACCATCTGGCCCGAAGAGATGAACCCCCGGCAGATCACCCCGGAGATGTGGCTCGCCGAACACCCGGTCAACGGGCCCCTGACGGTCTCCGTGCGCTACGCCTCACCCCAGACCGACAGCCGGGAGGGGGAGCGGGGGCGGATCGCCGTGCTGGTGGAGAGTTCCCTGGAGGATTCCCTGGCCGCCTCCCTGGATCAGTTCACCGAGGATCTGGAGTCCGACGGGCATACGGTCCTGCTGGAGATGATGAGCGGTGGCACCCCCGAACAGCTCCGCGCCCACCTCCAGGACCTCTATGCGGACGATCTGGTGGGCGCCCTGATGATCGGCGACCTGCCCGTGGCCTGGTACGAGGTGGAGAACGACTACCAGGAGTACGGGTATGCGGTCTTCCCCTGCGACCTCTACTACATGGACCTCAACGGTTCGTGGGAGGACACCGACAACAACGGCGTCCCGGACGTTCACGGCCTGGGGGAGGGCTCGACGCTCCCCGAGATCTGGGTCGGGCACCTGATCGCCACCGCGCAGATGGGGGACGAGGCCGAGCTGTTCAACGACTACTTCGAGCGCAACCATCGGTTCCGCACCGGGGAGATCGAACCCAACGGCAGCTCGTTGGTCTACGTGGATGATGACTGGGCTGCGTGGGGGGACTACTACGTAGCCGAGCTCATCGAGGCCTTCCCCGACGTGACGTCCGAGTGGGAGCACGAGACCACCTGCAAGGACGACTACCTGCCCCGGCTGAGCGCCACCTTCGACAACATCGCGGTGTTCGTGCACTCCTCGCCGGACGCCCACTTCTTCGTCCGTAGCGGCAACTACGACTACATGATGTGGAACGAGGTGCCTCCGGAGGCGGATGCGTTGTTCTACAACCTGTTCGCCTGCTCCAACTCCAACTACACCGACCAGGTCTTCATGGGCGGCGTGTACGTGCTGAACACGGAATCGGGGCTGCTGTCGGTGGGGAGCACCAAGACCGGCTCCATGCTCAACGGGTATCCCTATTACCACAACCTGGCTGAATTCGAGGAGTTCGGCGAGGCGTATCGCCTGTGGTTCAACTCCCTGTACCCCTTCAATGACGACGACGTGTACTGGCACTACGGCATGACCCTGATCGGGGATCCTAGCCTGCGTCTCGGCTACCCCGCGGTGGCGGTCACCCCGGCGGAGGTGCTGGCGGACACCCGGGACAGCAGCCCATTGGTCGTCGAGCTCGAGCTAGGCAACGGCGGGCTCGATCACTATGAGTGGACGGCCACCGTCGATCAGGACTGGATGTCCCTGGAGCCCCTCGAAGGTGAGATCTTCGGCGACGAGGAGACGCTGACGCTGACCCTCGATCCGGCCGGGCTGGCGATGGGCCACCACAACGGCGAGATCCGTTTCGAGGCGGCCGGCACCACCAACAATCCATGGATTGTGCCCGTTGATTTTGCCGTCCTCGAGGCGGCCCAACTCCAGGCCACGCCCACGCCGGTGGAGGCCTATCTCGTCAAGAGCCTGGATTCGGTGTCGGTGGACGTGGAGATCAGCAACGGGGCCGCGGGCCGGATGGCCTGGCATGCATCCGCGAACAAGAGCTGGGTTAACCTCGGGGCCGTGGACGGCGAGACCCATGACGACACGGAGACCCTCCAGCTGACCTTCACGAAGCCGACCGATCGGGACGGCCGCTACGAGGCTACCCTGACCCTCGAATCCCCGGAGGCCGAGGACGATCTCCTGATCCCCATCAGCCTCCGCGTGGGTCCTGCCGGCTGCGAGAACTGTGGAATAGGAGGGGGGGGATCCTCCACCGCCTCACCGCTCGTTCTGGGGGCCCTGCTCGGCTTGCTGTGGCTGAGACGACGTCGGGCGTAAACCCCTCCCGGCGATAAGTAAGGAATCTGTCATCTTTCATCCACAGCCGATCCCAACCGTTTCGGATCGTGTTATGAAGGGTAGTCCAACTGAACCACCGCCTTTCAACGGCGGCGTCGATATCGGATACTACCGGGCGGCCGGCTGCGGAAATCGCCACGGGAGAAGGGCAGAACGCCATGGGTACCAAGTTCCTCGAGAAGATCGCTCCGTACTATTTCCTGCTGTCAACGATGGGGTGCATCTCCCTGGTGGGGACCCTCGTGGGTCTGATCATCTATTTCACCAACGGCAAGAAGCTGATGGCTGGCACCCGCCTGCTCTACCTGGTCATGGCCTTCTGGACCATCTTGGCCAACATCGCCCTGGTGCTGTTCATCTCCGTCGTGGGTGGGGATCCCACCGTCGCCTCCGAAGTCGAAGCCATGTGAGGAACTCCTTCCCCGAGGAGTCCTCGATCCCGCGCTTCCTCCTTCCCGTTTTTCCAACCTCCGATCTCAAGACTCGTGGTTTCGTGTGGGCGCCGTCATGCGCGTATTGATGGTCACGCCCCGGTCGCCCTTCCCGCCCCAGGGGGGTGACCGGCTGCGTCTGTTCCACATCCTGCGCACGCTCTCCCAACGCCACGAGGTGACCTTGTTCACCCTGGTGGCCACCAGGGAGCAGGAACGGACGGCTCTGGCCCATCGTTCCATGGCCGCCCGGATCCGGACGTTCTTCCACCCCTCCTATCGCTCCTATGGTCGCGCCGTGGCCGGTCTGGCTCAGCCGAGTCTGCCGTTGCAAGCCAGCTACTTCCGATGCCGGGCGCTGGGGCGGGCCCTCCGCCAGATCCCCCCGGGCGAATTCGACGTGGCCCTGGGCTCGCTGATCCGCACCGCCCCGTACCTGCTGGAGATGCCGCTCCCCGTCGTCATCGATGTGCAGGACTCCATCTCGATGAACTACCGCCGCGCCATGCCCCATCTGCCGTGGCGCCAGCGGCTGCTCTACCGCCTGGAACAACCGCGGGTCCAGCGGTACGAGACGGAGGTGGTCTCCCGGGCCGCCGGTGCCACGATGATCAGCCCCGTGGACCTGGAGGACGTGCAGCAGCGAGTCCCCGCGGCCCGGCTGGTGCTGGCGCCCAACGGCGTCGACGGGGACGCCTTCTGCCCCGGGGGGGAGGCCGTGGCGCCACAGAGCATCGTGTTCCTGGGCAACCTCCGTACGGTGGCCAACCGGGACATGGCCTGCCGTTCGGTGATGAAGATCATGCCGCGGGTCCGCCGTCAGCGGCCCACAGCTGCGCTGCGTATCGTCGGGATCAACGCCCCCGCGGACCTGCGCGCCCTCGACGGGGTCCACGGGGCCACCCTCGTCGGCGCGGTAGACCACCCTGTGGACGAGCTGCGCCGGGCGACGCTGACCCTGTGCCCCATGAGGTTCGGCGCCGGAATCCAGAACAAGATCCTGGAGTCGTTGGCGGTGGGGACGCCGGTGGTGGCCAGCGCGATGGCCGCGGCCCCCCTGGGGCTCGCGAGCGGCAGGGGCGTGCTCGTTGCCGACTCGGACGAGGAGCAGGCCGACGCCTGCCTCCGCCTGATGGCCGATCCCGAACTGCGGGCGCGGGTTGGCCGGGCTGGCCGCCGTGAGGTCGAAGAGAGATTTGGTTGGGAGGCCTGCCTCGCGCCGTTGGAGGCTCTACTACAGGAGATAGCCAGGGGCTAGGGGTCTGAGCCTTACTTGCTGCCCGCTGAACGGGTGGATTTCCGCCGCCGGCCACCGCCCCGTCGCTTGCGATCCGGGGCCTTCTCCAGCAGCTGCGTGCACTCCTCGAGGGTCAAGCTGGCCGGATCCTTCTTCTTGGGGATACGGGCGTTCTTCTTGCTGTTGGTGACGTAGGGTCCGTACCGGCCCTGTAGCACCTTGATCTCGCTGCCTTCGAACAGCTTGATCTCCCGTTTGGCGGCCGCCTCCGCCGCATCTTTGCGCAGCTCGAGGGCGCGCTCGAGGGTGATGGTGAAGGGGTCGTCCTCCCGCAGCGAGATGTTCTGCTTGCCGAACTTGAGGTACGGTCCGTAGCGGCCGATGTTGGCCATCACGTCATCGCCTTCGGGCGTCTGACCGAGGTTACGCGGCAGCTTGAGCAGGTCGAGGGCCTCATCGAGGGTGATGGACGTCATGTTCTGGCCGGGGGGCAGGCTCACGTTGCGGGGTTTCTCGTCCCCGTCACGGTCCCCGAACTGCAGGTACGGTCCAAAGCGGCCCATACGGACGGTCACCGGTTTGCCGGTCTTCGGATCCGAACCCAGCTCCCGGGCCGGGACCACTTCCTCCCGGGTCACGTTGGCGGTGGCGTCGGCCACCTGCTCGTGGAAGGGCGTCCAGAACTCCTTCAGTACGCCCAGCCAGTCCTCTTCGCCCCGGGAGATCTCGTCCAGACGGTCTTCCAGGTTGGCCGTGAAATCGTAGTCCACGTACCGGGAGAACCGATTGGTGAGGAAGCCGTTGACGATGCGGCCCATCTCCGTGGGCATGAAGTGGCGCTTGACCAGCTCGGTGTACTCCCGCTTGAGCAGCGTCGAGATGATGGCCGCATAGGTCGAGGGACGGCCGATGCCGCGTTCCTCCAGGGTCTTGACCAGCGTCGCTTCCGTGTAGCGGGGCGGCGGCTCGGTGAAGCGCTGGGTCGCGGTGATCTCGATCAGGCTGATCAGGTCGCCCTTGTCCATGATGGGCAGCCGGTGCTCGTCTTTTTCTTCCTTGCCGTCGTCGCGGCCCTCGCGGTAGACGGCCATGAAGCCCTGCTCGCGGACCGTGGAGCCACGGGCCTTGAACAGATTGCCGGTGTTGCCAGCGCTCAGATCCACCGTGACGGTGTCCAGCACGGCGTGCTTCATCTGGCTGGCGACCGCCCGCTTCCAAACCAGCTTGTACAGGCGGAACTGGTCCCGGCTGAGTGACGCCTTGACGTCGTCCGGGGTGAGCATCGCCGATGTGGGACGGACCGCCTCGTGCGCTTCCTGGGCGTTCTTGGCCTTGGTCTTGTACACGCGGGGTTTGTCCGGAAGCATCTCCTTGCCGAATCGCTTGTCGATGAGCTCGCGGATGTCGGCCAGCGCCTCCTGTGCCAGGTTCACCGAGTCGGTACGCATGTAGGTGATGAGGCCCACGGGGCCGCTGCCCAGATCGATGCCCTCGTACAGCTGTTGCGCCACGCGCATGGTGCGGCTGGCGGAGAATCCGAGCTTGCGTACGGCTTCCTGCTGCAATGTCGAGGTAGTGAAGGGCGGCGATGGGTTACGCCGGCGTTCCTTATGGGTGACGGCGTCCACCGTGAGCTGGCTCTGGGCGGCGTCGACCAGCGATTGACGGACGCCATGGGCCAGGGTCTCGTTGTTGAGGTCGTAGCGGCTGACCTTCTTGCCGTCATGGCGCGCCAGCTTGGCCTTGAAGGCATGCTTGTCTTTTTTGCAGGCGGCCTCGATGACCCAGAATTCCCGGGGCTCGAACGCCTCGATTTCCGCCTCACGTTCCGCAATCATTCGCAGGGCGGGGCTCTGCACGCGGCCGGCAGAGAGACCCTGCTTGACCTTCTTCCACAGCAGCGGAGAGAGGTTGAAGCCGACCAGGTAGTCCAGGGCTCGCCGCGCCTGCTGGGCATTGATCAGATCCAGCGAGAGATCGCGGGGGTTGTCCATGGCTTCCCGGACCGCGCGGGGCGTGACCTCGTTGAAGACCACACGGCGGACCGGCTTTTCGCCCAGCGAACCGTCTTCCTTGAGCAGCTCCATGATGTGCCAGGAGATGGCCTCACCCTCACGGTCAGGGTCTGTCGCGAGGATGAGGTCGTCGGCCTTGGCCAGCGCCTTGCGGATGGCGTCCACGTGCCGTTCGTTCTCCTTGATGACCTGGTAGGCCATCGCGAAGGACTTGTCAGGGTCGACGGCGCCGTTCTTGGGGACGAGGTCGCGGACGTGACCAAAGGAGGCCATGACCGTGTAGTCGTCCCCCAGGTATCGCTCGATACTGCGGGATTTGGCGGGGGACTCGACGATGACGAGATGCTTGCTCATGCTGCTCTTCCACGCGAAAAAACCGGTTGTGCGGCCAGCCGGGAGTTGCCAGGAAACATAGTCGCCGGCCTCATCGAAGGCAACCCGTCTACTCGACGAGTTTGGCTCCCGTGGCCATGATCACGTGCGCCGCCCCTTCGCCGTGGACGTGCTGATGCTCGGCGTGCTCCGAGTGGTCGGCCGGGGCGTGATCGGGTCGGGGCGCGGCATCGGCGGCGGCGTCTTTGTCGCCCTCATCGCCCTCAGCTTCACCCTTGCCGTGGTGCTTGCCGCAGCCGGGATCGGCGGCCAGCTTGCCTTCCACCAGGACGGTCTTGTCCTTCCAGTCCGCCGGGAACTGGAACTCGTCACCGTCGCGACGGATTTTTATCTTCTGGTCGCCATCGAGGATGGTCAGCGAGCAGCCGCTGCCGCACAGGTGCACGACCTTGCCCTGGATGCGGACGGTCTTGCCGTCCAGCTCGGCGGCCTTGTCGTTGACATCGGCGATGGAGATCAGGTCGCCCTCGGCGGCCAGCTCGGCGCCCACGGCGGTCGCCACCGGCTCGGCCTCTTCCGCGGCCTTGTCTTCGATGGCCGGCGTCTCGGCCCCAGGTTCCTCGGCGGTTTCGCCACACGCGAGGACGAAGATGGGCAGCGACAGGGTGAACAAGATGGTGAAGATGGTGGTGTTTCTCATGGGTGCCTCCTGCGGAAAGTGGGGAATACTAACCGCCGCGGTTCTTGTCGTGAACCCCCTTTTTTAAGGTAGTGTGTGTACGGCAATGCAACGGACGCGTAGCGTCCGGTCCTGATGGGCTCGCAGGGCCCCCACGAGAGCAGATATGAGCGAATCGACGTTCCAGCTGTACCAGAGAGCTCCGTTGCTGCGCGACCGGCTACCGCGCGTTCCGCTGGTCCAACGCCCCACCCCCGTACGCCGTCTGTACCGGCTGGGGCGGGCCCTGGGATTGGCCGATCTGTGGCTCAAGGACGATTCCGGCGGGCCGCCCGTCGGGGGGAACAAAGCGCGTAAGCTGGAATTCCTGTTGGCGGATGCCCTGGCACGCGGGAGCAAGACCCTCGTGACGATGGGGTATCTGGGCAGCAACCATGGGCTCGCGACGTTGCTGGCGGCGCGCTCCCAGCAGCTCGACTGCTCGCTGATCCTCATCGAGGAGGCGTCCTCAGGGCACGTGCGCGACACCCTGGTGCGGTGTGCGGCCCTGGGAGCCAACATGGCCTATGCCGGCGGTGAGGTCCGCTCGGTACCACAGGTGGTCCGCGTCTATGCCGGTCACCTGCTCCGCCGCCAGGCACCGCTGTGGATTCCACCGGGTGGTTCGAGCCCCTTGGGGACCACCGGGTACGTGGAAGCCGGCCTCGAGCTGGCCGCTCAGGTCACCGCGGGGGAGCTGCCCGAACCAGGCTGCATCTACGTGCCGCTGGGATCGGCTGGGACAGCGGCGGGGATCGCCCTGGGGATCGGCATGGCGGGGCTGCAGTCCCGGGTCCGTGCGGTGCGTGTGGTGGACCCCAGGATGGCTTCGGCCCGACGCACGCAACGGCTGGCTCTGGCCACCTACCGGCACCTCCGGTCCCTGGACCCGGGGCTGGCAGAGACCCCCCCAGCCATGGCGCTGGACTGCGTGGAAGGATTCGAAGGGCCCGGATACGGCACCGAGACCCCCGAGGCATTGGAGGCCATGCGGCGCGCCGAGACGACCGAGGGGCTCCAGTTGGAGGTCACCTATACCGGCCGTGCGCTGGCCGCCCTCGCAGCCGACGCCCAGGAGGGGATGCAGGGTCCGGCGCTACTGTGGAACACCTTCCATCCGCGGGGGGAGATGCCGGACGGGGTCCCGGACTGGAAGGAGTTGCCGGCGGGGTTCCATGGGGCGTTTCGGAGCCCGTAGGTTCCGGAGAATTGCGGT